>CALMZO010000311.1 GCA_937870825.1 uncultured Chloroflexota bacterium | reverse complement strand
TGTTATGCCACTATCAGCACGTTCGACGATGCCACGCACAGCAAAGTCTGGGTCGTCGCCCGCCGCGACATTAGCGAGCGCAAGCACGCCGCTTGGGAGAGGACGTTGCGGCACGCGGCGCGCGATTCCATTTACGCTGGTTTTCATTTATGCTATACTCCGCGCGTAATGAGCCAGCCAAACGTTTTCCGCTGCCAGAAAAACCCGGCGGGATTTTTTCGCACCGACCACGACCCACCGCGTATCCTCCGTCGTGTCGTGTAATTTTGTCATGTACTTGCGTTTTATGAGTGGAGGATACCAAAAATGAAACATGAATTTCCATCCAAGCGCGCAAAATTTTATCAAGACGTTCCGGATGAAAAATGGAACGACTGGCGCTGGCAACTTTCCAATCGGCTCAACACCGTACAAGAACTCGCGAATGTTCTCGAACTGAATGAAAGCGAAAAAGACGCCCTCCGGGCAAAAAATCTTTTTCGCGTGGACATTACCCCGTACTTTGCCTCACTGATTGACCCGAACGACCCCCGCGACCCGATTCGTCAACAAGTGGTGCCCACCGCGCACGAACTCGCGCCCTTTACGGCGATGATGGAAGATTCGCTCGCCGAAGACGCGCACTCGCCCGTTCCCGGTTTGGTACATCGCTATCCGGACCGCGTGCTGATGCTGATTACAACGCAGTGCGCCACATACTGCCGTTACTGTACACGTTCGCGCATCGTCGGCGACCCGACCGCGACGTTTTCGCGCAAAGATTTTGACGCGCAGATTGAATATCTGCAGCGCACGCCGCAAGTCCGCGATGTGCTGCTTTCGGGCGGCGACCCGTTGGTGCTTGCGCCAAAACTATTGGAAGAAATTTTGTCGCGGCTGCGCGCAATTCCGCATATCGAAATTATTCGCATCGGTTCGCGCGTGCCCGTGTTTATGCCGATGCGCGTGACGCAAGAATTGTGCGACATGCTCGGCAAATTTCATCCGTTGTGGTTAAACATTCACGTCAATCACTCGAACGAAATTACAAAGGAATTGGACGAAGCGTGTGATAGATTGACGCGCGCGGGGATTCCATTGGGCAATCAGTCCGTCTTGCTCGCGGGCGTGAACGATTGTCCGCACGTGCAGCGACAACTCGTACACGATTTGGTGCGAATGCGCGTGCGTCCGTACTATTTGTATCAATGCGATTTGGTACACGGCGCGGGACACTTCCGCACGCCCGTCGCCAAAGGCATCGAAATCATGGAGGCATTGCGCGGACACACGTCGGGCTATTCGATTCCTACGTTTGTGGTGGACGCGCCGGGCGGCGGCGGGAAAATTCCGGTGATGCCGCAATATCAAATCAGCGCGAGCGACCACAAAGTGGTGTTACGAAACTTTGAAGGTTTCATCACTACGTACGAAGAGCCGCTCGATTACCAACCGCATGACCCGCGCACCTGCAAGTTCTGTCAAGAGAAACGCGCGGAACCCGGACAAAGCGGCGTGTTTGGATTGCTCGAAGGCGAACGCATCAGCATCGAACCCGAAGGATTTAACCAAACGCACCGACGCGGCGGCACGAAACATCGTCTCAACACGGACGAACACAAATGGCAGCCGTTCGGCATCGGCACCGAAACAAGTCCACAGTACGAGATGGGCGAACCGATAGCGGTGGTGAATGGGGAAGTGATTTAGAAAGCATGGACGGCAACAAGCCGTCCATGTATCTTTGTGCGGCAGTGCCGCAGGATACGGGTAGTTGGACGGCTGTATTATCACATGGGAAAAATTCATTTCTTGAAGGAAAAGGTATTGACGACACAAAAATGGAAAATTGTCTTGGCACTCAGCGGCATACTCGTACTGCTGGGCAGTTTGAATTTACCCGCATTATTCCCTTATCCGCTGTTCACTCTCGCCTATCTCCGCAGGTGGCGCTTGCCGAAATTTGGCACGCCCGCGGTGCAGTTGCTCGTCTCCACGCTGTTATGCACAATGATATTGGAATTCAGCGCATGGCTGAACGAATATGTCAAGAATGTGCCCGAACCCGCGCTCTTTCATCCTCAACTTTTTCCCGATGTGCTAATCGCCATCGGTTTTTACACTGCATGGTGGCTGGCTTGGTGGCTTGCGCTGCGGCGTTATCATTTCACAACCGCAGAGGTCTTTATCACAACAGGTTTATACGGCGTGTTGATGGAGCAACAAGGCAGGATATTTTTGGTGGGCTTGCAAACCTTCCCGGTTGGTTTGATATGGTGGTTGTTTGTTTTTGTCGCCTACGGTTCAACGATGGCGCTCGCGTTCTGGCTGGTGCGCGATCGTTTCACCTCAACACGCGACCATTGGATCAAGTATCCTCTGACTTGGGGAGGGTTATTTGTTCTCTCGTTTGTTACATCCATCGCGTGGGGAATTGTTCTGACAGTATTAAACATGATTCCAGCCAAGAAACTACCTATCCGATATTTTCCGCTCTGGTAAAGGATAACACGACGCGTGTCAGTAGCTCGCACGCAGGCAACCTCTCACGTATCCATTTTCCGCGAAAGCTGGTTTTTTTTTGCCCCTTGACTCGGCACTATGGTGCAACCTTTAGAATATCATCATGGAAACCACACTATCTCAAACCCCTCTCGTTTCACGGCGTATCATTTTTTGGGGCGCCGCATATGATGTTCTTGTAACTGCCGCCTTTGCCACCCAATGGACGGCTGCACCCTTCCTGCGATTTCTTTCCGAATTGCATGCGCAACTCGGTTTCGCAGGAACCGCACTGCCTATAGTTGACCCCGTCACGATGCTCTTTGTCAATTTTAGCGGAACATTGGTATTGTTGTGGAGTGCACTGCGGCTGTTCCGCCCCGCTCTGCTTTACGGTGCGCTTGACTCTGTCGGGCAGCTGGCGGTTGCGTTATGGATTTTCGTCGCGGTTCAAGCGGGTGCAACCACCATGTCCTTGCCGCTGTGGCGCGCGAAAACCGAGATTTCTCGCTGCTCTCGAAATGACATGCGTAACATCAGTGATTAAGGAATCAATGTATGGAGTTCAACAATCTTGGACGTACCGGCGTAAAGGTAAGCCGACTCTGTTTGGGGTGTATGAATTTCGGTGGGCGCGCCGATGAAACAGATTCAATAGGGATTATTCATTCTGCGCTCGACGGCGGCATCAACTTTATTGACACGGCAAATGTGTATGGGCATGACCCTGCCAATTTCAGCTTGGGACGCGGACGGAGCGAAGAAATTGTGGGCAAAGCCCTAAAGCAGAATGGACAGCGTTCACGAATCGTCTTGGCGACCAAGGCGTACTTTGCCATGTCCGACGACCCCAACGCGCAGGGCAGCAGCCGTCGCCATGTGATTGAGCAGTGTGAGGCATCCCTCCGGCGACTCCAAACGGACCATATTGACCTGTATCAACTCCATCACCCGACCAACGAAATTCCGATTGACGAGACGCTGCGAGCGCTGGATGATTTGGTTCAAGCTGGCAAGGTGCGCTATCTCGGCACAAGTTCCTTCGCCGCCTGGCAAATCATCGAGTCCCTCTGGGTGTCAAAGGAATATCGTCTCAATCGGTTTGTTTGTGAGCAACCGGCGTACAATCTATTGGACCGGCGGGTTGAACGTGAACTTGTCCCGATGGCGCAAACGTACGGAATTGCAATCATTCCATGGTCGCCGACAGCGGGCGGCTTTCTCAGCGGCAAGTATCGGCGCGCAATGCCTTCTCCCGCCGGTTCACGCTTTCAAGAATTTTGGAAAGCGGCTGAACAACCGCACTATTCGGAAGCCGCTTTTGCCGTTTTGGATTTGGTGGAAACGCTGAGCCAAGAGAAAGGTTGCACTCCCTATCAGCTCGCGCTGGCATGGTGTACTCAACAACCGGGGGTAACGAGTCCCATTATCGGTCCGCGCACCAAGCAACATTTGGCAGATGCGCTCGAGTCACTCACCGTACAATTGACGGCGCAAGACCTGAAGCGCATTGATGTCGTCGCTCCGCCCGGGCGCGCCATCGTCCCGTACTATGGTTATGATGGTATGGCTTGGGTAACATGGGGTCCGCATAAATTTCGTTGGTAGCCAGAGAAATTCTCAAAACAGCGCGTTGATGGTCCGCGTAATCCGCCATCGTCATTCTGAGACAGAAGCCAGAACCGTTCCAATGCCGGTATCATCCATCGTCAATCATCAAGCGCAAGCTTCAAGGCAAGGAGAACAAGTGTGAAACCATTTAAAGACTCCAAAGTCGCGGCGGTTTTCGACGCTTACCCTCGGAACATACGGGCAAAGTTGATGTTTCTCCGCCAACTGATATTCGATGTAGCGTCAGAAACGGAAGGGGTTGGGGAGTTAGAAGAGACCCTAAAATGGGGTCAGCCGAGTTATCTTACGACGAAATCCAAAAGTGGAACTACAGTCAGGATAGACGGAAATCAACAAGGTAGCTACGCGATGTATTTTCACTGCCAAACCAACCTCATTGATTCCTTCAAAACTATTTTTCCAAATGTCTTTACCTATGATGGAAATCGAGCCATCCTCTTTAACAAAGAGGATGTGATTCCTGTCAAAGAATTGAGCTTGTGCGTTTCACTCGCCCTAACTTATCATCGCAACAAAAAACCAAAGAATGAAAGCCGCAGCAAGACAAAATGTACCTGATGAACATAGCCATGGTAGCTGCCGCACAGCGCCAACCAAGTTTCAAAAGCACTTGCCACAAATGACAGAGGCGCAAAGGGCATGTAAGATTTTCGCCTCTCCCCACATCATAACCACATGACCTCACGATTCACCACAAACATAATCGAACCGCAATACACACCCAAAGGCGCGGGCGTTTTATCTCGTCGTTCCGTCGCCACGCGCCGGGGCAACACTCCGCCCAACGGCTCGGGTCCTCTTGTGTGCGGCTTTGCTCAACCGGGCTTGATACGGCAGCAATCCGCGCCGTTCGCTTTTACTTTTGCCCCCGCCTCTGAATCACTTCTTGACCGGTAGCTCGCGAACGGAAACCGGGCTTTATTCATATCATTCACAAATTTACAAACGACTTTATCTGCCCACTCGGCAGACAAGGCGGGAGAACTCTATGCGTCCACATCACAACAACAAAATGCATATCGCTGAAATTTGGCGCTATCCGGTGAAATCGCTTGCCGGAGAACAACTTGAACGCGCAGAATTATTCTCGGATGGAATCCAAGGAGACCGTCGCATTCTGGTCTACGACGACAAGACTCGTCAGTTGGTCACATCACGCACGCGCCCTCAACTGCTTGGTTTAAAAGCAACCATCGGCAAAGATGGCGCTGTGCAAGTTGATGGACGCCCATGGGATGCGCCCGAGACTGAGCATGCAATCATGTCTGCGGCGGGACCGAATGCGCGTCTGATGGAATGGAACGGGCTGGAACGCTTTGATGTGCTGCCTCTTTTGGTTGCAACGGATGGTGCTATATCCGAGTTTGGTTACGACGGGCGTCGTCTGCGCCCCAATATCATTATTGGCGGGGTGGAAGGTCTTGCGGAAAGAGAATGGCCCGGGCGCCGAATGCGAATTGGAAATGCTTTGGTCCAATTTGCCCAACTCAGGGGGCGCTGCGTCATGACAACCTTTGACCCCGATACGCAGGCACAAGACCCCGCCGTTCTCCGTCACATTGTCAAAAAATTTCAGGGCACACTTGCCCTTGATACCAAAGTCCTGCAAGGCGGGCTTGTCTCTGTGGGCGATAGAGTGGAATTTGGCGATTGAACGACCATTTCTCAGCGCAAGCGTTGTCCGCCGACTCTGTTCCTTGCAAAGATATTCACTGATTCGGCAGCCGGTTCACTCATATCTTTTTCCACAAATTTTAATCTCGGCGTCGCATAGTTTTTCCATCGCTCCCAATTTGGAAACGCAACTATGAGACGCCGAAAATTTTTACACCTCTCCGCCGTAGGCGCGGGCGCGCTCGCGCTGACCGCCGCGGGCTGCGCGCCCGGAGCAACCCCAACGCCATTTTCGCCAAGCGCACTCCCTTCAACCGCAGTTCCACCGAGCACCATTCCACCAAACACAGTCTCCCCGACAATCGCCGCAGCGACCTCTGCCTCGTCCACCGCGCCAACCGCCGCGCCGGCGAATACCGTGACTCGCGCGTCATCGCTCGCACAAAACATCGCGCAAGCGACGACCCGCTTTTTGGAATCGCTCGACGGCGCGCGTTTGGATAAAGCTACGTACGATTTTGCCGATGCGGAACGTTTTCGATGGCACTGGACGACGCCCGGCAATTTTCCGCGCAATGGTCTTGCGTTGACGGAAATGACGCAGGCGCAAAAAGACGCGGCGTTCGCGTTATTGCAAGCGAGTGTGTCTCCGCAGGGTTATCAAAAATCGCGCGAAATCATGTCACTTCAGAAATATCTCGGCAACAATCCCGAACTGTATTACGTCACCGTGTTCGGTGCGCCCGACGCGAAAAATGCGTGGGGCTGGCGATGGGAAGGACATCACCTCTCGCGCCAATTCACCGTCGTCGGCGACCAAGTGATAATGACGCCGCTCTTTCACGGCGCGTGGCCCACGCAAACGGACGAAGGTCTGCGCGCGATGGGTGTGGAAGAAGATGCCGCGCTGCAAATTATCAATTCCCTGCAAGGCGCGAAACGCGAACAGGCAATCATTCAAACGCGCACGCTCACCCAACACGTCACCTGGAATCAACCGCGCGTTGCGCCGCTCGAAACAGTCGGCATTCCATTCGCGGAATTGGACGGCACGCAGCAAGGACTGGTTACCGCGATTCTCGACGCGTATCTCGCCACACTGCCGCCGGAAATCGCCGCGCAGAATTGGGAACGCGTGAACGCGGAGGTGAACTCGATTCGTTTTGGTTGGGCGGGCAGTTTAGAGAAAAAACGTCCGCAGTATTTTCGCATTCAAGGTCCCAAATTTCTCGTCGAGTACGACAACTCGCGCAACGGCGGCACGCACATTCACAGCGTCTGGCGCGATTTTGAAAGGGATTTTGGGTATCACATTGTCTGACGACGAATAAAGAATGACAAAGGACGGGGACGCTGTCGCGTTGAATTGGGCGAAAAAAAATTGGCATCGCGTTGTGGTGCATGGAGTTTGCATCGCAACGCTTTTCATTTTGGCGTACTATTACCTGTTCGCGCAGCTTGCGACGCCGATTCGTTTTGTGATGCTGCGAACGGGAACGATTGGGTTGATTTTGCTCGTCGCCTCGTTCGCGTGTACGCCTGCGGCGCGCATTTTGCATTGGCAGGGCGCGATTCAAATTCGGCGCGCATTGGGACTGTATGGATTTCTGTTCACTGCGATTCATTTGTTCGCGTACGCGTGGGGCGACAATGAATTTGATGTGGAATTGATTTTGCGCGATTTGGACGAACGCCGCGCCATGTTGATTGGCACGATTGGTTTCGCGTTATTGATTCCCCTCGCGCTCACCTCCACACGCGGCTGGCAGCGCCGGTTGGGCAGACGCTGGAAAATTTTGCATCGGCTCGTCTATCTCGCGCTGCCGCTCGCCGTGCTGCATTATTTGTTGCTCGACCGCGATTTTATTCAACTGCCGCTTGTGTTTGGCGCGGTGGTTGCGATTTTGTTTCTGCTGCGTATCACGCGCCGTCTCAACCTTTCCATGCGAGACAGAACACCCAAAATTCTCGCGTTTCTGCTACAATTCCTCCTAGTGCAGCATTAAACAAGCTCTTGTGAGTCGCACACAATGGAATCGTTTAGAAAGCGTCTTTCAACGCACCGGTACGCAAAACAAGTTGGTTAATGATGCACTAGCCCACCTGCAGGAAGGAGTCCTCAATGAATTACGAATTTTTATTCGCTCAACTCGAACAGCACGCGCGCGCAATCGAATCACTCGCGCGCGGCATTTCCACAGAACACGCGCGCATGAAACCGAACGCGGACGCGTGGTCCATCCTTGAGGTCATCAACCACTTGTACGACGAAGAACAGTTCGATTTTCGCGTCCGGCTCGATATTATTTTGCATCATCCCGCCGAACCGTTTCCGCCCATTAACCCGACGGGCTGGGTGATAGAGAAAAAGTACAACGAGCGCGATTTGGAGACATCGCTGCAAAATTTCATGAACGAGCGCGCGAAATCTTTAAGGTGGCTGTCCGGTTTGCACGCGCCGAATTGGGAGTCTTCCATCACGAATCAGTTCGGCAGCGTCACGGCAGGCGAAATGTTTTGCGCGTGGGTTGCGCACGATGTTTTGCATTTGCGACAACTGGTGGAATTGCATTACGCGTTGGTTCAGCAGAACGCCGCGCCCTATGTTCTGGAATACGCGGGCGAGTGGTAAGGTCGCATCGCATTGTCACCGTCGCGCCGGCAGGCAGAAAGCCGTATCTCGAAATCCTCCCGACACCGCTAACGCCGCGTTGTACGTAAAATATCGCAAGCGCGCACAAGCGATTCCAAAGCTCTTGGACTGCGGGCGACTCGGCGAGCACCGTTATTGCGACATGGACCAGGCGATTGCGCGCGCGATGGTGTTGGCGGAGCGACTGCTCAAACTCTAATTCTCCAATTCATCATTTTGATAAAAAAAAACGAGATTCGATGTTCGCGGTGCGAACGCTCGAATCTCGTTTTTCGTTTCCCGTTTCTCGTTTATCTCATCGCCACACCAAAAATCTGTGCGCCGTACGTTGCGAGATTGAACAGCGGCACAGGATACAACATGATGAGCAGTGTCATCACTGCCGAAATCACAAGTCCCCAGCGCAGCCACGGCGAGTACGTTATCGTCGTTGCCCCTTCGGGCGCTTCGTCAAAGAACATCGGGCGAAGGATGCGGAAATAGTAAAAGACGCTGATGATGCTGTTGATGACGCCGATGGCGGCGAGCCAGCCCAAGTTATTGCCAATCGCCGCGCCGAACACGAAAAATTTTCCGATGAATCCTGCCGTCGGCGGAATGCCCGCGAGTGACAACATAAAGAACACCGTGAGAATCGCAAGCAGCGGCGCGCGTTTTATCATGCCGCCGTACTGTGAAATGTCCACCGCGCCCGTTTTGTTTTCAATCGCGATGACGACGAGGAATGCGCCGAGATTCGTGAACAAGTACGCGGCGATGTAAATCAGCACCGCGTTCACGCCGTCGAGCGGACTGTTGTTGTTGGCGATACCCGCGAGACCGACGAGCATATAACCCGCTTGCGCGATGGACGAGTACGCGAGCAGGCGTTTCACATTCGATTCTGCCAACGCAATCACATTGCCGAGCGTCATCGTCAAGACTGCGACAATCGCATACAACGCCACCCAATCTGCCCGGTACACCAAAATCACTTGGAGCGTGAGTCGCAGCAAGACCGCAAAGCCCGCGACTTTGGGTCCGACCGAAAGGAACGCGGTGACAGGCGTCGGCGCGCCTTCGTACGCATCGGGCGCCCATTGATGAAACGGCACGAGCGCGATTTTGAAACCAACACCCGTCAACACCAACGCCATCGCAAACAACGCGAGAACTTCAAAATTGGTGTCGCCTGTGATGATGGCGCCGATTTCGCCGAGATTGAGCGAGCTCGTCGCGCCGTAAAACAGCGACATGCCATAAAGCATAATCGCTGACGTAATCGAGCCGAACAAAAAGTATTTCATTGCCGCTTCGTTCGACTTTTTGTTTTCGCGCAAGTATCCCGTGAGAACGTACGAGACGATGCTCAAAAATTCAATCGAAAGGAAAATCATGAGCAGGTTCGTCGAACCCGCCAGCATAATCATCGAAGCGACGGCGAGCAAAAAGAGCGCGTAAAACTCGCCGCTGTACTTGCGCCCGCGCATGTAATCGAACGAGGCAAAGAGAATGACGATGCCCGTGATAGCAGCAATGATGCGGAAAAAGTTGGTGAGATTGTCAGAGACGTAGAGCGCGTCGGCAACCTGGTTCGGTGGAAACACCGCCAAATCGGCAATTGTCGCGTTGCCTTGCGAAACACACGCGCGGCAAAACATCGCGACCTGATTGCCCCATGTGATTCCCGCAAGTCCGTCGGGTGACGCGCGCAGCGCAAGCACCAGCGTCACCGCGAGCGCAAGCACCAGCGACGCCAACGCAATCCAGCCGATGGCGGGATTTTCGCGCCCGCGCCAAATCAAATCGAGTCCGAATATCAGCAGCGATGCCGCAATCAGAATCAGTTCGGGAGAGAGATAGAGGAGTACGAGTCCGTCCATATAAGTCCAAAGTAAAAAGTGAAAAGCGAAAAGTGATTTGTGTTACTTTGCTTTTCGCTTTTCACTTTTAGCTTGGTTTTACACTGCGCCGACCATTCTCAAAATTTCAACCGTAGCTGCATTGATGGTGTCGAGAATCCAGTTCGGATAAATGCCGATGAGAATCATCAAAACGGCGAGCGGCACCAGCGTAAGAATTTCGTATCCTTTGAGGTCCGGCAGTTTCGCCCACTTTTCATCGGCTTTGCCGAGCAGCACCTTTTGGACAATTTTCCACAAGATGTACGCGGCGGTCAGTACGACGCCGAGAACCGCGATAAACGTGAGCAGCGTGAGCGTGGTGTATGCGCCGCGCAGCACCAAAAATTCGCCGACGAAACCGGCAAGTCCCGGCAAACCGAGCGACGCGAACGAAGTCAAGAGCAACATGCCGCCATACACAGGCAGCTGCGCCATGAACCCGCCGAACTGTGACAAATCGCGCGTGTGCGTGCGCTCATACAACATGCCGACGAGAAAGAACAGCCCGCCCGTAATCACACCGTGCGAAATCATTGCCAACACCGCGCCGTTGATGGCGGTTGCGCCGCTGTTGACATAGTTGCCCAACGCGGGGTCGGTGAGTTGTTCGTTCGTCAACGCGGCAGCGGCGGCGAAACCGAGAATGACAAAACCCATGTGACCAACGGACGAGTACGCAATGAGCCGCTTGAAATCGGTTTGCGCCATCGCGACGAGCGCGCCATACACAATCGAAATCACGGCGAGTACGCCAATCCAAAACGCGAATGCCTGAAACGTTCCCGGGAACATGGGAATCAAAATGCGGATAAAGCCGTAACCGCCGAGTTTCAAGAGAATGCCCGCCAGAATCACCGAACCGGCAGTGGGCGCGGCAGTGTGCGCGTCAGGGAGCCAGGTGTGGAACGGGAACAGCGGCATCTTGATAGAGAACGCGAGAAAGAAACCGATGAACGCGGCGGTGGAAATTAACGCGGACTGCGCCCACGCCATCGAGTCGCGATTCGCCGTCAGGAGTGTGATGTCAAACGTGTTGTTCGGACCCGAGTACAGATACAGCGCGATGATGCCGAGCAGCATGAACACGGAACCCGCGAGCGTGTAAATGAAAAACTTGATTGCCGCGTACTGCGGGCGGTCTTCGTCGTGACCCCAAATGCCAATGAGGAAATACATCGGCACGAGACCGATTTCCCAAAAGATGTAAAAGAGAAAAAGGTCGAGCGAAACGAACACGCCCATCATGCCCGTTTCCAAGAGCAGGAACAACGCGAAAAATTCTTTGACGCGATTGTTGATGGTGCGCGCGGAATAAAAGAGCGAAAGCGTGGTGAGCAATGCGGTGAGCCACACCAACGGCATCGAAATACCATCCACGCCGAGATGATACTGCACGCCCAACGCGGGAATCCACGGCGCGCATTCCCCCAAATAGTAATTCGCGCTCGCGTCCCAAATTTCAGGACGGCACCACGAGCCGAGCATCGTGAATCCGGGCCACGTGGGAAAAATCACCCACGCGACAGTGGACAGGATGAGTGGGATGATACTGATAATAATTGCCCACTGTTTGATGGCGTTGTCATTCTTGAGAAACAACAGAATGATTGCGCCAGCCAATGGAATGAACGTAATTGCACTAAGCATCGAAAATCCTCCGAACAGTTGGCATCCTTGATAAAACGGAAATTTTTCTCTTCACGGAACAATATGAAAACTACGCCATTTTGACCAATCACTGCATCTCACAGAATCACACGCGCGCACTCGCCAATAATAATCATCGTTCGGCTGAAGCGGTCTGGTGAGAAATTCATTTTCCGAAACCGTCGCGCGCGTAATCTTTTTTCCCTTTGGTGAATCTCGTCTCAAAACCACTTTATAATAATCCGCACAATCTTGGTCTTGCCATCTCAAACTAACTTTACCTTCAGGCAGTTCTGAATTGTCTTTTGGCGCTCTTGCGCGAACTTGCGCAATGGAGGTGCCATGAACGATTTTTGAGCGTCTCCCAACTGCCCAAACATCTGAAGCGGAGACAGCGTCAACCGCGTTCAAGAGAATGCCCGGTGTCGCAACGACTTGCCATGATTCGCCATCCCAGTGAACGATTTCACTCCCAACTCCATAAATATCATCGGCGGCAACTGCTGTCAGACTGCGAAAGACTGGATACGGATTTGGAAGGCCAACGCTTGACCAAGCATTGCCGTCCCAATGCACCGCGACTTGCAGATTTCCTGCCGCCCATACATCGTCCGCAGAAACAACCCGAACTGCATACAAATACGAATAAGGACCTGTAGGTAGACTGTGATGTTCACTCCAAGCATTACCATCAAAACGCAAAATGATTGGCGTTGTCGCAGGAGTTGTCCCGGTATATCCAACTGCCCACATCTCATTTGCAGCAGCGCCATCCATCCCTAAAATCGTGGCATTGGGTACAGGCGAACCATATGCTGACGTATTCCAAGTCACTCCATTCCAATGATAATACTCATTCGCAAGTCCCATTGCCCAAACATCATTTTCCGAAAATGCAACCAACCCCATTACCGACTCATTCGGATTGAATGATTTACTCCATGCCACTCCGTCCCAATGCAAAATAAAATTAGAATCGGCATTGAATCCAAACGCCCAAACATCATCGGTTGCAATCGCAACCATGCCGCGCACATCTCCCGCGACAGGTTTGGCAACGACGTTCCATGTGGTGCCGTCCCAATGCAGAAAGTTCCCGCTTCCTGCTGCCCATACATCGTTCTCACTGAGCGCCTCTACAGTAAAGAGATTTCCTGCTTTCGGCGTATCAGTGGGACGCCATATCAACTTGCAAGAGCCGTTGGAAAATGCGCTTGCTCGGATATGAATGAGAAAGTTGTCATCGTTGCCCAAAAGAAAAAAGGGCAACAGGGTGAACGTACTGACCAGCTTTCTGATATTCACAAAGTTAATGAACAGAACGGGCAGCTTTGTCGAGTTAGGAACTCGACTATGTAAACGAACGCAGCAAGAACAAAATCGCAAACGCCATCGCGCCTGCCGCCGCGAGCAGCGCGTAATTTTGCACGTTGCCCGTTTGCATGGTACGCCACCATCCGGCGATTTCTCCCGTAACGCTGCCTGTCGTGTTGACGAGTCCATCCACAATGTTCTTGTCGAGCCAGCCGTTGAGGCGCGCCAACATGCGTCCGAGCCAGCCCGCGAGATTGACGAGTCCGTCAACCACATTGCGGTCAAACCAGTACGACGCGGTACTCAACGCGCCGACAAAGCGAATCAACAAACCCGCGCGCGCCGTACCGTCGAGATTGATTTTGTAACCGTACAATTCGTCGAGCCAATACTTGTTGCTGAACATACTCCACACGAGCGGCAATCGCGCCAACGGGTCGCGCTGTCCTGCGCCGACGGGACGGAAACCATAAATGATGTACGCGGTGATAAAGCCCGCGAGCGCAATCCCAATCGAAGCGAGCGCGGCATAGAACGCCGTCGCATCAAATTCGTGATGTTCGAACGGCGTCGGCAGTCCCACCAAGCCCTCGCCAACATAGCGCGTGAATTGAGCAATGAACGGCGCGTTCCACAAACCGATGAAGGTTGTGAAGGTCGCGAGAATTGCGAGCGGAATCCACATCGCCGCCGGTGATTCGTGCGCGTGTTCGTACGCGTGCTCGTCGCGCGGCTTGCCAAAGAACGTGAGAAAAATTTGGCGTCCCGTGTACAGCGCGGTGAGAAATGCGGCAACGGCGAGCAAAATATAAACAATACTCACAAACCGGTCGGGTCCGCCTTCGTGGAGAAATCCGCCGCGCAAACTTTCGAGCAAAATTTCGTCTTTGCTCCAAAATCCCGCGAACGGAAAAAATCCCATGAGCGAGAACGCGCCAATCATGAACGTAATGAACGTAATCGGCATCTTGCGCCACAAGCCACCCATTTTGAACATATCATTCGTGCCTGTCGCGTGAAGCACCGCGCCTGCTGCAAGGAACAACAATGCTTTGAAAAACGCGTGCGTGATGAGATGGAACGAACCCGCGACGAACGCCCCAATGCCCAACGCCGCGAGCATGTAGCCGAGTTGTGACACCGTCGAATACGCCAGCACGCGTTTGATGTCGTTTTGCGCGAGACCCATTGTCGCCGCGAAAATCGCCGTGAACGCGCCGATGATGGCAACAACCTGCATCGAATTGCCGCCCGTTTGCGAGTCAAACACAAACAACGGGAACATGCGAATCACAAGAAAGATACCGGCGGAAACCATCGTCGCCGCGTGAATCAGCGCGCTGACGGGCGTCGGACCTTCCATCGCGTCGGGGAGCCAAATGTGCAGTGGGAATTGCGCGGACTTGGCAATTGTTCCGCCAAAAATCAACAGCGCAATCAACGTGGGCCATTGCAGCCCGCCGATGGGCGGGTCACCCGCGAGCATGTTGTTCAAGCCGTCGGGATTGAACATTTGCGTAAAGTCGAGAGTGCCGACAGTGATGAACAAGAAAATTATGCCCGACATCAAAAGAATGTCGCCGACGCGCGTGGTGAGAAATGCTTTGATGCTTGCCGCGCGGGCGCGTCCGACTTGGGCGTCGTCAATGTGATGTTCCTTCAATCCACGAAATGACCAAAAGCCGATGAGCGCGTATGAACAAAAGCCCATGACTTCCCACGCGATAAAGAATTGCAAGAGACTCGAGGAAACCACGAGCAGCAGCATCATGGACGTAAAGAGCGAAATGTACGCAAAGAAACGCGCATAGCGCGGGTCGTCTTCGGTGATGTGATGTCCGTCTTTGTCCGTGTGGCTGTGGCGCATGTAGGCGACGGAATAAATGAAAATCATCAAACACACCGTCGGCACCATAAACAACATGACCGAACCAATCGGGTCAATGAGCCAGCCAAAATTCAGTTTCGCGTTGCCGAACGGAAACCACTCAATCGGCGCGCCGTAATAGGGATGCTGCGCGAGTTCGGGTCCCGCCGCCAACGCTTCCAAAAAGAGACCGAGCGAAAGCGCGAGCGAAATAACGATGCTAAAAATCGCAACCATCGCGCTCACGCGATTGTTGCTGCGCGTAAACAAGACGATGATGGTAAATGCCAACAGCGGCATCGCGGGAATCAAAAGCGTTAACTGGTCAAAAGGAATCATAAGCGCATCACCATTTGAGCAAATCAATCTCTTCCACA
This sequence comes from uncultured Chloroflexota bacterium, assembly GCA_937870825.1. Classification (GTDB taxonomy): domain Bacteria; phylum Chloroflexota; class Anaerolineae; order UBA4142; family SHND01; genus SHND01. The sequence continues at coordinate 14,067 of CALMZO010000311.1, read as the reverse complement.
TTCACCGTATCGCGCGAACGATAAATCGCAATCACCAACGCGAGCCCCACCGCCGCTTCCGCCGCCGCGAGCGCAATCACAAACAGCGCAAACACAATTCCGGCTTGGTCGGCGATGACATCGCGCGAACCGTAACGCCAGAACGCGACGAGATTGATATTCACCGCGTTCAACATGAGTTCAATGCCCATCAACACCGCGATGGCATTGCGCCGCGCCAACGCGCCAAACAGCCCGATGCAAAACAACGCGGCGGCGAGAGACAAATAATAATTGAGAGGAATATCGGAAATCATGTATGGCAGATGGCAGAGAGCAGATGGCAGAGCACACAGTCGCCATTCGCTCTCTGCGATTTGCTATCAGCTATTCACGCGCAATGATGAACGCGCCGATGAGCGCGGCGAGCAGCAACACGGAAACAATTTCAAACGGCAAGACATACGTTGTCAACAGCGCGGTGCCGAGATGCGGCACAAGGTCCGTGTAAACCGAAGCACCGGGATTGATTTGCCACGGCACTTGGAGAATGACGAGAAACATTCCCAAGAACAAAGTCACAATCACCGTCGCCACCCACGCCCACTGCTTGTTGATGTTGCTGTCTTCGTTCTGCATCAAACGTCGCGTCAACATGACGGCGAACAAAATCAACACCGCAATCGCGCCAATGTACACGAGGACCTGAACTATCGCGAGAAATTCCGCTTCCAGCATCAGATAAATCGCGGCGACGCCAAAGAACGTGCCAACCAACGCAAGCCCCGCGTGAAACACATTTCGCAAAAGTACGGTCGCAAACGCGGCGGTCAGCGTCAACGCGGCGATGAGAAAAAACAAAAGTTGAGAGATGATGCCAAACAAATCCATCTTAACCTCCCAACCCGTTCAAGAAGTTCATCAGCCCGCGCCAGAGGAACAGTGTCGCGGCAGTGACAAGAATCAAACCGAGCGTCACCGGCACCAGACGCTTCCATCCGAAATTCATCAGCTGGTCAACGCGAATACGCGGCAGCGTCCCGCGAAACCACAGTTGAACGATGATGAGCAGAATCGTCTTGCCGAAAAAGTAAACGATGCCGAGCGCGGGAATTTGCTGCACGAACGGTCCTTGCCAGCCGCCAAAGAAAATCGAAGCGGCAATTGCACTGATGAGAAACGTATTCAAAAATTCGGCGAGATAAAACAGCCCGAACTTCATGCCGCTGTATTCGGTATGATACCCCGCGACCAGTTCCGATTCGGCTTCGGGCAAATCAAACGGCACGCGATTGATTTCCGCCGTCGCCGCGAGCAGATAAATAAAAAACGCAATCGGTCCAATCGGAATATAGAAAAAGAACCAGCCCAATCCGAACAGACCGCGCTGCGCTTCAATGACGCCCGTCAGCGAAATCGAACCGGCGAGCAGTACCGGAATCGCAACCGCGAGAATTTGCGGAATTTCATAACTGATAATTTGTGCGGCAGCGCGCATTCCGCCGATGAGCGCGAATTTGTTGTGCGAACCAAAGCCCGCCATGAACACCGCAATCGTCGCCACCGAGCCCATCGCCATCAAATACAACAACCCCAAATTCAAGTCTACCGCGCCCATGCCGACGCCAAACTGAATCACCGCGAACGAAAGAATGACCGGAATCACGATGACAATCGGCGCAAGCAAATGCACCGGACCATCTACGCCTTCGGGAACGATATCTTCTTTCGTCAAAAATTTCACCATATCCGCAATCGGCTGCAACAACCCGAACGGACCGACGCGATTCGGACCGAGACGGTCTTGCATCCGCGCCACCACTTTGCGTTCGAGCCACGTCATATACATCATCATCACCGGCGCGACAATCAACAACACGGTGACCACAATGCCGCCCATGACAATAAACACAATCAGCTGCGTCACATCCGCTGGCAAGCCCAATGACGTGAGCAAGCCGGTGAGCCCGTTGCGGATTAAATCATAAATGCTGACGAACGGATTCGTGATAAAAGACCAAATGTCCATTTCATCTCTCCCCCCTCTCCTTCACCGGGAGAGGGGACGGGGGTGAGGTTGCGTGCGCTACACCCACTCGAGCAAATTCTTGCGCCATGCGTACGCCAGCGCGCCGACAAGAATCAACATGAAAATTGCCATCTCGACGACCCAAAAGACGCTCATCTGATTGGTCGCCACCGCCCACGGATACACAAACACGACTTCGATGTCGAACACGACAAACAAAATCGCGTAAATATAATATTGCACGCGAAATTGCACCCAGATGTCTTGCGCTTCGGGGGCTTCATTTTGAATTTCAATGCCGCACTCGTACGTGGATTTTTTCAGTCGAGTGGGTTTTTTCGGACGAAAGAGAAATGCAAGAACTAGAGGTAAAATCGGAAACGTAATGGCAGCAAAAGCGAATAGCCCAATGAGTGCGTAACGTTCCAACATAGTCACTGCTCCCGGCGCAGCACCGCGCATAGAGTTTTATTGCCGCACAGCCCGCCGACGCGGCACTGTGTCGAGGATTTCCGACATGCGAGAGATTAGAGGTACATTAGAAAATCGCTCTCGCGCCTTGCAAAAAAATCGGTACGGCATTCATTTGTGCCGTACTGAACGAACGGGATATTAGCATAACTCAAAAGATAATGCAAACGAAATTTTTATTCCCGCAGGGCAACTGCCAAGTCGCGTTAACTGTCATTTCGAGCGGATGCGAGAAATCTCACGACGCGCGGCAGCCGAGATTTCTCACTCCGTTCGAAATGACACCTCCTTGTCAAGCGACTGCAGTCGCCTTGTTTATTCCCGAGACCTCCGGGGTTTTCCGAAAGCTCGCAGGTCTCTTATAATCTCCCGCGTGTTTGCCCTTGAACTCTGCACCGACGCGTCGTTATGGGATGCCTTTTTAGCATCACAAAACGCTCACCTTCTCCAAACCTACGCGTGGGGGCAACTGAAAAGTCAATTCGGGTGGCGCGCCGAACGTGTCGCACTCTACGAAAATGACACCACTGTCGCCGCCGCACAAATCCTCTACCGCGGCCTCGCGCCCGCTTTGACGCTTGCTTATGTCCCGCGCGGACCCGTGGTCACAAACGACAATGCCCTCGTACCTTTCCTCGAACAACTCAAGCAGCACGTTCGCATGCGCGGCGTGTTTCTCTTGAAACTCGAACCCGATTGGCAAACACAAGACGCGCGGAATCAATTTTTAGAACATGCTCACTTGGTCGCTTCCACCGAAACGATTCAACCGCCCGCGACGATTCACATTGACCTCACCGCCGATTTGGAAACGATTCTCGCGCGCATGAAATCCAAATGGCGTTACAACATTCGCCTGTCCGAGAAAAAAAATGTCCGCGTCCGCGCGGGCAACGTCTCCGATTTCGACGCGTTCTACAACTTGATGCAGCTCACCGGCGAACGCGACCACTTTGCCATTCACAGCCAAGATTATTACCGCACCGCGTTCGAGGTATTGAACGCGCGTGACCATGTTCGATTGTTCATCGCAGAATTTGAACAGAAACCTTTGGCAATGATTTTCGTCACCGCGTTCGCGCGCGAAGCGATTTATTTGTACGGCGCGTCGAGCAATGCGGAACGCAATCGCATGCCCAATCACGCGCTGCACTGGGCGGCGATTCAGTGGGCAAAAGAACGCGGCTGCGCGCAGTACGATTTGTGGGGCATTCCTGAAACTGCGGACGAATCAAACGACGACGCGAATTTACCGACGACACTCTATCAATTCAAACAAGGATTCGGCGGCAGCATTGCGCGGTACACCGGTGCGTGGGATTTTGTCTTGAATCCATTTTTGCATCGGCTTTATCGCATCGCGCGCCGCGTCCGAAAGAGTGGACTGGGCTAAACAAAATCCCGAAAAATTTTCAGACAAAATTTTTCAGGATTTTTTTTAATACATTTGATGCGTCATCACTCCGCCGTCCACCAACAAACTCGCGCCCGTAACCCAGCGCGCCGCGTCGGACGCAAAAAACAAACACGCGTCCGCGACATCTTCCGGCAGCCCCAATCGTTTCAATGGCGCGCGTTTCAACCAACGTTCGACGCCTTCGTGCCAATCGCTCTCTAGCGTTTCACTCCAAATCAATCCCGGCGCAACACTGTTGACGCGAATGTTGTACGGCGCGAGTTCAAACGCCGACGTGCGCGTCAGCATTTCCATTCCACCTTTCGCCGCGTCGTAATGCGTATGCCCCGGCGCGGGATTTGTCGCCTCGATGCTCGTGATGTTCACGATGGCGCCTTGTGTTGCCTGTGCGCGAATCTGGCGCGCAAATTCGCGTGTGCACAGAAACGCGCTCTTTAAATTCGCGTCCACCACCGCGTCCCAATCTCCAACCGACATGTCGAGCAAATTCGTCACGGGATAAATTCCCGCGTTGTTAATCAACACATCCGCGCGTCCAAACGCGCTCACCGTTTCTTGAATCAAGCGCGTCGCGTCCTCTTCACGCGTCAAATCACCCTGCACTGCAATCGCCTCGCGTCCCATCGCGCGAATTTCCGACACAACGCGTTGCGCGCCGTCTTTGCTTTTTTGATAATGCACCACAACGCGCGCGCCCGCTTCCCCGAACCGCCTCGCAATCCCGCGTCCCAATCCACTGCCGCTCCCCGTTACAATTGCAACGCGATTGGAAAAATCCAACAAGCAATCAACGCGCGACACATTCCACATCATCTTTTCATTTCTCGTTTCTCGTTTCTCGCATGACGTTTCACGTTTGACGCTTCACGAGTTCCTTGCGCTTCTTGCTCCAATTTCAACAAGGCGCGCTTGTCTTTGCTCTGCGCGATTTCAACCGCTTGGCGAATCAACTTGGCAAATTCGCGTTTGCGAATTTCGCGCACGTGTCGAATCGTCAAAAAACGCACCTGTTTCAAATCATCTCCCCCCAACAATTTTTTCGGGTCATGCAGCAAAATTCCGTACTCGAATCCCAAATGCGCGTGGTCTCCATCCGCGCCAATCCACCCCCAATACAAACTCTTGGCGTTCGTCCCGCGTCGCGGCGAACCACGGACCGGAATGCGATAGCCCAGCAAATTCCAGCCCGTTCGCACACCTTCAATGCTTTCAGGCACAATCTCTTTCACCAACGCGCGCAGCGCATTCACCAACTCTTGCTGCGGCGGTGAATAATTTCGCACAAATTCATCCGGCGTCATTTCGGCTCCCCAACGTGCGTAGGCACGTTTCGTGTTTTCGTTGCCGCGAATTTTATTCGCCCCAACCCCCTCGACTTATTCATCTGTAACAGCTCGCGCGCATTCACTTTTTCCAATTCCGTCCTATCCCTCACCCCGCGCTCACTCACTGCAACTTGCTCACAATCGCCTGTCACGCTCGAATCATTCCGTTTACGTTCGTACACCAGCGCGCAGTTTCGATATCCTGTCACATTCACCTTCAGCACAAAACGGTCACGCCCGGATTGATACATGCCCGTTCCCGTCATCACGAATCCATTCGAGAACGCGCAGTCCTTTAACGTAAATTCCACGCGATTTTCCACGGCTTGAAATTTCAACACGCCGCTGACAGGACAACCTGTGCGCGTCGTCATCGCGTAATCCCAATACCAAAACTCCGGCAAATAATTGATTTCCGTTTCCGCCGATTCAAACGCGGCGAGCAACGTTTTGAAACTGCGCGCATCTCGCGGCGCAAGCGGAACATATTTCGACATGACGCGTCCGTTGCATTCCATCTCGCGCTGCGCGGGTCTTACATCGTGGAGCAAAAACGCGTTCACTGTATCGTCAACGCACGCAACCCCGCGCCCATAAATCACATGCGGACCGCCGCGCTGCACAAGCAAATAGCCATCGTCCAAATGCTCGTACACTGCGCGCGCGCTGCCAAGTGGAGTAATGGGGTCAAGCGCCGCGTTCAACACAAACGTCGGAATGCCCGCCGCAGTCCAGTGTGGCGGACGCGTCGGATCTTGTGACGAAGCGCGCCAAAACACACAGGGCAAATCGCCCCAAATCAGCGAACTCAAACGCGCGCCGCTTTGCTCAACGGGCAACGCCGCATCAATATATTCATTCGCGCGTGCATCACCCGCGCCTTGATAAAATCCATAGTCCTGACATTCCACCGCGTAAAAGTACGCGTCCGACCATGCTGCGGTAGGACTCGGCTCGAGCGTATTTTCGTTCACGCCCAAATTCGGGTACAGCAAACGCATTAACGGGACCAAATCGCCATCACGCGCGTACGCTGCCAACGCGCGCGCAAACATCATGCGTCCGCCTTCGCCGTACATTTGCCCGATGCCAATCGTGTCCAAGCCGTGAAAGCGCAGCGCGCGTTTCGCGCGTGTTCCATCACCGAGCGGAAACATCACACGCGCGCGACGTTTTTCCAAAAGATTTTTGAGTTTGTCGTACACGCGCAGCGGCTTTTTCCCGAAATCGTTCGCGCACGCGGCGTCCGCGCTGCACGCGCGCAGCGTGTCCACCAACGTATTGTTAAAGGATTGCACCGCGCGCGCATAGTACGTTACTCCATCCGGCGTTAAATCCACCGTGCCATCGAGAATCATCCCTGCGAGATGTTCGCCGTGCGCGTAGGCGTACGTTTGCGCGTATTGCGTCCCATAACTTTCACCGTACAACCAGAACTTGTCATCGCCAATCAATGCGCGAAATATTTCCAAATCTTCCACCGCCTGCGTCGTTCCAAGATACGGCAGAATGTCGGGGTGATTCAATTCCGCATCACAGTTCGCGGTAAAAGTTTGCGCGTGCGTTTTGAGCGCTTGTTTGCGCTTTTCTGTATCCGCGCGCCAATCCGCGGTGTACCATTCCGCCGATGCATTCGGACACGTCAAGCCGCCCGACAAGGCGACGCCGCGCTGGTCCAGAAACACAAGGTCAAACGTTTCGGGAAGACGCGGGTCAAAATAACTCGTGTAACTGTCCGCATAATAAATGCCGCTTGTGCCGGGACCACCCGTCACTGTCACATACATTCCCTTGCGCGTGCCCGTCGCGGGCAAAATGGCAAACACCACATCGAGCGTGCGCGTATCCAGTGGATTGAAATGGTCCAGCGGGACAGTAACGGTAAGACAAGTGAACGCGCTGTTGGGGCATTGTGTCGCGCCCAACTCTTTCAATCGTTCGCGCACATCGGGACGCGCCGCAAACGCGGGTGGCTTGAACATCACGACGAGGAAAATCACACAAACAACAATCAGACCGCGAGAAATTTTTGACATTGCGCAGCTCCTTTTTTTGTTTCTTTGTGCCGCGTGCGATTTTTGCAACATGTGTCTTGTGCCTGAGAACTCTGATTCATGTCAACCTTTCAATCCATTCGCGCGCGTCAGGAAAATTTTCCAATAACACCGCGCGTTCGCCCAATTCAAAATCATCTTCGTCAAACGCGGGCGCGAGCGTCGCTCCCATCAACGCCCACGCGCCATCATTCAACAAACAAGAACCTTGCCACACGCCGCGCGGCACGACAAAAAACGGCACCTGCCCAGCCGCGTAATCCTGTCCCAACACAACAACTTGCCACGTTCCATCTTTGGACAACAAAACCAACGCAACCGCATCCCCATTGTAAAAATGATACATTTCATCGCTCTTTAAGCGGTGCAACAACGAACGCGTCTGCGCCGTGTGCATATAACAAATCGCGCTGCCCAACAATTTCGCGTGCGTGTATCGCGCGGGTAACGCGTGATGCGAAATCATTTCATCCGACGCGTAATGCCGCCGAAATAATCCACCTTCAACGGGCAGTGGTTCCAGTTGAAATTTCTCGATGAGGAATTCGGGCGTCATTCGGGGACCTGTCATTTCGAGCGGAGCGAGAAATCTCATGCGCGACAACCAAAATCTCTCGCTCCGCTCGAGCTAACATGCGATATCACAATCTCAACAACGCCTCCAACGCAATCTCTATCATCGTCCCCTTTGCCTTTTCTACCACGTTGCGATGGGGGTCATAATTTTCCATGTTCGCCGTCGCCGCTTCGTTCGGATTTCCATCTGCAACAAAAATTCCGCCCGCGCGAATTTTTCGCAGTGAAGCAATAATCAACAACGTCGCCAATTCCATTTCAATTCCCACCGCGCCTGCCTCCGCCCAGTACTGGTGCGGGTTCGGCGCAAGTCCGTGATAAAACGCCGCGTCACTTCGCACGACACCCAACGCGAATTTCACATCACCGCGCGCTCTTGCCGCATCCCGCAGCGCATTGGTCACGTCCAAATCCGCAATCGCCGGAAACGCCATGTCCATCAAAACATTCGAGGTGCCGTCTTCGCGCGTCGCACCCGTGCCAATCAACAAATCGCCCGAACGAATGTGACTCAAATACGAACCGCATGTGCCGACACGAACAATCGTCTGCGCCCCAATGCGAATCAATTCCTCAAAACAAATCGCCGCGCCCGCGCCGCCAATCCCGTGCGAAATTGCCGTCACGCGCAATCCTTTGTACTCGCCCGTGTATGTGTGGTATTCACGAAACGCGCCAACTTGTTTTGCATTGGTCAGATATTCAGAAATCTGTTTTGCCCGCGCGGGGTCGCCGCAGGTGAGAACGTAGGGAGAAATGTCCTCAGGTTCAAGTCGAATATGAGGCGTGTTGGTATTCATGCAGAGATTATACACAGACCCGAAAGGTTTTTCCACCCCCGCGCGCCCTGCTTGCGCGCAGGTTGCCGCGAATTCAATCTCGACTAAAATGCTCTTTATCTCTATGTCACACGAAACACATGTTATCGCGCGAAATATCCGCCGCCGTGTGCTCGATTACGTCATTCGCAACAACGGCGGCTATTTGTCGCAAGCGTGTTCGAGCGCGGAAATTCTCGCGACGTTGTACACACGCGTAATGAATCTCGGTCCTTCGCTCGCCCCGATGATTCCTCTCCCTTTTCCCGGCGTTCCTTCCGCGCACAATCAAAATTTTTTCAACGGCTCTTTGTACAACGGCGCGCACGAACCACATCTCGACCGTTTCTTTTTTTCGCCCGCGCATTACGCGCTCGTGTTGTACGCGACGTTGATTCAAGTGGGACGGATGGACGCGCAAGGATTGGAACAATTCAATCAAGACGGTAGCACCGTCGAAATGATTGGCGCGGAACATTCGCCCGGGATGGAGACGACGACGGGTTCGCTCGCGCAGTGTCTGTCGCAAGCGGGCGGCGTCGCGCTCGCGCGCAAATTGAAAAAGGAAACGGGACGCGCTTGGGTGTTCATGTCCGACGGCGAATTGCAGGAAGGGCAAACGTGGGAAGCATTCGCCGCGCTTGCGTTTTACAAACTCGATAACGTCGGCGTGTACGTGGATGTGAACGCGCATCAATGCGACGGCTTGATGAGTGAGGTGATGAGCGTCGAACCGATTCGCGCGCGTTTGGAGAGTTTCGGCGCGCAAGTATTTGAAGCAGACGGACACGATGTTGACGCGTTGACATTTCCATCAACGCGAGAACATCGCGACAAACCCCTCGTCGTCCTTGCGCGCACCGACCCCGCGCGCGGCATCGAAATTTTACGCGCCCGCGCGCCCAAATATCATTACGTCCGTTTCAAAGATGAACGCGAGCGCAAAGAATATCGCGAATGGCTTGAGGAGATGAAAGGGACGGAGTAACGGTATGAACTTATTTGCCCATGCCGCCGAGAACGATTCTAAATTCCGATTCCAATTCTTTTCTGAGGGCAGGTATATCTTTGTTCAGCCGGTCAACACTTTTAAGCCACGATTGCATCTCGTTTTGCACATCTCCCCTCTGCTTTGCATTTCTTGCATCTCGGAGGCCTTTTCCAGCTGAGATAAATTCATTGTAAAGGTCAGTAATTCTTGCGGCAGTTGATGGTTGAAAATAGACTCTATTTTCATCAAAATATTCGTAGAACGTGCGAAAAGAAGAGAACAGCGCAGCCAGATTTAATTCATCAACGCTAAATCCAATAGTGTCTTCTAGTCCTTGATGGGCTCTTGCCAATCTTCTATACAATTCGGCGATTATCTTTGTATGCTCTTCGTAATAACGAGAAAATCGCACTTCGTATTCCACTAGGGTTTTCGCGTATTCTGCTTTAACTTCTTCTATCTTTTTTGTAATTTCCTGAACATCTTCTTTTGTCGCCAAGTTCTTTCCCTTCTTGCTTACGTAGGACTTAAGGAACCCATTTCCAAAGAGACCAACGACTAAAGCAGCGAGAATAGCGAGAAAGTTCATAATGAAATTCACAATATCCATGGGCTTCACCTTTCTTTTGTTTTGCTTGAATGATTTGCACCATTATACATTTTGCAGATGCTCTCTTGCAACGAACTCAAGATGAGTACCGAAATCGTCTCCCGTCCTCACGCGCGCAATCTCGTCGAATGGGCAAAGGACAAACCGCGCGTCGTCGTCCTCTCCGCCGACCTTACTTCATCGTGCGAAGTGGACACGTTCCGCGACGCGTATCCCGAACGCTTTTTTTCAATGGGCATGGCGGAACAAAACATGCTGGGCTTTGCGGCGGGACTCGCGCGCGAAGGATTCTTTCCGTACATTCACACCTTTGCCGTTTTCATCACGCGCCGCCCGTTCGACCAACTCGCCATGTCCATCGCGTATCCGAGTCTGCCTGTGCGCTTTATCGGATTTCTGCCGGGCATCACCACACCGGGCGGCGTCACGCACCAAGCGATTGATGATATTGCGCTCATGCGAATCGTGCCGAACATGACCGTCCTCGAAGTCGGAGACGCAACCGAAGTCGAAAGTGTTTTGGATGTCGCGCAAAATATCAACGGACCGGTTTATGTGCGAATGCTGCGCGGCGAAGTGCCGCGCCTTTTTCCAAAATCCGAACCGACGCAGTTGAATCACGCGCGCATTTTGTCGCGGGGAGATGACATCACAATTTTATCGAGCGGCATTTGCACCGAAGAAGCGTTGCGCGCGACGAACGCGCTCGCGGCGCGCAGCGTTTCGATTCAACATTTGCATATTTCGACGCACAAACCATTTTCCGATTCGCGGATTCTCGACGCGCTCGCATCACCGCGTCACGGCATCATCACGATGGAAAATCATCTCATCACGGGCGGCTTGGGTTCGGCAACCGCAGAAATGATGGCAGAACACGGCATCGGCAAAAAGTTATTCCGCATCGGATTGCGTGACACATACGCGCACGGCGCGAGCCGCGCGTATTTGATGAAAAAGTATGAACTCGACGCGATGGCATTGGTGCGCGCGGTGGAGCAGCTCACACGCGAAAATTTTGATTTGAGCGAAGAGGATTTGGCGGCAGCGCAGGTCAGTGAAATACACAGCGCGGCAAAGGCGGAAGCGTTATGAGTTTCGGCTTTGGCGGCGAACGTTTTGTCGCGACCTATCGCCTGGCAGGGGATGAAGCAAAAGCGTACGCGCAAGCACAAGACATCTGCCTCGAACAAACCGTCGAGTTGCCCGACGCGCTGGTGACACAACAGCACATTCGCGAACACGTTCTCGGACGCATCGAAAATTTTGCGCGGGTTGACGACCAAGTGTATCACGCGCGTATTTCATACGCGGTAGAAATCGCCGCGAATGAAATTACCCAACTGCTCAATGTCTTGTTCGGCAACATTTCACTCAAGCCGGGCATTCGTCTCGAAAAATTTGAACTGCCCGCGAGCATGTTGGAAAAATTTCGCGGTCCGCGTTTTGGCAAAACGCGCTTGCGCGAAATTTTCAAGGTTCCCGAACGCCCGCTTCTCTGCACCGCGCTGAAACCACTGGGACTGCTCGCGCGCGACATTGCTGAACTCGCGTACCAATTCGCGCTCGGCGGCGTTGACATTATCAAAGATGACCACGGACTCGCAGAGCAGCACACGGCGGAATTTAACGAACGCGTCGAACGCTGCGTGCAAGCCGTCGCGCGCGCGAATCAGGCAACGGGCGGCAATTCGATGTATGCGCCCAACATTACCGCGCCTTCGGGTTACGAGTACGGCAGCGCGCTCGAGGCAAAAAGACTTGGCGCGGGCGCGGTGCTGCTCTGTCCGGGCATTGTGGGCTTGAGTGTGATGCAGATGCTTGCGAACGATGCCGATTTTGATTTGCCGATTCTTGCGCATCCTGCCTTTCAAGGCAGTTTCGTCACCGCGCGCGAAAATGGCATTTCGCATTTTTGTTTGTTCGGTCAACTCAATCGCTTGGCAGGCGCGGACGCGGCAATTTTTCCAAATTTTGGCGGACGCTTTTCCTTTTCCCAAGACGACTGCCGCGCGATTGTGGAAGGGTGCAATATCGAAATGGGCAACGTCGCGCCAATTTTTCCAACACCGGCGGGCGGCATGAGTTTGGAACGCGTTCCCGAAATGCGCGCGATGTACGGGCGCGACGTAATTTTTCTCATCGGCGCGGGCTTGCGTTCGCACTCGCCCGACCTTGTGGCGAATTGCCGATATTTTCGAGAGATGGTGGAAAACGTTTGACGAACGACGAACGACGAACGCGTGTTGTAACCGACCAAAAAGAATGGAACAGCGCGCTGGAACAAATTCCTTACGCGCATGTGTTGCAGTCGTGGGCGTGGGGGGAAATCAAAGCGCGGCACGGCTGGACGCCAATGCGCGTTTTGTTTTTGGAAAATGACGCGCCTGTCGCTGCCGCGCAGATTTTGCGGCGCGCGCTGCCGCGCACGCCCTTTGGCATCCTCTATGTTCCAAAAGGACCCGCGCTTGACTTTGAAAATGTCGAATTGTTTGCGCGCGTGCTCAAGGAATTGGAAACCATCGCGCGACAACAGCGCGCGATCTTTATCAAAATTGACCCCGACCTTTGCGCCACCCAAAACGCCGCGCAATCTCTCGCACAACGCGGCTGGCGCGTCTCGAACGAACAGATTCAATTTCACAACACCGTCACCCTCGACCTCACGCGCAGCGAAAGCGAAATTCTTGCGGCGATGAAACCGAAATGGAGATACAATATTCGGCTCGCAGAAAAAAAAGGGGTGCGCGTCGAACAGGGCGCGGAAAATGATTTGGAACTCTTCTATGAAATGTACGCGGAAACAAGCGCGCGCGATGGTTTTTTGATTCGTCCGTTCGAGTACTATCGCGATGTGTGGGAGACGATGTTGAACGCGGGGCAAGCAAAAATTTTTTTCGCGCGTCTTTCGACCCCACTGCGTTCCGCTCAAGACGATGTGATAGCGGGCATCATGTTATTCTTATTCAGCAAACGCGCGTGGTATTTTTATGGCGCGTCACGCAACTCACATCGCGACGTAATGCCGAATCATTTGTTGCAATGGGAAGCGATGCGTTGGGCAAAACAGCAAGGCGTGACCGAATACGATTTTTGGGGCGCGCCGAATGTGTTGGATGAGAGTGACTCGATGTACGGCGTGTATAAATTCAAGATGGGGTTCGGCGGTGAATTTGTCGAGCGCATCCCCGCGCATGATTTTGTCGTGAACCGCGCGTTGTATTGGTTGTACGCCGTGGCGCGTCCGAGATATTTGGCGCGACTGAGAAAAACTGCAGCGATTGGAGATTGAACTTGGGAGAAATCCTTGACCAATTCAAAAAACGCGGCGAGGGACGCCTGCCGGGCTTTATTGGAATCGAATTTATCGAGGTTGTCCCAAAACGCGCTGTTGCGCGCGTTGCATTGCGCGAACATCATCTCGCGCCGAACGGCTTTTTGCACGCGGCGACGCTGGTCGCGCTGGCGGATACCGCGTGCGGTTACGGCTGCGTCGCGTCACTGCCCGACGGCGCGGAAAATTTTACGACGATTGAATTGAAAACCAACTTTATGGGAACAGCGCGGCAAGGGGGGATTCGCGTGGAAGCAACTCTCGTTCACGGCGGACGCACAACACAAGTGTGGGACGCGACGGTGCGCGATGAGCAAAACGACAAAGTGATTGCGTTGTTTCAATGTACGCAGTTGAGTCTGTATTCGACGAAGGATGAACGACCAAAGGGTTCATAAAAGTATAACTTCCCGCGTCAATTGAGGGTTGACTGTAAACGCGGAGAAATGGTGTAGTTCCATTG
>CALMZO010000310.1 GCA_937870825.1 uncultured Chloroflexota bacterium | reverse complement strand
GTGTGGGACACTATCATGGACAGCGGCAGCGAATTTGAACTGCTCGAAATTCGCGTCGGCAAACAAAAAGACGAGACAAGTTTCGCGCGCATGAAAGTTTTTGCGGATTCGCCCGCGCAGATGGACGAAATTGTTTTTGAGCGAGTTGGTGGAGGAACTCGGCATTGAGTAATGAGCGTTGAGCATCGAGTAATAGTTTCTTGCTCGATGCTCAACGCTCAATGCTTTTATGACCTTGATAGAAAAGCTTCGCAGCACCATTCACGAACATCAGCTCCTCGCGCGCGGCAACACGCTCGTCGTCGGCGTTTCGGGTGGACCCGATTCGTTGACGCTGCTGCACGCGTTGAAAATGTTCGCGCCGGAAATGGAATTGAAATTGCACATCGCGCATTTGAATCATCAGTTGCGCGGGGATGATTCCGACGCGGATGAACAATTCGTCGTGTGGCTCGCGCGCGAATGGGGTTTGCCGCTTGCCAAGGCGAGTTGGGATGTGAGCGGGTATGCGGATGAAAACGGATTGTCCATCGAAGAAGCCGCGCGCAATTTGCGTTATCAATTTCTCATCGGCGTTGCCAATCAGGTGCAAGCGAACGCGATTGCCGTCGCGCACAATGCCGATGACCAGGTGGAAACGATTCTGCTGCATTTTTTGCGCGGCGCGGGGTTGAGCGGTTTGCGCGGGATGGCGTACAAGACACGACTGATGACAAACGACGAAAGACGAACGAGTACTGTGGGCGATTCACCCTCCGTCCTTCGTCCTTCGTCTTTCGTCGGCGTTGACCTCATTCGTCCGCTGCTTGACATTACGCGTGCTGAAATTGAGAATTATTGCGTTGAAAATAATTTGCAGCCGCGTGTGGATGAGACGAATTTTGATTTGACCATTTTGCGAAATCGTCTGCGGCACAATGTGATTCCGTATCTCGAAACGATTAACCCAAATTTTCGCGCAGTGCTGCGACACAGCGCGCTTTCCATCGCCGACGATTACGCGTACATTCATCAAAACGTTCTCGGCATTTTTGAGCGCATGGGGCGCGCAATTGGAGATGTGTCCAAACCGAGCGGCTTTGTATTTGACCGCAAATGGTTTCGCGCGCTGCCTGTAAATTTACAGCGCGGCGTGCTGCGCGAAGCCGTCTCGCGTTTGCGGCGCTTGAAAAATATCGGCTATCAACACATCGAAAACGCGCGCCAAGCCGCCGCCGAAAAGGACGCGGGCGCGGAAGCGACTCTGCCGCAAGGTTTGTTGCTCGTCGTCGGCTATGATGATTTTACGATTGGCGAACATCTGGAAATTCCAGACGCGCCATTGCTATTAAATCATCAAGCAATTGTGTTGAATGTGGGCGATGAGGTGATGTTGGAGGAGAGTGATTGGGGAGTGCGGGTGCAGACGACAGACGACAGACGACAGACGACAGAAAAATGGACTGCGGTGTTTGATGCAGACAAGATTTCCGGGAAACTTACATTGCGGACGCGGCGCGCGGGGGAACGGTTTGCGCCGAAAGGGATGGGCGGGAAACACAAATCGCTGCACGAATTTATGATTGATGAAAAAATTCCGCGTCACCTGCGCGAGTTGATTCCGATTTTGGCGGATGAGGAAAAAGTGTTGTGGGTGGTGGGGTATCGGGCGGATGAAAGAGCCAGCCCTCAGCGCAGCAAAGCGTCAATCGCCGCGCGACAAGTTGAAAATCTAGTCCGCGTCGAATTTTTCAAGGGCTAACTTGCTTGCTTCGAAAGTCCAGCACACGCCTTCCTGCCACAGGTCTCGAAATTTTTTCTCTCCCAACTCGCGCCTCGCAAGTGCGGTATAACGTTCCACATCTCTTGCATCTGTCGGGTCGAGGCGCGCCTCGAGTTTCTGCAAATTGTGGTCTGCCCACGCAAATAATTTTGTCGCGCCCTTATAGTCCCGCTGCCCGGCGAAACAACAGGCAAGCCCTGCTACATCTTCTGCGACTTTGCGTTTGTCACCGAGCAAATCGTCTAGTTGCAATGCTTCGCGCAAATATGCCGTTGCTTGTGGGGCATCGCCTTGCACGAGAACGACATGCCCAAGATTGTGCAGTTGGACGGCGATGCTCGTGCGAAAATCCAGACGTCGCGCGAGCGCGAGATTTTCGCGATAGATTGTTTCCGCATCGGCAAATCGTTCTTGCACGCGCGCGAGCTCACCCAAACCGTCGAGGGTAAAGGTAATGCCGAGCGCGTCGTCCAATACGCGAAAACGCGCAAGCGCGGCATCAAAATAATTTTGCGCGCGTTCATTCTCCCCGCGCGAATACGCAAGCAAGCCCAACCCGCGTTGTGCGTACGCGGCATTGTGTTCGTCGTGAATCATCTCACTCGAACGCAAACATTCGTCGTACAAATTGCGCGCGGCGGCTCCATCATCCAACACCCACGCCAAATAGCCCGCGACGTGTAACACTTTATTGCGCGACGGTGTTGGCGCGTCGGACGCGGATGCTGCCAAGAGTTGTGTCACGCGCGTTCGCGCTTCGCGCCAATAGCCGCGAATGATCCAAAACCGCCACAGCGCGCCCGCCAAACTCAAGCCCGTTTCGATTTCGCCGCGCGCAAGGCACCAATCGAACGCGACGCGCGCATTGTTGTTTTCGAGTTCGAGCAAGTCGAGCCATTCGCACTGTGCTGCGCCTGTGAGCTGCGCTTCTGCGTGTACGGCAAAGGCGAGCATCCATGCGGCATGTCGCGCCGCGCTCGCGTCCGCCTCGTTCGCTTCCTCCAATTTTGCGCGCGCAAATTCGTGCACCGTGTCTAGCATTTGAAATCGCGCAGCATCGTTTTCTACGTGGATTCGCAGCAGCGATTTGTCCGCCAGCGACGCGAGCAAATCCAACACATCCTCTGCGCGGATCGTTTCAGCCGCACACACCCGTTCCGCCGCCTCGAGCGCGCAGCCGCCTGCAAAGACCGCGAGGCGGCGAAAGACCGCGCGCTCCAATTCAGTGAGCAAGTCATAACTCCATGCCAGCGCGTTCCACAACGTTTGATGGCGTTCGGGGGCGTCCATTTTGCCGCGCAACAATTTGAAGCGCTGTTCGAGCAGCTGCGCGATTTGTTTGATGGGCAAGATTTTTGCGCGCGCGGCGGCGAGTTCCAGCGCGAGGGGAATTCCTTCTAATGTGCGACAAATTTCAGCAATCGTTTCGGGCTGCGATTGAAAATCTGGTTTTGCGAATCGCGCGTGCTGCACAAAGAGCGCGACGCTGGATGCCTGCGCGTAATTGTGCTGCGGTACATCGAGCGGCGGAACGGGGAAAATGGTTTCCTTCGAGAGATGCAGCGGCGCGCGACTCGTGACAAGAATTTTTATGCCACGACATTTTTTCAAAAGGGTTTCGACGAATGGCGCAGCATCCATCACTTGTTCAAAATTATCGAGGACAAGGAGCAATTGTTTGTCGCGCAAAAAAGCGGTGACCCGTTCGAGTGCCGTTTGCTGCGAGGACTCGCGCAGGTTCAGCGCGCGGACGATGGTGAGGGGAACGAACGACGCATCTTTTAACGCCGACAAATCCACAAACCACGCGTCGTCGGGAAATTGCGCGGAGAGGTCTGCCGCAAGTTGTGTGGCAAGTCGCGTTTTGCCAATGCCGCCCATACCTGTCAAGGTGACGAGACGCGTACGTTTCTTTTTCAGCAGCGTATGCAGCAATTTGATTTCGCGTTCGCGGCCAAGCAGCAGGGAAAGGGAGGGCGGCAAATGATGGGCGTGCGGATACAGTACAGTTTCGCGCGGCGTCGGCGTGTTCGGCGCGCTGAACGGGGAAAAATCGAACGCGTGTCCATCGCGCGCAAAGCGTACAAACGCGTCGCGTTCGTGCGGGAAAATTTCGAGCGCGTTGCCCAACAGTTCCGCCACATGGCGCGACGGACGGCGTGTGCCTGTTTCGATTTTGTGATACGAGACGGCCGCGATGCCGACGCGCGCGGCGAGTGCCTCTTGGGTGAGGTCAAGGGCGAGGCGTCTTGACTTGAGCCACTTGCCAAACGCATTCGTGCGCGTGGTTGCCATACAAGTTATCCCAATCGGACAATAGCGCAGGTGGTGTGAACGCGGCGTGAAATAAAGAGGGCGGGAACGCAAAGGAATTATAGCATTTTGTATCAGTTTCTGTACCAGTTTTGGACTTGAATGGCTCTGTCTCTCGCGATTACGATGTAACTGGAAAATGAATTTGAGCGGCACCTTCCTCCAACTTCCTTCTGGTGCCGCCAGCATTATCACAACGCACTCGACGGGTGCAATTTTACTAATTGTGCAACTTTGTTTCTGTAAAAGTCCACAGGCCCCACGAAAATAAACTGGAAATCGCGGGCGCAATGTGAATTTACAGAAAAATTAAAACGCAATCATTTGACCAACGGGTTTCTGACGGAATACTTTATCAAAAAAGTATCCGCGTCATTTCAGATAGCATAGATATCAGAATGGAGGCAAGCTATGCCATGCTATTGCCCCGTAACAACACAGATTATCTCGCGTACGGTTGCCATGAATGGTCAGGTTCACAGGGCGAGGATTCTTGTGTGCTCGTGGTGCCGCGAACTCGGTCCGGATGAAACACCCCTGAGTTCTCAAGCCGACGATGGCGTACTGCGCGACGACGAAGCACCGCCGGTGGAACCGGACGGCAATGAGAATGACCAGGCGCCCCGAATTCGATATTGCGGTGTCTGGTATGAAATATGGAATCCGCGCGCTCCCTTCGACAACGTAAAAATTGTTTCGTTCACGGTGGATGGAATCAAATACACATTCCCAACCTTGGCTCTACATCAGAAATTGAGATTTGATTTGCCCGAACCAGCGGAATGTGAAAAGAAATCGGTTGGAAAAGTAGAGGTCGATTCCAACGATGCGCGCTTTGAACTTGGGTGGTACAAAGTCTGTGTGCTTACTTCACTTTAGAGAGCATTTGTAAGCAGTGCGCTTGTCCGGATGGTGCACGCGCATGTAGGAGCTGAGCCGGTGTTCTTGCCTGTAATAGTAATTACAACATCTCCTGTGCAAGGCATCGGCAAAGGAAAGATGAAAAATGACCACGCGTAGGAAATCGGTTTCAGTCTTGCTGTTGATTCCCGCTCTCCTCTATTTTCGCCTGTGACGTGTTCGACGATGCTAACGATTCAGAATGTTTCGATGCTATGAAAATGGCGGAAGCGCAACGACCGCTGCAACTTGTGCGCCAAAACGAGTGATAAGGTTTTCTGCAAAGAAAAGTCCGGATGAAAATACGCCAACAATTGCTTCCGACTTTTGTTCTGACTCTGTGCGTCGCTTTCATTTCGGCGTGCGACAGCGACTTGTTTAAAGATCTCACCACGCTAGACGCATTGGATAACCCAGCCACCACCACAGCGGAAAGCACGCGACAACTTGTACCAGAGACCCAAACCGCCAATGCTGTAAAAACGGAAATTATGTCACACGCCCAAACCGAGGTAGCGGAAAGAACGCGAGTCGTTTTGGCGACCCTAACCGCTGCACCTCGACAAACGTGGACTCGCCAATTGTATCAAACATTAACGGCGATGCCTGCGAATGAAACGGCAACTTACGGGAACAGTGATGTATGACGGCACGAACACTTATCAAGATACGGGCACAGTTCAGGGATGGATTTTGACCAATGGATATTGGCGCAAACAGGGCGACCAAGTTACGCAGTACGATGCGAATGTTGCCGCATAAACGCTGCAACAAGTCAAAAACAGTTGGCAAGTGAGTTTTCAACGCGCTACAACCAAATGCGTGCCCGGCTTCTGGCAAAATAAAACTGTCGTTGCATGTTAATTTACGCGGCTCAACAAGTTTCAAGATGCGACGAATCTGCTGGTCAAATACATTGACCCCATAACGAATCTTCCGCTCCGCGTGACGAATACGTTTTATCTCAACAGCAACCCGAACGCGAAAGACAAAGGGACGACGACAACAACATGCACAAAGGTGCCGCCGATCCCACCGCATCCATAACATGGTTACATAGTTTGAAGGGATTTGGTTGATTCTTCGCCGAGATATATCGCCGAAATCGTGATATGCTACTCCACAAGCGGCATAGTGTGAGTTCGAGAGGAGATGAGGATATGAAAACGCAAAAAGGTGTGGTTCCCGTTTTTTCTCTGATTCTCACCATTCTTTTCCTATCCC
Organism: uncultured Chloroflexota bacterium; assembly: GCA_937870825.1. Taxonomy (GTDB): domain Bacteria; phylum Chloroflexota; class Anaerolineae; order UBA4142; family SHND01; genus SHND01. The sequence goes on along the minus strand of CALMZO010000310.1, from coordinate 10,684 downwards.
AATGTGACGCGTGTGATAATGATTTACTCACAACGAATTTCTGGGAAAACGCTGCTGCTACAGCTCTGCGAGAAACGTTTGTTGCACAACAAACGAAAACCGCCGCGCCGCTTCACACCTGGACCGCCCAAGCGAATCAAACACTGACCGCGCTGCCCGCGAATGAAACGGCAACAAGTGCGGCAATGGGCGCAACGGAAACGCGCGCAATGAGGCAAACCGAAGAACTTTTCACGCGTGAAGCGGTAACGGTTGCAGCCATCGGTACGCAGACAAGAATCGCGTTTGAGCGGGGCACGAATACGCCGACGCGCACTCCGACGTTTACGCGCACGAATACACCATCACAGACACCCACGTTTACACAAACACCTACGCCAACAATTACGCTAACCCTGACGCCTTCGCCTACTCAGCCCAGCATTAGCCGTGTCTATACGTCAACAATCCTAAACACCATCGTCAATCAGCTTCCGATTAACCAAATTTTTAGCGGGCAGTCGCCGCGCCGCGCGGCAGATAACGTGACCGACCCATCGGCGATCTATAGCGCGGCACGCGTAGATTTTTTGAAACAGAACAATGGCATCACGCTGATCAACAATTGGCAAACGAGTGACACCAGTTTCACTTTTGTCGGCAATCACTTTCCGACAAGCAATGTACTGACGCAATGGCAAGACCTTTCGTTACAAAGTCCGCCCGCGACTGCCGCCAATGACCAGCTTTTCGCCGCGGCGCCGGACTCTATTGCGCCGTTTCAAAGCGTGGTCTGCAAGACAGGCGTACGCACCAACAGCGGACGCCAATTCACCACGGGCTACTGCGACATTTTCACCAACAACGTTCATTTCGGATTCAACTTTTTGACGACCAAAGATGTTCAAGCATTGATGAACACGAAAGCCCCGCTCATCTTCAAGACGCTTGCGGATACTCTGGAATAATCCGCGCGTGCGGCGGGCGTCTGCGTGAACGCAAAGTGCTCGGACAAAACCTCTCCACGCGGAGAGGTTTCTGTTTTTGCGCGTATAATGCCCAACATGGCGACCGGCAAAATTGTTCTCAAACGCGGCAAAGAAAAACCAATTCTCAATCACCATCCCTGGATTTTTTCCGGCGCGATTCATCGTGTCGAAAACGCGAACGACGGCGACACCGTTGACGTGTACGACGCGGCAGGCGACGCATCATCACGCACACGCGGCTCGAAAGGCAATCTGCGTGATGATGCGTCGGGCGAATGGCTCGCGCGCGCAGCGTACAACTCGCGTTCGCAAATCGCCGCGCGCGTGTGGACGTTTGAACGCGGCGAGGAAATTGACGCAACATTTTTTACAAACAAGATTGCGCGGGCGCGGGAAATAAGGAAACTGACGGGAAATGCGACACGCCTTGTCAACGCCGAATCGGATTTTTTGCCCGGCATTGTCGTTGACCAATACGGCGATTTTCTTGTCGTTCAATTTCTCACGCTCGGCGCAGAGTTACACAAGGAGATGATTGTGGATGTTTTGAAAGAAATAGTCTTGAATGATGTGATATCCGTCGTTCGTCCTTCGTCGTTCGTCGTTCGAGGCATTTACGAACGAAGTGATGTTGACGTGCGAAAAAAAGAAGGATTGAAAGAAACGACGGGCGTTTTGTTTGGAGAGGAACCGCCTGACAAAATCGAAATTGAAGAAAACAACGCGCGCTTTTTGGTGGACGTGAAACGCGGACACAAAACAGGATTTTATCTTGACCAGCGCGTGAATCGGCTGCGCGCGTTGCCATATCTGCGCGGCGATGTCTTGAACGCGTTTGCGTACACCGGCGCGTTCGGCGTGTATGCGGCGAAATGCAACGACGCGCGCGTGTTGAACCTCGACGCGTCCGCGTCGGCGCTTGAACTTGCGCGCGAAAATTTTGCATTGAATGGTGTGGAAGCGAACGCGGAATTTGTTGTCGCCGACGCCTTTGAAAAATTACGCGAGTACCGCGCGGAAGGAAAAAAATTTGACGCGATTGTTTTGGACCCGCCAAAATTTGTGACTTCACAAGCGAATCTCGAACGCGCCGCGCGCGGGTACAAAGATTTGAACATGCTCGCGTTTCAACTCTTGCGCCCGAACGGCTTTCTCATCACGTTCTCGTGTTCGGGACTCGTGGACGCGAAATTGTTTCAGCAGATTGTTTTCAGCGCGGCGGTTGACGGAAAAAGAGACGCGCAAATTATCGAACGACTCGGACAGTCGCCTGACCATCCGATAGGTTTGAATTTTCCTGAAGGGGAATACTTGAAAGGGCTCGCGGTGCGAGTGATGTGAATGAAAGGGAACTGAAGGAAATAAGGGAAATTGCGCGCCAGAGTTCCCTCATTTCCCTTGTTTCCTTTTCCTTCCGCTCATGAGCGCTAAAACAAAAACTACTAGCAACACAATCCCCAACGCGACGCCACCGCCAATCACATAAAATTCTCCGCGTATCGTTTCCGTTTCGTACTGCAAGACACGCGGCGTGTTCGGCGAAATCGTCCACTGGCGCGTGATGCCGCTGCCCGCGTCGAGTTCATAATCGAGCGTGAGCGCGCCGAGTTGTTTGTACCACCACTGCTGCGCGTGCTGCAACAGCGCGAGTTTCAATTGCGCTTCGGGGTCATCGGGCGACGCGGTACTCAATTCCCCCAACGTCGCGCTCATTTCATTCAACGTGTTTTGCATTGCGTCGCGTCCCGCGCCCAAGTCCACTTGTTCAACATAACGCACACGGCGCGCAAAATTTTCATCGCTCGCGGAAAATTCCAAACGCGCGGGAACGATTGCCGCGCGCGCGAGTTGCCAATCGCTGCGCGAGGGAATCGCGGAAGCAAGTTTCACCAAACGCGTTCGCAAATCATCGTCGTTCGCAAATGGAATGTTCAACGTGAGCGTGTAACCGTTCGCGTCGGCGGTAACGTTCGCCTGCCCCGCGCCGGTTTGATTGATGGCAGTAACCACTTTAGTGGTTTCCTCGCGCGCGGCTTCGGAAGGCGCGGGGTAGGGGACGAGCTGCAAAACAATTTCGCGTTCGTTGAGCGTGGTCTTGATACGCGCGTGATTCAGCGCGAGCGCGTCGGTTGTTTCGCCGAGCGAAACGAGCATATTCGTCGCGGGTCGAAAATTTTCGCCGTACGCGGCGCGCACATGGCGCAATGCGGAAGCAATCGCGTTGTTTTGAATCTCCGCGCGGGCGGCGGCGACGTGCGTGAGTTTGACTTGATTTTCCAAACGCGCGCGTTCGTATAACGGTCCCGCGCCGTCGGGCGCAAAATTGCGCGCGTCCTCTAAAAATTTTAGCGCGCGTTCGTACTCGCCGCGCGAATACGCGTCGAGCGCGAGATAAAAACTGTCTTCGCCCAATTGTTTGCGCGCGTCGGCATCGCCTGCGGTGCCAATTAATTTTTCCCACTGTGCCATCGCAAGCGCGATGTAATTCACCTCGCGCGGTCCGTTCGGCGGACCCGCGCGCTGTTCGTACAACTGCGCGAGGGTTTTTACCGCGTCGACGTTTTGTGGCGCGAGGCGCGCGGCAGTTTCCAATTCCGCGACGGCTTGCGCGAGAAAATTATCGCGGCGCGGTGATTCTTCTGACGCGAGCTGTTGATACACACGTCCGAGCGCGAGATGCGCGTTGGCGTCGTCGGGATTTTGCAGAGTGTTCGCGCGCTGCGTCAAAAGATTTTGCCACACGGACGGACGAATGAGCGTGACGCCGGGGTCGGCTTCGGGATTGAGCGCTTCCCAAAGCCACGTCAATTTTTTGCCGTCGAATTTTGGAACGATGGGGTCGAGGGTGATGAACTGTTCGCCTGTGGTGTCGGTCGGCAGATTCACCGTGACGCGCGCCGAACCAATCGCGCGCAGCCAGCGATTGCCTACCAACATTCCGTACGTGAAACGCGGAAAAAGCCCGTCGCCCAAGTCCTGCGTAAATTCGGCGGTGATGGTTTTCTTTTCATCGGGCGCGAGCGTCAATTCAAAGGTGTACCAATTCACATCGCGCGCGGCATCGCCATAAATCACGTCGGCGACCGCGGGCGCGAACACGACAGGTTTGTTGTCGAGAAGCACGCGGAACGCGGAAAATTTTGTCGGGTCAAATTGCGCGCTCGCGCTCGCCCATTCGGGAAAACCCACCACAATCGTCGTCTCGTTCGCCGCGTCGCTGTTGTGCGCTTTCCACGTCAGCGTGCCTTGCGCAAAATTGCGCCCGTCCGCTTCGTACAAATTCGCGTCCACCGTCAGCGCGGACAATTCCACATTCGTTTTGCGGTCGAGCGGCGCGAGTGTGACGAGGATGATTGGGGGGGGGGGAGTTTGCGCGTGCGCGGGTGTGGCGCTGAGTGAGAGAATGAAAAGAGAGAGGATGAGAAATGAGAACCGGGGAACGAGGGACGTGAAGCGGGCAGCGTGAAACGTGAAACGTGAAACGTCAAACGTGAAACGCGACAAGCGATTTGCAAACATCGTTGGCATCTTAATTGGGTTAGGGGCGAGGGTCAAGCTCTGTGGGTGCTGTTCAAAAGACGCACAAGGAAAGACAAAGGTTCAATTCTCATTGAAATCTCATGTTTTGTGCGCGTACGCTTTGACAATCCCCTCTCTCCAAATTAAACTGTCGCCGCTCCCGTACGGAAAGATGTTTTACGCATGGCACAAGCAATTCAATCTACACGTCCCGTCGATCAAACGGCGCGGCGCGGGTTTCAACTGAATTTACACGAGGGCTGGATCGCGGGACTTTTGCTCGCGTTGATGCTGCTCAGCGTCACCGTTTCCGTCGCGTCGGCGAATTGGGTGGACGGGCTGATGCAAACGCTGTGGGCGGCGTTCGGCGGTCTGCTCTTTGGCGCGCTCGCGTCGCGTTTGCGTTTGAATAGTTTTCTCGGGTTCGTGCTCGCCATCATTGTCGGCGCGGGGTTTGTCGCGTGGTTGGCAAGTTCGCAGGTCGGCGCGCCGTCGGATGCGACGTGGAATGAAAAGATGCTGCTGATTCAAGACCGGCTCGACCAGTGGCTCGTGCATATTCTCGGTGGCGGCGTCGGCACAGACAATTTTGTTTTCCTCGTCGTCATGTGCGCCCTCGCGTGGTTTCTCGGTTATGCGAGCTCGGTGAGCGTATTTTTGTATCATCAACCCTGGGGCGCGATTTTGCCGTGCGGCGCGGCGTTATTGGCGAATTTGTTTTATGCGCCGCCGCAGTCGGGTTTGTACATGATGGTGTTTTTGTTGGCGACGTTGCTGCTGCTTGTACGCACAACGCTTTTGAAACGGCAACAAACGTGGGCGGCATACGCGGTGCGCGTGGCAAATGACATCGGTTTGGATTTTTTGACGTACGGCGTCATTTTTTCGGGACTGATTATTTTGCTCGCGTGGTTGATTCCACCGACCGCGCCGGGACCTGCGTGGCTCGGATTTATTTATGACCGCGTGCGCGACCCGTGGCAAGATGTTCAAGATGATGTGACGCGCGCGTTTTCCAACGTGCGCGGAACGGACAGCGCGGCGCCAACAACTTTTTTCAGCAGCTCGCTCGCAATGGGCGGACCGATTCGTCTGGGCGACCGCGAAGTTTTCCAAATCGAATCGCCGTACGGACGCTATTGGCGCGCGGTGATTTTTGATACCTATACGGGAACAGGGTGGATAAGCAGCGCGCAAGAGTCCGCGTCGTTCGCGATTGGCGACCCGCGTTTGAAAACGATGCCGATGAGTCGCCGCCGCGAAATTACGCAAACGGTGGAAGTGCGCTTGCCGACCGACAATCTCGTCGTCAACGCGTCGCAGCCGGTGCGTTTGGTGAATGAAGCCGTGAACGCGAAATTCACGACCGGGCGCACGTTGAGTCAAGAAGCGTATCTTGATATTCATCAATTGCGTTTAGAGCGCGGCGTGAAACTTGGCGAAAAATACGTTGTCGTTTCTTCCATATCGGCAGCCGATGAAAATAGTTTGCGGCGCGCGGATACGCGCGTTCCGCCGTACATTACGAATCAGTATTTGATTTTGCCGACAAGTGTGCCGCAGCGCGTGCGCGACCTCGCGCAGCAACTCACCGCGAACGAAACGAACGCGTATGACAAAGCGCGCGCGATTGAAAAATATCTGCGCGAACATATCAAATACAATGACAATGTTGAACCCGTGCCCGCGGGCATGGACGGCGTGGACTATGTGTTGTTCGAGCGTCCCGAAGGATATTGCAATTATTACGCGTCGGCGATGGCGGTGATGGCGCGCAGTATCGGGATTCCGGCGCGCGTGGCTTCGGGTTACGCGGTGGGCAGCGCGTCGGACGACGGTTATTATCACATCAGCGAAGCGAACGCGCATTCGTGGCCCGAATTGTATTTGGGTGAATTGGGCTGGGTGGAATTTGAACCCACGTCATCGCAGCCCGAAATTTCGCGTCCCGTTCCCGAACCGGAACAAACGCAAGAGGAAAAAGTCGCGCCAACACCGGAACCCGCGCAATCGGACACGCGCGGTTTGGGCGACGAACGTTTTCAAAATCAAGAGAATCAAGACCCGAACGCGCGACCGGGCATCATCAACAATTTCTGGTCAAGCCCGCTCGCGATGGTGACGCTTGGCATTTTGGTACTGGGACTTGTCAGCGCGGGAACGTTCACGTTTGTGCAATGGCGCTGGAAACGGTACTTGAAAACGCTCAAGCCCGGCGCGCAAGCGGCGGCGGAAATGTTCCGTCTCGCGCCGTGGGCAGGATTTCAAGAACGCGCGGACGCGACGGCGGACGAACGCGCGCAGCAACTTGCAAAATTGGTGCCATCATCGAACGAACCGATTGGAAACGTGAACGCGGTGTATGTACGAGAACGCTACGGCGGTACTGACCTTTCACCGGAAGAAGCGACGAACGTGTACGGACGCGCGCTGCGCGTGCAAAAACAGACCTGGCGCGCGATTTACGAACGTTTCATCGGCGACAACATCGCGGCGGCGCGCGAGTTTGTGGAAAATTTGAAAGACATCGGCAAACGTAAAACGTGAAACGACGAACGACGAAGGACTAACGACGAACGACTAACGACGAACGACTAACGGAGCTCTCATGTCAGACCTCGCCCTCATTCAAAACATTGGCGCGCACGAAGGCAAGACGGTTACGATTCAAGGATGGGTTGCCGACAAGACCGACAAAGGCAAGCTGCAATTTTTGCGCGTGCGCGACGGCACGGGCGTGATTCAGGCGACGTTGTTTCACAAAGCCGTGTCGCCCGAAGCATTCGATTTGGCAAAACGCATTCCGCAAGAATCCTCCGTGCGCGTGACAGGAGAGGTACGCAAGGAACCGCGCGCGCCCGGCGGCTACGAATTGTCTGTGACGGATTTTCAAGCGGTGCAGCTTGCGCGCGAAGATTATCCGATTACCCCAAAAGAACACGGCATTGAATTTTTGATGCACAATCGTCATTTGTGGCTGCGTTCGTCGCGGCAGCACGCGATCTTGCGAATCCGCGCGACGATTATCAAGGCGATTCGCGATTGGTTGGACAACAACGGGTTCATGTTGGTGGACACGCCGATTCTCACGCCCGCGTCCGTCGAAGGCACGACGACGTTGTTTGAAACGGACTTTTACGGCGAACCTGCGTTCCTCACACAAAGCGGACAACTCTACAACGAAGCGAACGCGATGGCATTCGGCAAAGTATATTGTTTCGGTCCCACATTCCGCGCGGAAAAATCGAAAACGCGGCGCCATCTTTCGGAATTTTGGATGGTGGAACCGGAATGGGCATTCGGCACGCTCGACGATTACATGAACGTTGCCGAGCAAATGGTTTCGTATGTGGTGCAAACGATATTGCAAGAACGCGCGACGGAATTGCAAGTGCTGGAACGCGACACGAAATTTTTACAAAATGTTGTGCCGCCGTTCCCGCGCATTTCGTACGACGACGCGGTCAACATCATTCGAGAAAAGGGCGACGCGAATTTCAAGTGGGGTGATGATTTTGGCGCGCCCGATGAAACGCTCATCAGCGAACAATTTGACCGCCCCGTTTTTGTGCACAAATATCCGACGGCGATGAAAGCATTTTACATGGCGCCCGACCCCGAACGTCCCGAAGTGTGTTTGAGCGCGGACTTGCTTGCGCCCGAAGGGTACGGCGAAATTATCGGCGGCGGTCAGCGCAGTGACAATTTGGAGTATCTCGAAGCGCAACTCGAAAAACACAAATTGCCGCGCGAGCCGTACGAATGGTATCTCGATTTACGCAAGTACGGTTCCGTGCCGCACTGCGGCTTTGGTCTCGGCGTCGAGCGCACAGTGGCATGGCTCTGCAAACTCGACCATGTGCGCGAAACAATTCCGTTCGCGCGGATGATGGACAAGATGTATCCGTGACTGGGAGAATTGAAACCTTCGAGGTCTAAGACCTCGAAGGTTTTTTTTTGCTCACCCCCCCTTGACGATTTTCTCCAACAGCGTACACTACGCCATGTTCGCTGGCACACATCGTTCGGACAAGTTTATTTCTTTGTTATCTTGTTTCTTTCGTGCGCTCGGCTTTTCCCCTCTCCCGCCTCCTCCTCGCGCTGACGGTTTTCGTTAGCGTCTGTCTGTTGTTGTCTCTCCCGCTCGCCGCCGCGCCGCAATCAATCCCTTCATTAGGTCCTGCTTCGCATGTTGTAATCAGTGAAGTGCAAATTGCTGGGGATGGTGCCGATTCTGGCAATGATGAATTTGTCGAACTTTATAATCCAACGAACGCTGCGGTTGTAATGTCCGCGTGGCGACTGACGCGAAAAAACAGTAGCGGTAACCAAGCAAATCTTGTCGCGAGTCTTAGTGGTACAATTCCTGCAAAAGGATATTTCCTGATTGGTCATGGCACGGGATACAATGGAAGCACTTCGCTTGATGTCGTTTATTCTGCTGCAAGCAGTGCGCTGACAAACAATTACAGTGTTCTGCTGTACAGTGATGCAGGTATTACTCTGGTTGACAAAGTAGCGTTTGGTACAGGCACGGACCCAGAAGGCACAGCATTTTCCACAAATCCAAGCGCAAACAACAGTATTGAACGCAAAGCAAATTCCAGTTCAACTTCAGCTTCAATGGGAAGTGGCGGAACAGATGAATTCGCGGGCAATGCCGAAGACACTAACAACAATAGTATTGATTTTGTTTCGCGCACAACATCGCAGCCGCAAAATTCATCTAGCTCGATCGAACCTGCCTCAACTTCAACTCCAACGAACACTCCTATTCCTCCAACCGACACGCCGACCAACACGCCAACGAATACTCCTATTCCACCAACCAACACTCTGACAAACACTCCAACTGATACTGGCATTCCTCCAACCGAAACTCCGTCGCACACTCCAACGGACACAGAAACACCAATCGCTACCCCGACGCCAACGGAAACCTTCACGCCAGCAGCAACAGATACGCCGACCAACACGCCAACCAACACCGCGACCTCAACTCCATCCGATACTCCGACCAACACGTTGACGCCGACAGATACGGCAACGCATACGCCGACGCATACGCCAACCGATACGGCAACTCACACCCCAACACCCACGTCAACGCACACGCCGACCAATACCGCGACCAATACGGCGACGAGTACGAATACGCCGACGAATACCGCGACGTTCACGCCGACACCCCCCCCTCATCTCGTCATCAGCCAAATTTATGGCGCGGGCGGGAACAACGGCGCAACGTATCAAAATGATTTCATCGAAATATTCAATCCGGGCAGCGCGAGTGTGAACCTAGATGGTTGGTCTGTTCAGTATGCCAGCGCGATGAGCGGTACGTGGTCACGCACAGATTTACCCAATGTTATTTTGCAAGCTGGACAATACTTTTTGATTCAAGAAGGTAGCGGCGGCGCAACTGGCATTCCTTTGCCCACGGCAGATATAACGGGAATGATTTCTATGGCTGCAAGTGCAGGCAAAGTCGCGCTCGTCAACAGCACTACAACATTGAGCGGCAATTGTCCATCCAGCATCAGCATCGCAGATTTTGTTGGCTATGGCACATCTGCAAATTGTTACGAAGGCGCGTTATACGCGCCAGCGCCCAGCACGAGTAATTCCGACCAACGCAAGCTAAACGGCTGTCAAGATACGGATGATAACTCGGCAGATTTCACCGCATCAGCTGTATATCTGAGTCCGCGCAACAGCAGTTCGGCGTTTTATGATTGCTCACTTTTGTTGACACCGACGAACACCCCTACCGAAACACAAACGCCGACACAAACATTGACGCCAACCGAAACGCAAACGCCCACGTCCACGCTTTCGCCAACACCCTTTCCAGTCGGCGTCGTCATCAATGAATTTCTCCCCGACCCCGCGAGCGATTGGAATGGCGATTCCTCAATCACGTCCGACGACGAGTGGATTGAACTCTACAACAACAACCCGTTCAGTGTGGATTTGAGCGGATGGAAATTGGACGATGCCAGTGGCGGAACGTCGCCGCATGTCCTCAGTGCCACAATTCCCGCGCACGGCTATTTGATTTTTTATCGCGCGGATACAAATGTTGGGCTGAATGATTCGGGAACAGATGAGGCGCGTCTTTTGTATCCCGACGACTCGACTGCCGATTCCTATTCATATTCCAATGCCGATGACGACGAATCGTACTCGCGCAATCC
>CALMZO010000309.1 GCA_937870825.1 uncultured Chloroflexota bacterium | reverse complement strand
TGCGAATGACGAGTCGCGATTATTACCTTCGCTCCACCCCAGAAATGCTCGCGTTGTGGCAAGAGGTTCCGCGCGCAATTATCAACACATTGGAAATCGCTGAACGCTGCAACGTGAGGTTGGAGTTCATGGGCTATCACCTGCCGCGCTTTGATGCGCCCGAAGAGACACAAGATTATGCGTCTCAACATACACCCGAAACGTATTTACGCGCGTTGTGTCAAAAAGGAATTGCGCGGCGTTATGATGCAATCACCGATGCCGTACAACAGCGTGTGGACTATGAGCTCGCGGTTATTCACCAGATGGGATTCGACACGTACTTTCTCATCGTTTGGGACCTCATTCGCTATGCGCGCGGAAATCATATTTGGTTCAATGTGCGCGGCTCTGCTTCAAGTTCCATTGTCGCTTATGCGCTCGGTATCACCTCGATTGAACCGCTGTCGCATCAACTCATCTTTGAACGCTTTCTCAACCCTGACCGCGTTTCGATGCCCGACATTGACCTCGATTTTCCCGACGATGAACGCGCGCGCATGTTGAATTACGCGGTCGCGCGCTATGGCAAAGAAAATGTCGCGCAGATTGTGACGTTTGGGCGAATGCTTGCCAAAGCCGCCGTGCGCGATGCAGGACGCGTGATGGGATATTCCATTCCCGAAGTAAATCGCATCACCAAACTCATTCCGAACACACCTGGGCAAACGCTTTCGGACGCGCTTGAGCAATCCTCTGAATTGAAATCGTTGTATGAGACCGATTCCCGCGTTCAAAATTTGATTGACATGGCGCGCCCGCTTGAAGCCGTCACGCGCAATGTGTCCACGCATCCCGCCGGCGTAATCATTGCCGACAAACCGATTGTCGAATATGCGCCGCTGCATCGTGCGCCGAGCGGAAATGATGCCAGCGTGCCAATCACACAATATGCGATGAATGACCTCGAACAGATCGGATTGCTCAAGATTGATTTGCTCGGTCTCAAAACGTTGAGTGTGATGCGGAATCTGTGCGCGATTGTACAAGAACGATGCGGAATCGCGCTCGACCTTTCCAACATTCCGCTTGACGACGCAGATGCATTTGCGCTCATGGCGCGCGGCGATGTGTTGGGAATCTTTCAAGTGGAATCGCAGGGATTACGCGATGTGCTAACCCAGATGAAACCGAATCGCTTTGAACATATCGTCGCGGCGATTGCGCTCTATCGTCCGGGTCCATTGCAATACATTCCGACGTACATCAAGCGAATGCACGGTCACGATCCTGTAACATTCTTGCATCCCTCGCTCGAACCGATTCTTGGCGAGACTTACGGCATCATTGTCTTTCAAGAATCCATCATGCAAATCGCGCGTGACTGCTGCGGCTTTACGGGCAGTGAAGCGGACACGCTGCGTAAAGCGGTGGGCAAGAAAAAGAAAGAGGAATTGCTCGCCCAACGCGATAAATTTGTACGCGGTGCAATCGCTCACGCGGGCATGTCGCAAGAAATTGCAAACAAACTTTTTGACGACATCGAATACTTTGCGCGCTACGCGTTCAACCGGGCGCATGCGGTCAATTATGCCGCGCTGACCTGCCAGACCGCGTACCTCAAAGCGCACTATCCACTCGAATACATGTGGGCGCTGCTGAATAACGAAGCGGGCGATTTGGAAAAATTGGCGCAACTTGCATCAGAAGCGCGCCGCGCGGGAATCGAGATATTACCTCCCGATGTGCGCTACAGCGACGTACGGTTCTCGATTGAAGCCGAACGATGCGCGATTCGCTATGGTATCGGCGCAATCAAAAATGTAGGCGAAGGCGCGGCGCGCATAATTGTCAATGCGCGTCGCGATGGCGAACCGTTCAAGTCGCTTGCCGATTTCTGTCAACACGTGCCATTGAAACAAGTCAATCGCCGCGCGCTCGAAGCGCTTATCAGCGCGGGCGCGCTCGACGGATTGGGTGAACGCGCGACATTGCTCAAGAGTGTGGAACGATTGATTGCATCCAGCACAGCCGCGTCCATGTTGCAAGAAAAAGGACAGTTATCGCTCTTCGAGAATGCAGCAACCGAATTTGCAAGTGTGGAACTTGTCTCCACCGCGCCCATGTCGCAAGCGGAAAAAGGAAAACTTGAACGCGAATTTTTGGGCATCGCGTTCGCGGAAGATTCGATGGAAAGTTTGCGCGTTGTGTTGCGCGAACGAAATGAAAAAGTGTTGTCGTCCGTCGCTCTTGCTGATTTCACTGAGAAGAACGGCTTGCTTACGACGGCGGGCATCATCAAAAATATTCGCAAGACCAAAACGAAAAAAGGCGAGCCGATGGCGTTCGTGCAAATTCAAGATGAGGAAGGCGAGGTTGAACTCGTCTTGTTTTCCCGCGTTTATGCGAACTCAGCATCGCTGTTGCACAAAGAGAATGCCGTCTTGGTCGAGGGACGCATTCAAACGCGCGACGACAAGAATTCGTTTATCGTTGAACGTGTGCAAGCACTTTTCGATAATGAATCGGATTCAATAACCGAAGGTGTGGTTACAAATACCGCGACAGATTCACCCACGCCTCCGCTACATCACATTGCCGAAGCACGCGCGGAAACAACAATCACTGTCACACAACCTATTCCGAGCGCACCGCCACTCCGACGCGCCGCAACCGTGTTTGGCACGCGCGGCTCTGAAATAATCACACGTCACTCACCGATTCCAGCACGCGTCGAGGAACGACACGAAAACGAATTGGTAATCCCGAATGATGTTTTGGAGATTCAAGAAAAATCTGTTGATGGGCAAGATGGGGCGCGACGTCGCATCTATGTCCATTTTCGGGAATTGCCGCCTGAAGAAGCGGCTGAATATGTTCGCCCGCTTTTTGAATTGTTCAACGCACATCCGGGCGACGACGAGGTAGCATTGCTGTTCGAACGCAGTGACGCGCCAATCCAAATTGGTGCGCCCTTTGGCGTGGACTATGACGCCATCAGCAATGCGGTAGTGGAGATGATTGGTGAGGATGCGATTGTCGAAATTTTGTAGAAAGGAGGTTGCGCGCATCTCTCACGCGTAAATTGATTTCGCTCAAGCGAGCACGCGGAGCGCGCTTGAGTGGTGTGCAATTACCGCGCAATAACAAAAACCATAAACGGCAAGATTGCCGCAAATGAGAATCAGGTCGAAGCGATAGGAAATCGCCTCGACCTGATTTTTTTTCGGGAGGAACCGAACATGCTTACAGTTCTGAATAATCATCGCAAGTGGCTCGCGTTGTTTTTGATTCTCTCGCTCGTGCTATTGGCGAGCGAATATGGCAAAGCGATTTTCGACCCATCGAAAAGCATGCACGAACAAGGTTCGTGGCAATATCCGCGCAACGATTGCGGTGACAATTATTTCCTCTTTATTCGCCTGCCCGGGAAACTGTGCGTTGAACGCGGCGACAGCGCGGAACGTGTCGAGAAGGCGATGGAAGAGGTGGACCCGAACATTTGGAACAAAGCGTTCGACGAAGCGAATGCAAGTTGGGACCAGGTTCTCTATCGCGCGCTGCGTGACATATTAAAGTGGAACATTCCTTAACCCCGTGATTTGTCACACGTCCAAGTGAAGGCGCATCCGATCTCGTAATCGTGTGACATCTAGGGCAATCGCATTTCAAACGGAAAGGACTTGGAGCAAGTAATCGTGGTCCCAAGCCGCCTTCATCCGTTTGGCT
>CALMZO010000308.1 GCA_937870825.1 uncultured Chloroflexota bacterium | reverse complement strand
TCGGCGAGCCATTCGATATTATCTTCCGTCCAATCGAGCGTTTCCATCATCATCTCGTCGTCAAAATCAACGATTGCGTTTCCACTCTCGCGGAATAACACTTGCATCGCGGTCTGCAACCACTCATAACCCGCCGCGCGCGTCAATTCAAAAAAGACGCACTGATGACATTGCATCAATGCGTCGCGCAAACGCGTCTCGATGCCCAACGCAAAGGGTTGACCGCGCCATGGATACCAATGAGGTGTAGGGAGTGTTGCGCCGCGTTCGTTCAAGCGCGCGGAAAGGGCTTGCCATTCACCTTTATCCGGTGCGAGCCAATTGTTCCACGTAAAACACAGCAATAGCTGAATCGCATCGTACTCGGGCACATCGCTGTCCCATTCATCGGAACGCGGCAAGAGTGAATACAGCGGAATGTGCGGAACGATGTCGTCGCCGTCGTGAATTTCTTGAAGTATCATCTCCATCCAATCCACACTGATGGGAAATAGATGGTGGTCAACGAGTTCAAAGAATCTGCTTTCCATCGGCGCAATGCGTGTACGCGAGTCGAGAACCCACGCGTTTGGATTTTGTGCGAGCGTAGCATACTGCGCGGGAAAATATTTTTTGAACAGCGTGACGAAACGAAGCGACTCGCGCCAGCTGTCGAGATGCGAGACGGCATTTTTTACACTTGTTGCGCGTGCTGCCCATGAGAGCAATTGCTTTTTACATTCTTGCGCGTTGTACGTACTACTGTCACGCGGCAATTGTGCGCGCCGCGCGGAATGTCTTGCAGGAACGAAAGAGGAATTGAGCATACGCGTTTCAGAAACCGAACGACGCGTTGGTCATTGGCTCGGGCGTGAGTTGTTCCAACGCGCGTACGATTTCATGGACTTGATTGGATTCTTGTTCGCCCGCGCGCGCCGCGTCCTCCATGTCTGCCGCAAAGAGCTGCAAATCAAACAGCGAAAGCGTTTGAATTTTCGGTGCGAGTTCAACATACATCGCAATCGCAGGATTCAAATGCGACGGCGCAGCATCCAGTTCGCGACGCGCAATCGCGAAAAATGTTCGCGCCGGCGTTTTCGGCGCGCGGCGCGAACATTGTGTAGATTTCTGTTTTGCCATCTAGCCCATGGGCGGATTCTGTTTGAGCATGGTCACAATCAGCACATCGCCTTCTTGACGATATTCAAATTTCGCGTCGGTTGCCGCGCTGTAATGCGGCTCAAGCAACTTGCGAAGATATTCTGTATCGCGCGCCTCATCAGGTTCGAGTTCAAAGAGAACCGTCTGCTCGAACATCACTTTTGCTTTCGTCGGGGGCTGTTGTTGTGTGGGAGAATTTTCAGTGGCGTCTTGAACTTGCTTGGCTTGTTCATCGTGTGAATCTGTTATCGTGATGGTTTCATTTTCCATTTGGACCTCCTCGTGTTGCGGAATCAAAACATTGTCATTTGAACGGAGGATGCCAGTTCCTGAGTTTCGACATCCTTTGGCCTAATTGGATTTTCGTTTTCTTGAGAGGACGTTTTCGGATTCTCTGCCAGCGCAGGCGGAGCATTGAGGTCAATCTTTTTGCCGTGCTTTGCTTGCGAATGTTTTTTGTTTGCGTCCGATTTCGAACTTGGCTTTTGTTTCTTTGCCGCGCGCCGCTCTTCGCTTTCGGCTTTTAATGCGGCTTGGCGCTGTTGTTCGGCTTGTTCGCGCGCAAGTTTCTCGGCTTCGCGTTGTGCGAGCTCGATTTGCAATTGTTCAATGAGCGAATGGATTTCATTCGGCAAACGCGGGGCGAGTTCATCCCAACTTGTCTGCATCACATACGGCGCGTAGGAATGACTGCGCGCGGTGATAAACACTTGACGCGCGTCTGGCGCTTGTCCATCACGCAACGGCATCAGTTGCAACATCACCAACACAGTGCATTTTTCAAAATCGTATGGTTCATCATCGCGCGCGAATTTGCGTTCAAGAGAACGCGTTGGGTTTGTGTCACCCGTCGCGGTCTTGGCTTCGACGACAGTTTCTTTGTCGCCTGCGTTTGTTTCTCCTTCCTCATTCTCAATCTGTTCATCTTCAATGACAGAATCTTTTTGCACTTGCTCTTGAAGTGTTTCTGGTTCGTCAGCCATAGCAACCTCCTATAGCAGGTCTACTTGCTGCTCAAGTGCATCGGCATCAAGATGTGGGTGTAGTTCGGATTCCCAACTTCGCTAAATACGACGGGCGACGCGGCGTTGTTGAATTGAATTGCGATTTGCGGTGCGTTCACCGATTCGACAAATTCCTTGATGAACTTGCCATTCAGCGCGAGTTTCTGCGCGTCACCTGTAATACTGCTCGGCAACGCGCGGCGCGTGTCTCCACTCTCTGCAGACGCGGCGACAAGGCGCAATGTCCCCGCGCTCTCATTCGCGCCGGGTTCTGCTTCAAGGACAACCAAGTTCTTGGCTTGTTGTGCAAAAATCATCGCGAGGTCAACGCTCGAACCGAGCGCGCCTGTATCCACCACGACGCGCGTGGCGTGTGTGGTGGGAACGATGCTCTGCACATTTGGAAAATTTCCGTCAAGCAGCGACGCAATGAGACGATAGTTTGGCATGGTGAATTGAATGTGCGACTTGGTGGAATTGATCGCCACGGTCAACGTCATATCGTCGGCGATAATTTTTTCAATGTCGCCCAAAACTTGCGCGGGAACAATGACTCGCAATGTCTCTTGCATTCCCGTCGCGCTTGCCTGTGCGCGCAACGAAAGACGAAAACCATCCGCCGCCGCGAATGCCAATCCATTCGCGCCGATTTCGAACAATACGCCTGTCAGTACGGGACGCGAATCATCCGATGCCGCCGCATACGCAACCTGACGAACGATGCTCTTGAATTCTTTGCCGCCCAATTCAATTTGCGCGCCCGTGTCCCATGCCGGCGGCTGCGGAAATTCATGCGAGGGAACGCCTTTGATATTCGTCACGATGTCATCGCATTGCACGCGCAGCGTTTGCGTGGCGGAATCCATTTCAAGATGCAGCGTCGCGTTTTGCGGCAAACGATTCACCAATTCCGAAAATGTCGCGTATGGCACGGCAATGCTGCCCGGCGTCGTCACATGCGCGGCGAGCCACGAGCTCGTCGTCGCGTTCAGATTGCTCGTCGTCACTACGAGTTGCCCGTTGGATACATCGTTCGTCATTTGCGCGTTCAGCAGAACGCATTTCAGCGCGGGCAACGTTGTGCGGAAAGCGACGGTTGGTTTCACATAGCGCAGCGCGAGCGACAATGGCGCAGGCGCGCATAATGCATTGAGCATTGGCGTGGATGGAGCTGTGATTGATGTTGGGGCTGTCACAGTCGGCGTTTCTGTAATTGCAGTTTCACTGTAAGTTGTATCTGTTTGCATCGTGATTCCTTTCTGCGTTATTGTTCGTCGCGTGTGGCTGCAGCGACTTGGAAAATTGGTACGACGGTTCCCGCGTCATTCGTTCGAATCCCATCGGTGTCCCAATACACGAGGTTCACGTCGCCGTTGTGGTGTTCGATTTTCACCGTTCCCAGACGTTGACCATTCGCGTCGGGAAATTCAATCAAGAGCGCGTCGCATCGCAAAAAGAGATTGGCAGAAATCGCGGCGGCATCGTTTTCGTCATCGTGGAGCTCAATGCGAATCGGCAGACGTTTTGTGAATTTTTTGCGGTTCACTTTTTCTTCAATGCCCTCCTTGAAAATACAAGCCGCGCGTTGTACCGTGTACAACGCGCCGCTAACATTTTTCTGAATTGCATCGCTTGAATTGATTTCGTCTATTCTCCTCCTTCTTGTTCTGCAACATCTCCATTACGAAAAGCATCCGCAGGTAATTCAACTCCACTTGGCAAAAAATACAGCGTGTGGTCATCGTAATAAAAACGATAACCCCACGCCTGCATTTGTGAAACCGCGCGGCAAAGTGGTTTGTGATATGAGAGACGACGACGCATCAAGTAGGGAATGACAACCATCACACGCCCCGCCTCATCGCCAAACCACCAACCGCTATCGCGCCCCCGACAAAATTCGCACCAGAGTTTCACAACGCGATTATCCTGCGGATACGCACTCTCTCCGCAGCGATAGCCCTGCGCCAGAAGAATTTGCTTTGCGCGTTCGATGTCATCCTCCGCAATTGTCGTTTGGTGTGTGATGTGTTTGTCCGCATCAAAAGTCGCCAACAACGCATAGCCCAATGTGCGAACGACGCGGTGTTCGACAGTAGCGTATCCTTCCCAAATTGCAGCAATGGATC
Organism: uncultured Chloroflexota bacterium; assembly: GCA_937870825.1. Lineage (GTDB taxonomy): Bacteria > Chloroflexota > Anaerolineae > UBA4142 > SHND01 > SHND01. The sequence continues at coordinate 8,138 of CALMZO010000308.1, read as the reverse complement.
CGTCAATGCGTCGCGCAATCCATGGCGTCAAGGCATTTTCGGACTGACCGCTGCGCGCGGCTTGCCACGCCAGCGTCGTCGTCTGTGCAGTGAGTCCCAAACGCGCCAATGCTTGCAAACTCTCGCGCATCATCTTGGCGCAATCGGTTTCACGCACTTGCGCCAAGACGCGTTCGGAGAATGGAAGTTCATTGGCTTGAAGCAATTCGCGCACCACCGCGCGGAATGGGCGCAGCAGCGTCAAGACAATGAACGCCGTGTAAATCTGTTTCGATGGGTCTGCGAGACATTTTCGTACCGCCGCCTCAATCGCTTGACGAATCCATTGCACTTCATCTTTGTAGGGTTGACGCAACGCATTTTCCATCAGCGTTTCTGTGTGGCGATTAACTTTAACTCTTGATTCATTTGTTACACCACCATACAGGCGGCGCGTCAGCAATTCCAAAGCGCGATAACACTCTGATAATTCTCTTTCTACATCTGTTGTTGGGTGGGTGACATGCAAGTGATGAGATAGTTGTGATGCGAGAAATTGTTCAGTGTTCTCTTGCAACGCCAGTGCCTCAAACTCGCGCATGGAATTGTGGATTGATGCGATGCGCGCGAGTGAATCGTGGTGGTTCTCAACGAGCCATTGAGGAGTGATGCGTCCCAAACTGGAGCGTGATTCATCATTTTCTTTCGCTTGGTTTTCGATTTCTTCATTCGCTTCAACGTTCGTCAAAGCGTCGGCTTGCTCTGTATGCTTCGCCTTCGATGTGATTTTGTCTGGGGATGTTTTTTCAAGCGCGGAGATGAAACCGAAGAGGTCAGCCATTTCTTTCGCAGTTGGTGAAAGATCGGAGGGCTGCTGCGGGGCTTTTGACATGGTTGCCGTAATCGTGGGCAGTTGGATTGGGGGCGGGTCGGTTTCACTTTCAAGCAATAACACATCAAGAAAGGACGCCTGTTTTGCTTTCGTTCCGTCACGTCGTGTCATGCCCATTTCTCACTTTTGTTAATGGAACTGATGCTACAAAATTCGTTCGCACATCATCCCGATTCCTCTCATAAAAATAAAAGCGCGATTCCCTTTGAAATCGCGCCGCGTGGGGCGTTTATTCGCCTGCGCATGTTTCTGCAGAGACAAAAAGCGAGAACACCAGGTTTGTCTGGCTGTTCTCGCTTTTTTGATGGCAACAATCGCACTTTCTTGTGGATGGACCGATTTTCCTAACGGTACGCGTCTCGTCTGTGACGAATTCGCGCAACGGTAACAATGCGCGCCCCATCGTCAATTCTATAGATAATCCGCCAGTCGCCTACCCGAACACGCCAATAGGGACTGTTTTTGAGTTTCAGACAGCCCGGGGGGCGTGGAGTCTGCGTAAATGCAGCAAGCACTTGGCGAACGCGCGCTTGATCCGGCTTGGGCAATCTCTCGAAATCCTTTCGAGCAGGCGGTAGAATTAAAACTTGATACTCCATCGTTTTAGCGACGATGACCCGCGGTTTCGTCCATCTCGGCTAACATCTGTTCGAGGGGAATCGGAGTTCCGCCTTCGGCTTCGGCTTCTTGGGCGGCGCGAATATCATCGCGGATTTCGAGCTCTTCAAGGAGTAGTTCAAACTCGTCACGTTTCAAGACCACCACTTGATCGCCGCGTGCATCGGTGGTGTACTGCGGATGAAGATTTATCATTCCTGTATTCCTTTCCTTCGAGTTCAACACAGCTATTTTAGCATGATTCTGCTGTCGCCAGCGCGTCGAAAAGCACAACGATTTCGGATTTTTCAAAAGAGAGTGGTCTGATATGTTGTGGCTCCCGCAACGGGATTGAATATATTTGTAACGAGAGGCGAGAGTTGTTTCGGCAACACGCTCTCGTTTTCCGTCTCACGCATCTGATTTGTTTCTGTTTCGTGTCTTCGATTTTGCGCGTGAACGCGCTTTGCATCCGCCTCTCTCTCCTTCTCATGAAACAACGCGCGCAAATCTTTGACCTGCGCTGTCCCTTGTAGCACCTTGCCCAATTGACTCAATACATCATCCGCATTCGCTTGACTCGCCATTAACGATGCTTCAAGACTGTTGCCGTTCACTTTTTCGGCTGCCGCCATTTTTTCCATGATGAGCGCGACGGCGGCGCTCTCCATCGTGTCGCGATAAACAAGATAATACGCGTCCACTGGATATTTTTGCGTGAGTCGAAGTGGGCGACGCAATGCTTGTTGCATGGTGAACACGGAATAGTTCACCTTAAAAAAAATTTCGCGCGGAAAAAATATCAGGTCGAGCCCCGTTTTCACGAGTTCCATATTCGTAATCAAAACTTTCACGCCGTTACGCACTTGTTGTTCGATCCACACTTCGCGTTTGCGCGACGAAATTTTTGATTTGAGTACCGCCACAGGCAGTCCAACATTTGTCATCAATTTTCGCAAACGTTCGCTAATGTCGCGCGTGCCGGTTTGCCGCAGATACACAATCACGCCGCGGCCTTGCATCACTGCTGCTTGTGTGAGTTCGAGCAATTCTTTTTCTTTCGGATAGAGACGTTCCTCACCGAGCGCGGAAGCAACTGCTATCACTTGCCCATCCGGGTCGCGCACAATTTCTTGACGATGCCCTGAATTGCAATAGCCGAGCAGCGATTGCAAATACGCGGCGAGCAAGCGTCGCGGACTCGAATGATTGTCGCGCAATTCCTTCAACGCTTTTTCGAGCGTCTTGCGTAGTTCATCATATTCTTTGCGATGGTCTGGTGCGAGGTCGAGTTCAATCAAGTGTTCGCGCAGTGGCACGAGGTCATAGCCGAGGTCGGCGAGTTGCACGAACGCGGTATAGTTTAACAAACGCACAATCAATTCGGGTGAGATGCCTGCGCGTTCGCGCACGTAGGTTTTGCTGCGACGTTTCGCCGTGTAGACGCCAATGTCATCTTCGTCGTCCACATTCCCGCTGCCCTTGAACGTCACCTCTTCCAGAATGCCATAACGCGCGATAAAACGCTGCATTTCGTTCCAACGATATTCGCGGCGAATCTTGGGGTCGAGGCGATACAGCAGCGAAAACAGCGTAGACGCGTACCCGCCGAAAATTGTCCCCGTCATGCCCAACGTGTGACGGCACGATTGCGCGAGCGCGCCCATTGCGTAGCCCACATCTGTCGTGTGTCCTTTCGCTTCGTGGACTTCATCACTGATGAACAATCCGAAAAAGTTGTGCAGCTTGCGTCGAATGTATTCGGCGATGGGATAGCGAATCGTTTTGAGCTGCATCAGATTCACCTCGCGCTTGCCGCGTTGATTGAGATGAATCATTTGAAACAGCGGAGTGCGACACACTTGGCAAAAGCGTTTTTTGTTTTCAAAGTACGCGGCCTCTACGCGACGGTCATCACTGTCTCGAATTTCGATGCCGCAGCGCGGACAATGAATGTGTTCGCGCAACAGATAGTAACCATCTTGCAGCAACGGCGTGACTTGGAGTGAATCGAGAGTGCGGCTTGGGTCTTCTGGATAACTTTCGCGTTCACCTAAATACGTGGCTTGCAATGTCGCTGTGTCGAGAATTCCATCGAACGCATCCAAATCGTCTTGGTAATTGGCTTCGCCATCTTGGACAACATCCGCATCGGAGTTGAACCATTGAGCGGATTCGTCCTCAAGCCAATCCCATACGCGCGGCGCATTTGCATCGTGATATTTCGTCGGCACGAATTCGAGTTGATGTTTTTGTATGTACGCGGGTTCGTGACCTGAACCGAGTTTTGCCATTTCTTTGGAGCAGATGGCGAACGCCATTCGTTCTTTCGACATTCTTCGAACGGTGCGCGCAAAACGCGCGACATCGCTTATGCGTTCGACAATCTCTACGTACGCGCCCGGCAAAATTTCTTGGATCTCGCGCTGCCATTTGTCCACCAAGTGTGCGGGACACATGACGAAAACGGGATTGGCTTGTTCACCCATCAATGCCGCGAGCGCAGTTCCGATGCTCGTCTTGCCCACACTCATTTCTCCCACAAGTGCGGCGCATTTTTCGCGCTGCAAATAGAAATACAGCGCGGCGGCAACATGCTTTTGCGCCTCGAACAAACCGCACACATTTCGACGCGGCAAGCGGCGACGCGGACTCAATGCGTTCAACCGCGCAACCTTTTCGGGCGGCAGTGCTTTTTCGTAATCCATGTTGTAAATCGGCGGAAACGAATCCATCACACGCTGTAAAAGAATCACATTCCATTTTTCGCCGAACGCCGCGAGTTTGCGCGTGTCGTCAATGCGCGTGAACTCGCCCTGTTCCAAATCGAGAATCATCAACTCGGTCACAAAGCGGTCCGTCACGCGTTCCGATTCTTCATCTTCGTTCTCCACTTGGTCTTTGTACGTGCGCCCTTTAACCAGAATGCGCTCGCCATCGCGTTCGAGGCGAATGTTTTGAACGTGCCCCGCCGCGATGATGGAAATGAGATGTCCTTCCTTGAGCGGCATGAGCGGACGAAACGAATCGAGTTCCGTCGCGGGGTCAAAGTTCTCGCGCCAACTCGCGGTGTTGCACACGCCGCTTTGTTTCACAGCGACAATCAATTCTTCGGGCGAAAGATTTTTCGCGTAAAAGTAGAAATCGGAAATCGCGCGCGGTGGTGGTAATGAATAAGTTTCATCTTCATTCGGCGTTTCGGCGAGCAATGGCAAACCGCGTTGGCACACGTTGTATAAAGATTGCTCTTGTTCCTGTGCGTCATCGCAAGCCGCCTCGCGCTTGATTCCAAAAACGACGATCTGTTTGTAATCCGCAAACTCGGGGTCGGGAAAACGAAACGCGCGCAGTGTGTGATACCAACGCGCGAGGTAACCCGCGATTTTCGCATTGATAGCGTACTGCGGCACGATGTAAATCAACAGACCATCTGGCGCGAGAAATTGTGTGCAGTGCGTGAGAAATTTGTGTTCGAGACGTTTGCCTTGTACGACATCGTACGGCGGGTTGAGCCACAAGAGTTCGAACGCCTCGCGCGCAATTTTCACCATATCAATATCGTCGGCGATAACGTGGTCGAGCCGCAGCGATGCCGCATTCGCGCGTTCCAAATCAAGTTCGACGCCATACGATTCAAGCTCGCACGCGGCAGCCATCGTCGCCGCCGCAATGCCTTCGCCGCAGCACGCGTCCAACAATTTTCCGCCAACTCCATTCGACGGACGCACATAGTGCGTGACCCATTCCGTTACACGTTCAGGGGTTGGGTAATAACCCGCTTTGGCAATCGAAGCCAATCGAGCCATGCCATTTCCTCCTTGTATAGTAGAGTCAGTCACGGTTGACGACTGTGAACAAGATTTATAGACTGCATGTAGAAGTCGAGGTCGACGTTGTCCTCCTTGAGGATCTGCCTCGTCAAGTAGACTGTCGCCTCGGCTCTACGTGTGGTCACGCATCAGCAGGTTGAGCGTTATGGCTCGCATCACCCACAAGGCTGTGATGGCGTAGAGCATCGAGGGCACCTCACTTCATTCCGTGTGGAGGTTGCGATGCTCTATTATGCTGGCATTGATATCGCTAAACGCGCACACCAAATGGTCGTCGTAGATGAAACGGGCCAAGCCATCGGCAAACCCCTGACCATCACCAATACGCGCAACGGGTTTGTGCAATGTGTTGACACGTTGCACGCACTGCCGGCCACGGTCCACGTAGCGCTCGAAGCCACGGGTCCCTATTGGCTGGCACTCTATGAACATCTCAGCGCTGCCGGTTTCACGGTGCAGGTGTTCAATCCGTTGCAAGTACACGCCTATCGCAAAACGGGCGTGCGCATCACCAAGACCGATCGCCGCGATGCGTTTTGGATTGCGAACTTTTTACGCATTGGCGGCAGTGCGACCACACCTTCGCCCAACCCTCAGTTGCTCCAACTACGCGAACTGACGCGCTTTCGGTGGAACTTGATTGACCAAATCGGCGACAACAAACGCCGCATCTTGAATGTGTTGGATCGCATCTTTCCGGAATATGAAACCTTGTTTTCCGATGTATTTCTGACCAGTTCGCGCACCTTGCTCAAACACGCCGCCAGTGCGGATGAGATCGCCGCGTTCGACTTGAGTGAACTCGCCGCACTTTTGCGTGCCGGTAGTCGCGGGCGTTTCGGGTTAACCAAAGCCCAACAAGTGCTGGACGCCGCAAAAAACTCGGTCGGGATTGCCTTTCTCGCCGATGCCGCCCAACTCGAAGTGGGCTGTCTCATCGCACAGCTTGAGTTTTTACAAAGCCAAGTCGAGCAAGTTGACCGCGCCATCGAAACCCTGTTGACGCCACTGCCCCAACACTTGACTTCGATTGTCGGCATCGGCCCAGTGACCGCTGCCACGATTCTCGGCGAGATTGGGGACATTCAGCGTTTCGCCTCGCTGGAAAAGTTGGTCGGCTACACCGGCATTGATGCGCGGGTCTATCAAAGCGGACAGTTCACCGGCAGTGAGATGCACATGAGCAAACGCGGTTCACCCTACTTGCGCCGTGCGGTGTGGCTCGCAGCGAATGTCGCACGCCAACATGACCCGGAACTGCACGCCTATTACGAACGCAAGCGCGCCGAAGGCAAACACCACAACACCGTCATCGGCGCACTCTGTCGCAAACTGTTGGCGCGCATTTTTGTGGTCCTCAAAGAACAGCGTCCGTATGAAGTGCGTTCTGGATCACAGACCGCGTAAAAATTTTAAGGTTCGACCTCTTGACTTCCTATAGCAGGTCTTTTGCGCGCGCTCATCGGATTTGACCGTCGAGCAAGCCGTGTTCGACGACGTTCATCCAATACTCGAGCGCGGTCAGCACGCGCCATCCACCGCAGCCCTGCGTCTTGAGCGGCACAATGGCGCGTTCTTTGCGAACAATTATTTCTTCATCCTCTTCATTCAATTCGTCGCGTCTTTTAAAGCGCACGCGCGTTCCCACTTTCCACAAGTAATCGGTCCATTCGGGCGCGAGCGGCAGAGGCATCGCCTTGTTCAACATCGCGTAAAACAGGCGTAATGGAATTTGTTCTGGCGATTCACTCAAAAGGTAAAAGCAATCTTGCCCCGGCTGCATGTGCAGCAGTGACGCTTGCGGATGCAAGAGCGCGAGCGAATGTAAGCGCGTCATTGCCAACGGCTGCTCGAATCGCAAATACGACGTTTCGCGTTTGAAGCGAATCAACGTTTGATTGATTTCCAGCGCGCCATTTCCTGCAAGCGACGCCCACAACGAACGAACCGCTTGCTGCGGACCTGCGGTATTGAGAAAAACAACATCGTCCATGTTGTCTATCGCGAATCCAAGACACATTGCTTGAATCCCCTGAAACGAAACCGCACCGCAAGTATGCGGTGCGTGACCCGGTACGCTCACAATTCCATTTGAACCATTCACCAATTCAAGCTCCGAGGTGACCTGATTGAATACTTGCAATTCATTTTTACTCTCCTCACTCTGCGCGCATCGCCTCGATGATGAGTTCAACCTTCATCTCGCGTGCAAGCAGATGTCCCAACTCCAACGCGCTTTCATAACTCGCGCACGTATGCGTCGTGATGTCCCCGCCATCGTCATCACACAGCGCGACAACCCATTCGGGGATTTCATCGCCGATGCTTTCGCTGATGCCGCCGCTGTAGGGGCCATCAACGATGATGCATTTGACTTGCGTCAGATTTGATTGCTCTGGCATGTTCACCTCCTGGATTTGTTCTTTTTGCATGTGATTAAAAAGCGAATGTCTCACCAAAGAATTTCTTGTGAGACATTCGCTCTGAGATTTATTGATTTGTATCTTGCTTGCGAGTTTTTAGCGAAAAACCGATCGACCCGCGCCTACGACGCGCTTATAATCTTACGAGTGAGTTGGCATAAAGCCCTCATCTTCTCCTTTAGAATTATTTTCACATCTGCATAATCCGCCCCTTGCCAAGGGGAGACATGAATGTCTCAAGCCGTTGCAAATCCGGATGATATGGAACGCTTTGCGCGCGAGCTCAAGCAATTCAATTCGATTCTGGCTGATTCCATTGTGCAAGTCCTCCCCGACAGACTGCTAGTACATCTTGGCATAAAAGGGTCTTTAGTGGTATAGCATAGGGTATTCCCGAACAGGAGCAACCAGATGCCC
>CALMZO010000307.1 GCA_937870825.1 uncultured Chloroflexota bacterium | reverse complement strand
GTGAAAATTCGCCGCTTTGTCGCGGTGGACGATTGCGGCACGATTATCAATCCGCAAATCGTTGACGGACAAATCGCAGGTGGTCTCGCGATGGGCATGGCGCCCGCGCTGTTGGAAGAGATTGTGTACGACGAGAACGGCGTCAACCTCACGGGTTCGTTCTCGGATTATCTCGTACCAACCGCCGTCGAAACGCCGCGCTGGGAAATGGACAAAACGGTGACGCCCTCGCCGCATCACCCCTTCGGCGCAAAAGGCGTCGGCGAAAGCGCAACGGTTGGCGCGCCGCCCGCGATTGCGAACGCCGTAGTTGACGCGCTCTGCCATCTCGGCGTGACGAACATTGACATTCCCATCACACCGCCGAAGGTGTGGGCGATTTTGAAGGAGAAGGGTGTGGCGTTGTAGAACGATTCAACTCGGCGTAAAATGTTTGGGGCAGGAGAAATTTCCTGCCCCAAATCTCAAGAGGTGTTGAATGGAACAAGTGTCAATTGAAAGTGGGTTCCGCGTGACGGTTCCCAAAAAGTTACGCAACGGATTACAAGTGGGAGACCAACTGACCGCGACAACTGACCGCGCGGGAAGAATCATTTTGGTTTCAGAAAAACAGATACGCGAGACATTGCAACGAACGGCGGGCATGTGGGCTGGGCGCAAGGACATTCCGAACGATGGCGTCAAGTACGTGAATCGTTTGCGTCGTGGTAGAAGATTACGCCGCTTGGGAGTGAGCCAACGTGCGCGTCGTTGACACTGATATTCTGATTGACCATTTTCACAATGTGAGTGCAGCAACCGAATTTGTTGCACGCGCACTGTTGGAAGATCGAATTTCCCGTCGCGACACCAACAGTGTGGGCGACATTAAACAGCAAAGGAGAATTGTCACCATGACCTACGTACTCGTTCGAGTGAATTTTGAAGAGTTTGAAAAATGGAAAACGGGCTTTACCGAAGCAAGTTCGCTGCGTCAAGAGTACGGCTCGCAAGGCGTGACTGTTTTTCGCAGCCCCGACAAACCGAATCAAGTTTTGATTCTTGCTCAATACGCGGACATGGCACGCGCGCAGCAACTGTTTCAATCGCAAGAATTTCGCGATGCCACAAAACGCGCGGGCGTTACCGCACCACCGGAGGTCACTTTTCTCGATGAGGTACTGAAACTCGACGCGTGAGAGACTTGGGCAAAGCAACCCGTCCCATCACATCGCCATCTGCCATGTCCATTCCCAATCTGAACGTCGTCGAATTGAGCGGTTACATCGCATCGTTGCTGGTGTTTTCAACGTTCTATATGAAGACGATGGTCCCGCTGCGCTTTGTTGCAATCACCAGCAATGTAGCATTCATGACCTACGGGTATCTCGCCGGACTAACCCCGGTTTTTTTGCTGCACTTGGTTTTGTTCCCTTTGAACATTTGGCGGCTCTATCAAATTCGAAAATTGCTCGACCGCGTCCGGCAAACATCGCGTGGAGATTTTTCCATCGAACCCATTTTGCATTTCATGACCAAAGCAGAATTTAAAGAGGGTGACGCACTGTTTCGTCAAGGAGATAGGGCAGACAAAATCTATTATCTCGTCCACGGTTCGATTCACTTTCCTGAAATTCAAACGACAGCCGCCCCCGGTGAACTCATCGGTGAAGTTGGTGTATTCTCTCCTCAAAAAACACGGACCGCCTCTGCGATTGTCGAACGCGATTCAACCGTATTGATTCTGGGCGAACAAAAAGTTCTCGAGTTGTATTATCAAAATCCTGAATTCGGACTTTATCTGGTACGATTGATTATCCAGCACTTGATGCACCAAACCCGCGTTGGACGCGACAACGCGCCCGTACGAGAGACAATGACCGATTGAAAGGGGACAAAACAGCTTTATGTTCGATTTTCTCAAAGGCGGCAAAGCCAATCTCACTATCACGCTTGACCGCGCAAACAAAATTTACGCGCCCGGGGAAACCATTCATGCAACCGTGCGCGTGGAAGGCGTCAAAGACTTGAAAATTCAACGCGGCGTCATTGCGCTCGTCTCGCGCGAGGAATA
>CALMZO010000306.1 GCA_937870825.1 uncultured Chloroflexota bacterium | reverse complement strand
TACGCCAGAGGATGCCCGCGCTTGGTTTGCTCATTGTGGCTATCTCATCCCTTGAATCATTTAGGAATCCGTTCTAACTCACCTAACCCCACCCTAACCCTCCCCTTATCAAGGGGAGGGAATTTTTTTCGCCCGCCCTCCCGTAGCAAGAGGAGGCTTTTTTTTCTCACGCCCTCCCCCTAGCAAGGGGAGGGAATTTTTTTCGCCCGCCCTCCCGTAGCAAGAGGGATGGAATTTTTTTCGCCCGCCCTCCCGTAGCAAGGGCAGGGATTTTTTTCGCCCGCTCTCCCCGTAGCAAGAGGAGGGTTTTTTTTTCTCCCTCTCTTTTATAAGGAGAGGGCTGGGGTGAGGTTCGCTCCTCTCAACAGCGAGGGTTCGGGCGAGGTCACAGCGCGAATGACGGGCAGCATGGCTTCCGCCGCCTGTTCGCCCAGTTCAATCATCTCTTGATAACGGCTGAAACGCGAATACGTTTTGTTGTCCAACGCGGGCGCAATCACCACATCCGCGCCTTCCAAACCCCCGCCCGAATGCCGCACCAAAATTTCCAGCGCGGTGCTGCCTAGCCCCAACGGTCCGAAATTTTTCCGCACGTACGGCTTTACCAAATCCACCCCAATCACCACATCCGCGCCCAACGCGCGCGCCGCTTGTGATGGTAAATTGCACGACACCCCGCCGTCCACCAACCAATACTCGCCGTACTCGAGCGGCACAACCAGTCCGGGAATCGAACAGCTCGCGCGCACCAACGGCGCAACGCGTCCCGCAAAAAAATTGATGGGGCGTCCCGTGAACAAATCTGTCGTCCCCACCGCGAACGGAATTTTCAAATCGCTGAACCAAACATTTCCAATGAACTTGATGAGATATTTTTCCAATTTTTCAAACGACACGAGTCCATGAACGGGAAATGTGAGCGAAGTGATTTTGTGCCAACTAAATTCTTGGAGCGCATGAACCATTTCGCCCAATGGCACACCCGCGCAATACAACGCGCCCGTGACCGAACCCGCGCTGACGCCCGCAACAACATCAATCGGAATTTTTTCGCGTTCAAGTACACGCAGCACGCCGAGATGCGCCGCGCCGCGCGCCGCGCCGCCGCTCAATGCCAAGCCAATGCGTTTCTCCAAGTTCATGCTAGAGTCTCAACCCGTTTTCCCGCGCACAACACCATCAACGCGTCAACTGCCAATACCAAATCGCGTTCGCATCCATCAAAGCATTTGTGCAAACTGCTCCGACAACAAAGAATTCTGCGCGAGTTGTGGCACCCGCGTCATGTTTAGAAATCGACGCGTTGTCCGTCGTAGGCATAGTGAAACAATTTTTCGAGTTCTGCCGATTCGGGCACGCGGATATTCATTACAAGCTGCGTATCCATGTTCGCATTCGCAATGAGACGCGGCAAGATTTCGACAAACTGGTCGCGTGTGATGCCGGCTTGGGCAATCGTCGTCGGCATGTTCATCGCGTATTGCAGTTCGCGAATTTTGTCGGCGACGGCGCGCGCGGACTCAAGTTCCGTGTGCGTATGCAATTTCATCATGTGCGCGAGGTCGCCGTACCGTGTGCCCCCGCCGTTCGCCGTAAATTCAATCGTGTACGGCAAAAACAAACTGACGGAGCGCCCGTGCGCGAGTTTGACCAGCGCGCCGAGCGCGTGACCCATCGCGTGCGCGAGCGCGGCTTGCGAATTGCCAAAACCGAGTCCGCCAAGCGTCGCCGCGTTGTGCATGTGTTCACGCGCTTCGGCATCACTCCCGTCCGTGTACGCGCGCAGCAGATATTTCATGACGAGTTCCGTTGCTTTTAAACACATGCCGTCGGAAAAATCATTGTGCATGCGGCTCGTGTAGCCCTCCACCGCGTGCGTCAAAACATCCATGCCCGTATCCGCCGTCACGACTTGCGGCAGTTTCATCACGAGCGCGGGGTCCACAATCGCAATGTCGGGAACGAGTTCGTACGAACCGAGCGAAAGTTTGCGCTGTTCGTCCGTATCCGTCAACACGGTGGCGAGCGTGGTTTCCGAACCGGTACCGGACGTTGTAGGAATCGCAACCAGTTTCGCTTTCGCGCGCAGTCCGTAATGTTCCAGCGGATTGATGCAGGAAACTTCCGCGTCGGGTTTTTCGTACAAGAGCCACGCGGCTTTCGCCGCGTCCATGCACGAACCGCCGCCGAGTCCGATAATCCAATCGGGCGCGGCGTGTTCCATCGCGTGCGCCGCGCGACGAACCGTTTGCAAGGATGGTTCGGGTTCTACTTGGTCGAATACGGTGTACGGCGCGTTCAGATGTTTGGCGACAGCATCTACCAGACCGAGCCGCGTCATGTTTTCATCGGTGACGAAAAAGAAATGCCGCGCCGCGATATTGTTTAGGTATTCCAGCGCGTCGTCGCCAAAGACGATAAAGGGACTCTTGAACTGCCACATATTGAAAAAAAGTAGCAGGTAGTAGGTAGTATGTTTTTCTTGCTACCTGATACCTGCTACGTGCTACCGATTCATTTCGGCTTTGAGTTCTTCAATGCGTTTGGAAAGATGCGCCACTTGCTTGGTCAAATCTTCAATGTCACCTTTGGAAGGCACGTTCATTTTTTCCATGATGCTTTCCAATTCTTTTTCCGCTTTGGTCTGACCACTTTTGCGGCGGCGACTAAATTCCTTTTGCGCTTCGCTCAACAGACGGCGCGCATCCTTTTCGGTAATCTCGCCGCGTTCCACCATGCGTTCCAGCAAATGATTGATTTCATCTTGCGCGACGCCGACGACGCCGACGCTCGCCAGCACCATTTTGCGAAGTGTGCCAAATACGACATTGCCGTCTTTTTTTGCGGCGGTTTCCTTTTTTGCCATGCCAAACCTCCGTAAGGGTAAAAATGCCGCGCGCGTGTTTTTTGACGCACTGCGTCATAATTTCTTGCATTATACACCCGTTTCGCGGCAGGGCAAGGTTTTATGACGCGCTGCGTCATAAGCAAGGGGTTAGGGCGTCGCGGCTTGTTTCACCTGAAGCCAGTATTGTTCGTACAATGCTGCGGTGGTCGGCGGAACATTTTTGATAAATTTGAGGGCAGTCAACGCGGCAGGCGCGGGATTGGCGTAACCGGAAACATAATCGTCATACAGCGCGCGATTGTTTTGTTCGAGATAATTAATTGCCGCGCGGTTCGGATTGCCGTACGGAAAATCGCGCGTAATGAGCGCGCCCGCTTTGGGTTCGAGAACGTAATTGATGAATGCGTGCGCGGCGTCGGGATGCGGCGCGCCTTTTGGCACGGCGAGATTGTCGAACCAAATGTTGCCGCCTTCTTGCGGATACAAAAACGAAATGTCGGGATTTTCGCGCGCGGCGAGAACGGCATTGCCGTTATACATCACTCCTGCCCACGCGTCGCCGTCGAGCAACGCTTTTTCCGGCGTCTGCGCGTCAATGCGAATCATGGACGGCGCGAGTTCGACCAATTTATCGTGCGCCTCAAGCAAGTGCGCTTGCGTGGTGTCATTCCGGTCATAGCCCAACGCCAGCAACGCGACGCCGAGCATTTCGCGCGCATCATCCAAAACGACAACGCGCCCTTTTAATTCAGGACGCCACAAATCATTCCACGAAGTTGGCGTGAAATTCAACTTGGACGCGTTGAACGCGAACCCTGTCGTCCCCCATTGATACGGCAGTGTAAATTTCGCGCGGCTGAACGTGGGACGACGTCCGCCCGGTGTTGCGCCGCCCGTGTCAAAATAGGGGGTGAGAAACGGCGGGTCAATGTTGGTATAGTTGGGAATGCGCGCCAAATCAAGCGGCAGCAGCCCCTCTCGCTGCAACAAAATTTCCACCGCGTAATCGGACGGCACAATCACGTCATAATACTGCGCGCGCGTTTTGAGATTCGCGAGCATTTCTTCATTCGTCGCGTACGTTTCCAAATTCACGCGCACGCCGGTTTCTTTTTCAAAACCGCTTACCAAATCGGCGGGAATGTATTCAGAAAAACTGTAGAGGTTGAGTTCTTGCGAGCCAAGTTGCGGCGTATTGAAGCTCGCACAGGCGGACAACAGTGCAAGTGCGATGAGGACGAGTCGGAAGCGAGACATAGAGCCACCTTTGCCGGGTGACGAGACGATTGTGGAAATTTTACGAGATGCGGATTACAATGTCAATCGGATTTTTTGCAGCCAGACCCCAAGGAGGTAGTTTGTGAAAGTTTTACTGGTCGGCGTCGGCGGCGTGGGCGAAGCCATTGCCGCTATCGCAAAACCGCGCGCGTGGCTCGAACAAATGGTGCTTGCCGATTACAATTTCGAACGCGCCAAGTTTGTGCAAAAAAAACTCGGCAGCCCCAAACGGTTTCCCGCAGAGCAAATTGACGCAAATGACCGCGCGGCAATTTCCGCGCTCGCTTCAAAATACGATGTGGACTTGATTATGAATGCGGTGGACCCGCAATTCAACGAAGCGATTTTTGACGCGGCGTTCGACGCGGGAAAAAATTATATGGATATGGCGATGACGCTTTCGTCGCCGCATCCCAAAAAACCGCACGAGAAAACGGGCGTCAAGTTGGGCGATTATCAATTTGAACGCGCGCGCGCATGGGAACGCCAAGGCATTCTCGCGCTGGTGGGCATGGGCGTCGAGCCGGGTCTGTCCGATGTGTTTGCGCGTTACGCGGCAGATTATTTGTTTGACGAGATTGACGAAATCGGCGTGCGCGACGGCGCGAACCTGGTGGTGCGCGGCTACGCGTTCGCGCCGACGTTTTCGATTTGGACGACGATTGAGGAATGTTTGAATCCGCCAGTGATTTGGGAAAAGGGACGCGGCTGGTACACCACCGCGCCGTTTTCCGAACCCGAAAGGTTTGAATTCCCCGATGGCATCGGAGCCGTCGAATGTGTGAATGTCGAACACGAAGAAGTTTTGCTCGCGCCGCGTTATCTGAAATGCAAACGCGTCACATTCAAGTACGGGCTTGGCGATGAATTTATCGCGTATTTGAAAATGCTGCACGCGCTTGGTTTGGACAATAAAGAAAAAATTCGCGTCAAAGGCGTCGAGGTCGCGCCGCGCGATGTCGTCGCCGCGTGTTTGCCGAACCCCGCGACACTCGGCGATAAAATGTCCGGCAAAACGTGCGCGGGAACATTCGTGACGGGCATAAAAGACGGCAAAAAACGCGCGGTGTACATTTATCAAACGGCGGACAACAAAACGTGCATGAAAAAAATTGGCTCGCAAGCTGTCGTCGCGCAGACGGCATTCAATCCCGTGATTGCGATGGAGCTGCTGCACGAAAAAATTTGGCAAGGCGTCGGCGTGCATGGACCCGAAGCATTCGACGCGGTGCCGTTTATGAAACGGATGAGAGGGTACGGCTTTCCGTACAAAATCCGCGAGCAATAAAAATTTGAAACCCGTTATTTCGCAATTAACGGGTTTCAAATTTTTATCGGTTGCTTGTTAATTGATAAATCGTCCCGCTATTGTGTCCGACGACATACAGTTCGCCTGCTTCGTCCTCACCGAATGAACTGATGGTATCGTCGAACGTCGTCACTTGGCGCGTGTTCCATTTGCCGTTCGCATCGCGTGACGTTGCCCACACAATGCCACTGCAATAGTCCGCGAAAATGTATTGTCCGACGAGCCACGGATATTGCTTTCCGCGATACACATACCCGCCCGTGACCGAACAACCTAGGTCGTGCGAATACACCGCAATCGGCGGAACCAAATCGTTGCGCCCACAAATCAAACTTTCGTCAAAGCATTCGTCACCTTCCATGATGCGCCAGCCATAATTTTCACCGCCTCTCGACGACGCCGGTTGAAAGTCAATTTCCTCTTTGCTGCCCTGTCCCACATCCGCGATATACAAATCGCCCGTCGCGCGGTCAAACGAAAAACGCCACGGATTCCGCAAGCCGTAACTCCAAATTTCCGGTGCCGCGTTTGCTCGATTCACAAACGGATTGTCATTCGGCACGCGGTACGGGTCGGCATTCACATCCACGCGTAAAATTTTTCCGAGCAGTGTGTTGAGCGATTGCCCGTTGCCCGGCGTGCCGTGTCGGTCACCCGCGCCGCCTCCGTCGCCGGTTGCAATATACAAGTACCCGTCGGGTCCAAAGTCCAACATGCCGCCGTTGTGATTCGGTTCCGCGCCCTCTATCGTGAGAATAATTTTTTCACTGTTCGCATCGGCAACATTCGGGTCATCCGAAACTTGATAGCGCGCGATGATGTTGTCGCCGTCACCTTGGCGCGAATAATTTACGTAAAAGAATCCGTTGTTTTCGTAATCGGGATGAAACGCGAGTCCAAGCAGACCTTGTTCGTTTCCGCTCGTCGTAATTTTTTCCGCAATATCCAAAAACAATTCGTCGCGCCTTCGTCCATTTTCAAAAACAGAAATGCGCCCCGGCTGTTCGACAATAAACAAACGCCCGCTGCCATCGCCCGCATGCGTGACAAAAATCGGACGCCGCAGTTCATCCGCAATCGGTTGAATATCGAGCGTGAACGAATTGCTATTGGATGGCGCGGCGCGCGTGTTGGTTGGCGCGGCTTGCCCTGAGCTTGAAGGGGCGGTGGCGGCGGGCGGAACGCGCGTCGGCGCGGTGGTATTGGTCGCAGGAACTTGGGTGCGCGTTGCTGTTGGCGCGCTGGTCGGGACAGCGGTCGGCGAGTTGGTCGGAAGACGCGTGGACGCGGCTTCCGTAGGCACAGGCGATGCAAACGTTTCGCGCGTTTGCGTCGGCGCAATCGTCGGCGTGAAGCCAGAGCTCGCGCACGCTGCCAATGACACGGCTCCCACTGCAAATAAACAAGTCATCATCAACCATTTCATTTGATTGCTCCTGAAATTCGTATGTATAGGTCGTAAAAAAAATGCCAAGCCATCCTAATTCAAACAGATGAAGGGCAGATGAAAAAATTTTTCCGCGCTATACGCGGCGCAGCCCAAGAACTTGCAGATGTGATGAAAAAAGAGACCTCGAAGGTCTTTAGAAACCTTCGAGGTCTTGCATTTCATTGCCCTATCACCCTAAACTCTCCTCCCGCTCCTCTGCCAAATACATCCGGTTCGTACATCTGCTGCGCGTCCATTCTATTCGCTTGTGGGTGCTAACCTTTCCATCTCGCGAATCAAAAACGCCAAATTCGGCGCAGTAAAACTCAACCCCGCGGCGGGAACACGATGATGCTTGATGTCCGGTGGAATGTGTTTGTGATGTGGCTGCGTGCTTTTCAACTCGGCAATGTTTGGATGCGGCTGGGAATCGTACCAGTATAATTTTTCGCCGTTGCGCCAACCCTCGTACGAATAACCTTCGATTTCAATGACGCTCGTTTCCCAAGTCAATCGCTCAAAGATGGACAACCGATAACCGTTCGCAAAAATTAATTCGCCTGACAATTCTGCATACGTCCGTCCGCGTTGAACGAGCAAGAGCGTTGAACTCAGAATGCTCGAAAATTGTTCGGTGAGCGAATAGACAAAGACTTCGTACTCACGCAGCGATTGGAATGGGTTCATGGCGCGCGGTTCTTTCAATCATCTCTGCGATGCTTTGGGTTTCCTTACGGAGAGCTTGAATGGTGCTATGGTATTGTTGTTGCCGCCGCAGCCAAATTTTGTACGCGCTCGCCCACGCTGTCCAATCGCGCACCCACGCGTCGTCGGGCGGTTCTTCACCCGCTTGATACGCTTGATAAAACGTTTCCGACAAGACGCCATATTTGCGCTCGTACGCGCGCATTTCATCTTGCAACGCGTACATGTCATAGAGAATATCGTCCAAAGTCATAGTTGCTCCTGTCCTGTTTCGCCAGTTGATTTTACAACAAACCAACGAAAGAAAAAACCGCGCCGCCCATTATCGAACGACGCGGTCTCTTTTTTTCAATTTCCCGTCACCCTAAACTCTCCCCCCGCTCCTCTGCCAAACACATCGGGTTCGTACATCTGCTGTGCGAACGTAGGCAGTATGAAAAAGTCACCGCCGACGCTGGCGCGCATCATGTACGTATATTCGTACGTTCCGCGCGGCAATTCATTTGCGAACAATGCAACTCTGTCATCGCGCAGTTCCGTATTCGCCCAATAGTACCAGTACGGGTAATAATAATCCGCGCACGCGGCACAATCGCTGATTTGCTTTTCGAGTTCGGGTGACGACGCGCCTGCTGAAGTTGTTTTGAGCGAGGTGTCCACTGCTTCAAAACCGCTGGGCAGTGGGTCTTCGACGAGCAAGTAATTCAAGTTCGTCGGCGCGATGATGGTGAGTTTCACCTGAACGTAATCGCCAACCTTCGCGCTCGTGATTTGTTCGCTCGTCGGTTTCAACGTCGCCTGGTCAACCTTAAAGTACTGACGCGCGACGAGAATGCCTCTATCGAGCGGTTTCATTTCCGACGCGGGCAAATAGTAATTCAAGAACGCGCTGTAATACAGATTGCCCGCGCCGTCCGTGCGCGTGAACAGCAATTCGTTTGCCGTGTTCGTCAGCAAATCTTTCATCGCCACGTTGAGCGATTGATTTTCGGTCACGTTTTCTTTTGTTACTTGTTGCTCGGTGAGATTCTTGTTATTTAACGCGACTTGGTACGCATAGTCCGCATCGAGTTCGCCGCTCGCTTTCATAAATTCCGCAAGCCCGATGACAGACCACGCGGTCTCTTGCGTCGTTTCCCAGTGTCCTTGTTGACGCAGCGTCATGAGCCATCGCACCGCGTTTTTCAACAGCGCGTTTTGCGGATTCACACGCGCGATGCCGTACAACACGAGCGCCGTCGTGCGCGTGTTGGTATTCATCAAGTACCACTCTTGTTCTTTTTCTTCCCAGTGGGTCCCCGTTGCGCTCGGAATTGCGGCGGCGGTGAGTTCTTGCTCCAGCGCTTTCGCTTGCGTTTTGTTGTTCGAGTCAAACAGCGCCACCATCAACAACGCTTTGGCGAAATTGTCCAACTGCGCGCGGCGTTCGTACAAATTTAACGCGCGCGCGCCGAATTCGCTCGTGACCTGCTGCATCACGTAAATCACGAACGCGCGTTGGTCGTACCCGTAGGATACGTTCGCGTTCACGGGTTCATCGAGATACTGCGTGAGATAATCGCGCGCGCGCTGCATCACGAATTCGTCAACGGCGAAACCATTTTTGTTTGCCGTGTCGAGCGCGAGGAGTGCGTACGCGGTTGTGTGCGGAATCGAATTGTCGTTCGCCCACAAGCCCCAGCCGCCGTCGCCATGCTGCAATTGATACAAGCGTTGAATTTGCGCGCTGATGTTGATGGTGAGATTTTTTTCGAGAGTCTCATCCTTGACGCCAAATTCTTGTAACGCTTGATACGTCACAATGTTCGGGAAAAATTTCGACGTGACTTGTTCCGAACATTCGTACGGATACGCTTGCAAAAATTTCAGCGATTCGAGCGACGCGGCGGCGAGCGACGGACTGGCGGTAATTCGCAGACCGCCCGCGCTCGTGTCCACGTTCGCAGGCACTTGAATTTTTTCCGCGACTTTTGCGTCCACTGTTCCCGCCGTACCGACAACTTCAGGCGACGTCGGACGCACAAGCGGCAGCGTCGCTTCGAGCGCGTCAGAGTAACCTTGTCCTGAGCCGGACGAAGGACTTTCCGTCGCGCTGAAATTTACCTTGACGTTTTCCGCGTTTTTATTAACGATTGTCTGCCACGAAACTTTGGCGCGGTCATTCGCTCGTACCGTCAACGGCTGCGTCGCGTTCTCGCTCAACGTGAGACCTGTCGCTTGCAATTTCACATCAACGGTCACACTTGAGTTCGTGTTGTTGTTGACGACGGCTTCAATCACAACCGAGTCGCCGGGTACGAAAAAGCGCGGGACGACGGGACGCACGAGTACGGGTTTCGTCGAAAGAATATCGAGTTTGCCTGTGCCGACAAGTGTTTCTTTTGTGATGCCCTTTGCGGTGAGATTCCACGTTGTGAGATTATCGGGCAGCGTCACCGTCACTTGCGCTTTGCCATTTGCGTCGGTAACAACGTCCGCTTTCCAATACGCGGTGTCCTGGAAATTGCGGCGCACGGGCGAAGCTTCTTCGGGCGCGCCGCCACCGCCGCCTTTCGCGTCCGCTTGCACCTGGAGGTTGATGCGTTCGACAGAGCGCACCCACGACGCGGCGGTTTGAATTCCAATGCCGCGCGCGCCCCAGAATGTTTTTTCGAGCGGCTGTGAACGGTCATCCGCCAACGCTTGCACGGCTTTGTCAACGAGGGCGAGCGAAAATTCCGCTTGCGCGGGTTTGCCGTTCGCGTCCAGCGCTTCGACGGTAAATTTCACATTGTCGCGTGGTTGAAACTCTTTTTTGTCCGTCGTCACTTTCACGGCGAGAATTTTTTCGGCGGGATTGATGTTGAGGACCGCGTAACCGAGTTTGAATTGCGGTGTCGGTGAATCTGCCGCGCGTCCTTTCACCAACATCACGGAAACGTACGCGGTTGGCAATAAGTCTTCCGTGATGGGAATTTCCAACGTCTCACTGTTGCCGATGACGCCGAGCGATTTCACTTGCAAAATTTTTCCGCGCTCAATCGTCATTAACGCTTGCGCGTTTTTGAAAGGCGCGGGAATCAACACCTTTGCCGTCTCGCCGATGTTGTATTCTTTTTTGTCCGCCACCAAATCAATGCGGTCATTGTTTTCGATGCGCCAATTCACAAACTCGTTCGTCGCAATCCATTGATACGTCGCGCTGCGAACCGCATTGTTGTTTTTATCATTGCCTTCGCCGACAATTTTGTATACACCGCCAACCGTTGGCGTATAGTACGCGGTGGCAGTGCCGCTGATGTTTGTCGTGACAGTCTGACTGATTACTAACGTATCCGTGTACGAACTCTTCCAGTAAAAATTTCCGTTTGCATCTTTTTCGCGCACACTGAACCATTTGTGTTCGTACACCGAAATCGTGAGCGGTTGATTCGGATGCGGGTCTCCGTTTGGCGTGACGGTGATAATGTCAACACCCTGCTTTTCATTCACCTGTCCAACGTACGACTGCGGTTTGAGACCGATATAGAAATTCCCTTTGTGTACGGGAACGACGACGCGCGACGACACTGCCGCGTTGTTAATGTCGGTCACTTGCACATCAATCGTCAAGTTTTGCGAAAGCGGATAATCTTTTAGATCTGCCGGAATGGTGAACGAAAATTTACCTTGCGCGTCCGTTTTGCCTTTGCCTTCGCTCACCACGCCGCCCGTGCGCTGCCGATTGTTCGTCAAATCGAAATCGGTGAAATCCCAATATCCTTTCACCTTGTCCGTCGTGAAAAACAAATCATCGCTGAGCAATCTCCACTGCACATTCGCGTTGGAAACCGCGCCGCCGAAAAAGAATGTCGTGGTGGAATTGACGCGAATGATTTCGCCGTTGACGTACGAATTTTTGTCCGTCGTCACTTCAACTTGAAATTCGGGCGCTTTGTACTGCGCGACTTGGAAATCCACGCTGTTGTAAAAACGGCGATTGTCGGGACCAAATTCGAGAACGATGTTGTAAAAGCCGAGCGCCGCGCCGCCGTTCAATTCGATTTTGCCGTTGAACGTGCCGTACGCGTCGAGCGGCAAATTTTCTTTCAAAATTTCGCGTCCGTTCGCATCAATGACTTTGATGGGAACGGTTTTCATTTCTGTCGGCAATGTGTACCGCGCGTCGTTGTCTTTACGCAAGATGCCTTTGAAATTCACCGTTTGCCCGGGGCGATAAATCGCGCGGTCGGTGTACATGTTCGCGTAAAATTCTTGCGCGCCGTACTGGGTATTCAAATTGAAATCGTACGTTTGAATGCCTTCCGCCCAATCGCTGCCGACTGCCGCGACAATGTTTCCATTTTCTTCGCTCAACGCAAAAATCGGTTCGTAATATTCTTGCGCGGCGAACGTCCCTTGAAAAATTCCCTCCGCGTTCGTCTTGCCCGACGAACCTTGTTTGCCCGTCACGCCAAAAATTGTCAGCGGCAAATCGGCAACCGGTTTCCCCGTCGAAAGATTTGTCGCCCAAATCAACACCTCACCGTTTCCGCGTTTCAGCGCGAGATTGTGCGGCGTGACGATAAGAACGTGACGCGAACGCGTTGTGCTTTTTACATTGCCTGCCGCGCGCGCTTCGAAATAATACGCGCCGGGTTTCAGACCACCCGCCGCCGTGTCAGCGCCAAGCGATGTCGAAACGACGCGCGACGCGTTCAACGGCGCGCGCACCTGTTGTCCCCAACGCCGCAGCAAATTGTTCGCGTTCGGTTTGTATTCGTCCCAATACTGATAGCGGTCCGTTCCGACGATGCGTAACAAATCTGCGCGCGGCACCGTGTACAGCGAATATTCGATTACGGGCACATTGCGATACGTGGTGTAAATCAACTGCCGCGATGCTTGCATCGCATCATACACACCAAAATTTCCATTCACATTCAAAAACACTTCGGGGTCAAGCGGCGCGGCGGTGAATTTCACCACAACGTCTTTTCCCAACTCTTCGCCGTACACCGTTTTCGATTTCCTGCTAATCGTCACCGTGTACGTTTCCGACGCGAGCCAGCCGCCCGAAATCGTTTGCTGTGTGCTGTCGTTCCAATACGAATACTGATTCGTAATCGTCGGCTGAATCGTCACCGTCACCGCGTCTTGCGCCATCGGCGACGCGTACGTGATTTGGAACCCGTTGCGAATCGCGATGGTGTTCGTGTCGCCATTTTTCGGATTCGTATTCAAAACGCCGGGCGCGCGCGTCGTGCGAAAATTCCACGTCGCGTCTTTCAACGTTGCGGCTTTTTTGTTAATGTCCTGCGCGCCCGTTTTCAATGTCGCGCGATACTGCGCGTTGTACGCCAACGGCTGCTTGGGAATAAATTCCACGCGCGCGCCATTCCATTGATAATCGCCTGCGACGTTCGCGTCATTGGAAACCGCGTTTACACTGAAACGCGACTCGACGGACGCGCGGTCCATTTCGGTGTTGAACGTGAGCGAAATCGGTTCGCGCGCGCCCGCGTTTTGTGTGCCGCTTTCGGGATACGTCAAAATAATTTCAGGCGACGATGTTTTGAATTTCCACGTAAAGCCATTTAATTTCGCGCCGAGCATGTCGGTCAACGCAGAAACATTCACCGTATATTCCGTGGCGACTTGGAGATTTTGCGACGGCGTGAACGAATATGTGGACGTGTTCAACCAAACGCCGCTGCCCGCGAGCGTCGGCGCAATCGTCAACGGCTGCGGCAAATCTTTTTGCGCGTCCACCGAAACGAGCGGGACGACAGGATGATTGAACTGGACAATAATTTTTGTCGCGTCTTTTGACACCGCGATTTCCGTCGCGTCTTTTGCGGGCGAAGTCGAAATCACTTCGAGCGGCGCGTTGGAAATGTTCGCGGGAAAAAGTGCTGTCGTAGTGACGCCTTGAGTTGTCGTCACTGTTGTTGACGACGAAGGCGTCGCCGTCGCCTGCGCGTTGGGCGACTGCTGCTGCGATGTATTTACACTTGCATTGTTTTCAATCTGCGCGCCTTGTACGTTGATTGATTGTGGCGCGGCACACGCGGCGATGAGCGCGAGAAAAAGAATGAGGGTGAGGTTGAGACGGGAGGTCATGGGAAAGTCCTTCTATTTGTTCAGCGATAGGGAGTTGGACCAACTTGGAATATCGGTGTCTCTGGAGGCAAAATGCGAGTCATTTTCACCTCTTTTGTCTCCTTGGTATAGACACAAAAATCAACGTAAAAACGATCTATCCAGGACGCATAGCCAAGCGCATAGTCATTGCCATCATTTTTGTATAACCACCCATAATTTATTTCAGGACTTGCGGGCAAGATATCCAAATACTTGGGAACAAGAGCATCAAGATTTTCAGGATACACAGTATTGTCTATGCGATAGCGTTCCAATGCGCTTGCGATTATCTGCGTGTTTTGTTCTTTAGTCCGCTCTGGAACCGAGTCATTGCCAATATGAATACTCAAAAATAAGATGATTGGAAGTAGTGTGAACAATACTGGGGCAACGACTTTGCGCCATCGTGGTAAAGACAAGAGCATCCACAAGACCAGAGGCAACGCCCCTATCAGCGCATAGAACCCGATTACAAGTGCCACTGCCCCGCCCAAGCCACCAAAAGCAGATAAGTGCCCAAGCACTAAACAGGACGCGCCAACTAAACTAATCCCACCAATCAGAAAGTACCAATTTATTTTTCGCGCTTGGCAGAGACTGCGTTGAATCAGCACAAAGCCCGCAGCCACACAAAGCGGCGGTCCAAAAAGAAGGAATGTTTCCATGTGCTATCTTATTGTGTTGCCCCAACATCGAAGAATAATGCGATGAATGGAGTGTTACTCAACTCCACATCGCCATCATCGGCAAACAAAAGAAAATTGTTTCCTACAAAAGAATCTCTTTCGTTGTCCTCTTTCGTTCCCTCGTTTGCCATTGGTTTCCAACCAATGGTCAAGTTCTCTCATTTCCCTCAGTCCCCTTCGCTTACCATCTGTGCGAG
>CALMZO010000305.1 GCA_937870825.1 uncultured Chloroflexota bacterium | reverse complement strand
ACGCCAGAGGATGCCCGCGCTTGGTTTGCTCATTGTGGCTATCTCATCCCTTGAATCATTTAGGAATCCGTTCTAGGTACCGCTTATCTGGAGTTCTTGCCTGATCAACTGAACTTGCCGCCGAATACCGGCGCTGATTTGAATCTGACAATCAACATTGAGAATGGCTCGACACTAAAGGTCGAAGATCGCCCCAAGGTCAGTATGATCGCCATCCCTGACTTTGTGCAAGTGCCTCACACTGCTAACCATTTTGTTGCTCCGACGGCTGTCGTCCCTGATTTGATCTACACGTACACAATACAGAACTTTGAACAGTTTGATCGCGTCGTCGTAATCATTACGAATATCAAACGGGATTTAGGAGGCGATGGGTTGCGTTTTTCCTATCAGGCTGAAATTGTGATGCGCTAACGCATCTGGGCAAGGAGAGCAATTACAGAATGTCAACATCGAGTCGTTCGGTTGCCATTTTGGCTGGTCTATTTGTAGTTGTTGTGGCGTGTAACCCAATTTTTGATACGGGAGTGACTAACACCGGAGCATACAACAATCTCGTCGTCAAGATACAAGTTAACCGTTCGTTCGCTCGCGTGGGTGAATCACTTCAGATTCGCTTGACTACGATTAACGATGCGAATCAACCAATTGTCATTGAGTCCAAGGACAAATTTGTCTTGGATATCATCGTAGAGGATCTCGGGAATAGGCAAATCCTCACATCTTGGTCAGCCCAAAATCCTGATAAGGCGACGCATCGCATCGAATGGAAACCGGGCGAGACGAAAACGATGGAAATTGATTGGGTACCGCGCCCCGAGGAGAATGATCGAGTTGTAGGCATAGTTGGCATTTTGAGTGAGGCATCCAAAATTCGACAAGCGCCAAGCGTTCTCATCCACGTTACAGACCCTCATCCGCGATGATAATATGAATCAATGTTGCAACACGGGTTCTTAGGCAAAGTGCCAGTAAGACCTGCTATGAGAAGTCAAGGGGTCGAACCTTGAAATTTTCACGCGGTCGGATTCTGTGACCATACGACATATGGACGTTGTTCCTTGAGGACGATATAATCCATGCCAAGAGTTTGCGAATCAACCCCACCCCAACAACTATTTTGGGGTTCCTTCTCATGGGGGCTCTAGTATCACGAGTTACTCCTTTCAAGTACGAAACTTTCAAGACTGTGACCGAGTCACATTGATTACAAACGGTCTTCAGGGCTTTTCCTATAATTATCATGTAGAGGTCATTCCGGCGAACGATGGTACGCCTGTGCCACCGTGTTCACTAGAATAAGCGTCCAAGAGTGTCCCCATGTTTACGCACAAGATTGTGCGGATTACGATTCTCTTATTTGGGTTCATGCTGGTTACCTGCATCCCATTTACTGAAAGCGGGGAAAAAAATGGGTCCGTATATGCGCCGCTATTACTTGAGATAGAGGCAAATCGCTCATCCTGTTTGCAGGTGGTGATCAAGCAAAGATTCGATACACTGTCACCAATCAGGGAGCGCAACCGTTCAGCATAGAATCTAAAGATGCGCCTGTTCTCGACCTCATCGTTGACCAAGGTAGTATGGGACCTTCAAACAAGTACTTTTTGTTCACCTGGTCAGAAAAAAATGCTGAAAAGATTGAACATCGTATCACATGGGAACCGGGTTCATCAGAGGTGATCGAAACAGTCTGGACAGTTCCCCAAGTGAAATTTACACCCGGAACAAACGCGTTCATTATTGGACTTTTGAGAAAGGATTCCGTCATCGAACAGACCACGGATGTAATATTGTGTATGGGTGTGCCGTTCGAGTCCAAGTAGTCATGTCATGGTGCTGAAATGGTAGACGACAATAGATGTGGATACTCGAAAATCACGGCAGTGCCTTGATCGCGTTCCTCATGAATATACGTCATCGTCATAAAAACGTAGAGACGTTTCAGCGAAACGTTTCTACGTTTTCTACGGACACACTGTAAAATTCAACCAATAATCGCGTCCGTCGGATTGTAAATAGGGGAAACGCGCTTGTGCCTGATCGCGGCAAATCGCTTTGGCGAGATACGGCGTACAAGACCCAATCCGCTGCCGATTCCACAGCGCGCCGACTAAAACGCCTTTGCCCACCGGAATCTGCACGCGTTGGCACGAACTAATCCCCACCGATTTGCTCATATCCTCACATGAAAAATGTCCACGCACTTTGCGAAATCTTTCAGGCGCGCCATCGGATTCAAATAGTGCATGCGGAATTCGATCCGGTCTTCTACGAGCGGTTGCGGCGGGGCTTGCAATTTGCTTTACCATTTTTGTCGTCAGGATAACCGAATTGAAAACGCGATTTGGGAGGGTGCGGACTCGCTCCTTAAATTTTCAAATTCCGTGACGAGCGCGTTCGACGAATCGAATTGCTGCGAATCTTGTGGAATGCACTATTCGCACATCCCGTGTACACAAAAAAAGAATCGATACAGAGTTTAGTTTTCAACATGCATTGTGCGTAACACACATTGAGTTCAAGAAGAGTTCTCTGGCAGCCGTAACGAATAAAATTCATTGCGGCTGCCACGTTTATTTTGAGCTCAGACGTATCCTATGCGGACGCTTCCCACTCGATAAAAAGCGAAATCGCCTTGCCTCCAACCGCCTCCGCAATCCGTTCGCTCCCCACGCGCTCCAGCGTACTCACAAAATCGCGCAGCACCGCGTAGTCGAATTCCGCATCCTCTCCGAACTCGACACCGAAAAACTTTTTGAATGCCTCTTCTGGATTCGGCGCATCGTCGAATTCTCCAAGCGTCCAACCATTTGCGGTGTCATCCACGAGTGTGATGTGATGCGCGTTGACCAGAATTTCGACGCGGGCGCATGGATTACCGAAATCGTCGTGTTCCCATCCTCCGCCCAAGACGACACCTTTCACATGTTTCATTACGTCGCTTGACGATTCGCCGGGTGTTGACAACTGATTTGTCTGCATTTACTCCCCTCCATCAATTGAGAATGTGAGAGGTGTTCAGTAAAATTTCGAGAACACCTCTCGTGTATCTACACTACTGAATTGTTTCTTTCCGCAACGCAGGCGGCGTACCGACTTTGCACGCTTCTTTCATAATCTCACGCACGTACTCCATCCGCGCCTTTACGCCGTTCAAAGAACGCTCACAAAGATACGTCGTCGGCGTACGATGTTTGTGTAGCCAGCGCGAAGCGCTTTCGAGATTGCATATTGCTTCTTCCAACGTCGCAATCGCGTGCTGCAAGTCGTAATGCTGCCGCAGCGCCGCTTCGAGTTCGGGAGACCATGCCCGCGCGATGCACGTTGAAATTTCCTCCAATGCTTGTGCGCGTTCAAACGTCACATCGTCGCCCTCGCGGCTTGCCCATTCCGAATTGTCATTCGCGACGAAAAGATACGCGATGGGAAATTCTTGGCGATAGAACCAATGCACGCACGCTTCGGCAGTTCCGACAAAGACGATGCGTGTCAATGGGTTGCCGTCCATTGTCTCTTGAATCAAAAATGGCACATCGCCAACGCCCTCAATCTCGATTCGCTCCGCCAGCGCGACAAACGGACATTTTTCAACATCCGTGCGTTGACCTGTGATGCGAATTTGTGGAATCGGCGCGTCGTGTTCGAACGCAACCTCATGTCCCAAAAAATTCAGCGTCGCCGCCAATGGTCCCGCCGATTACGCGCTGTTTCACAACGGCGAACTCATCGCAATTGTCGAAGCGAAAAAAGTCTCGGTGGGCGCGCAGAATGTTTTGGAACAGGCGCAGCGTTATGCGCGCGGGTTGACCGACAGCCCATTTGATTTCAGTGGCTATCGCGTGCCGTTCATTTACTCCACGAACGGCGAACGCATTTATTTCCAGGATTTGCGACAACACCAATCGCGTTCTCGCGAAATAAAACAATTTCATACGCCGAACGCGCTGCGTGAAATGTTGGCGCGGGACGAGTCGAATGCGCGGACTTGGCTTGCCGCGCATCCGATTAGCCATCCGCTTTTGCGTCCGTATCAACGCAAGGCGATTGCGAATGTGGAAGACGCACTCGCGCAGGGGCATCGCAAAATGTTGGTGGCAATGGCAACGGGGACGGGCAAAACGCTGACGGCGATTGCGCTACTGCATCGTTTGCTGGAGGCGGGGTTGGCGCGGCGCGTTTTGTTTTTGGTGGACCGTCGCGCGCTGGCAGCACAAGCCGTCACCGCGTTTTCAAAATTCGAGACCGCGCCGGGATTGAAATTCAATCAAACGTACGAAGTGTACAGTCAACGCTTTCGCCGCGAAGACCTTGAAGAAGAACAATTTGACCCGCAAGTATTGCCGACAGCGTATCTCACGAGTCCGAACGCGAGCAACACTTTTGTTTATATCAGCACGATTCAACGGATGCGGATTAATTTGTTTGGGTATCCTGATAATGTGGCTTGGGGTCAAGAAGAGGAAGAAGCCGACGCGGGACAGTTGGACATTCCGATTCATGCGTTCGATTTGATTATCGCGGATGAATGCCATCGCGGTTACACCTCGTCCGAAGCGAGCAAATGGCGCGAGGTGCTGGAACATTTCGACGCGGTAAAAGTTGGATTGACTGCCACGCCCGCGAGTCACACGCTCGCGTTTTTTGAGCGCGTGGTTGCGCGCTATGAATATGACCGCGCGGTGCGCGAAGGATATTTGGTGGATTACGAGGCGATTGTGATTCAGTCGGAAATTGCGATGCGCGGCACGTTTTTGCGGGAAGGCGATGCGGTGACGTATCAAGACCGCGAGACGGGGCAAATGAGTTTTGACTTTATGGAGGACGAACGCGAGTTGCCCGCGTTGGAATTGCAAACGGAATGGGCAGCGCCCGACCATGACCGCAAAGTGGTGCAAGAACTCGGCAAGTATCTGCGCGAACAAGAACAGCAGCGCGGCATCTTTCCCAAGACATTAATTTTTGCCGAAAACGATTTGCCACATGTTTCGCACGCCGACCGTTTGGTGAATCTGCTGCGCGATGAATTTGGACGCGGCGATGCGTTCGTCAAAAAAATTACGGGCAGTCCGAGCGTTGACCGTCCGTTGCAGCGCATCCGCGAATTTCGCAATCGTCCAGAGACGGGCATCGTCGTCACGGTGGATATGCTTTCGACGGGCGTGGACATTCCCGCGCTAGAAAATATCGTTTTCTTGCGCCCGATTCAATCGCGCATTTTGTTTGAGCAAATGATGGGGCGCGGCACGCGGCGCTGTGATGAAATCGGCAAGACGAAATTTTATGTGTTTGACGCGGTGGGCGCGCTGAATTATTTTGCGAACGCGAGCGCATTCACGACTGACCCACCCGACAAACCGACGCGGAAAATTGCACAAGTGATTGACGCGATTTACAACAATGTGGACCGCGCTTACAACGTGCGCGTGCTGATTCGCAGATTGCAGCGCATCGCCAAAGATATTTCGGGCGAAGGGCGCGACGAGTTCAATCCGTTTATTCCCGACGGTGACATTAGCGCGTTTGCGCGCGATTTGCCTACGGCGATTGAAACAGATTGGGCGGCGACGATGCGCGTGCTGCGCGACGCGGAATTTCAGCGATTGCTGAATGAGTACAAACGCGCCAAACGAATTTTTACGATTGCCGAAGCGCAGAAGATTTTGTCACATCGGGCTATGTGATTCGCATGGCGGACGGCAAGGTGGTGCGACCTGATGATTATTTGCGCGCGTTCGAAACATTTGTGCGCGAGAATCCCGAACACATCGAGGCGATTCGGATTTTATTGGAACGTCCCGCCGATTGGAAAACGGACGCGCTGAAAGAATTGCGCGCAAAACTCGCCGCGACGCCGCAGCATTTTACGCAAGAGAATTTGCGCCGCGCCTATCAGCATCAGTTGGCTGATATTATCTCCATCGTGAAACACGCGGCGAACCATGAGCAGCCGTTGTTGTCGGCGGAGGAACGCGTTGACCGCGCGATGCAAAATGTTTTCGCAGGTCAACATCTTTCAACTGAACAACAAAAATGGCTCGACTTGATTCGGCGGCAATTGGTTGCGAACCTGGCGATTGAACGCGCGGATTTCGAGTTGTTGGATTTTGAACGCGACGTGGAAACGCGTGGATGGGGATTTTGGCGGGCAATTGGAAATGATGTTGAACAGATTGAATGAAGCAGTGGCAGGACAGTAACGAGCATTGAGCATTGAGAAGCGAATAAGTGATTAGGTTACTCATCCCTCATTGCTCATCCCTCATCCCTTATTATTATGGACGTAGTAGGCAAACTCTGGGGCTTTTGCAACACCCTTCGTCACGATGGCATCAATTACGGTGATTACATCGAGCAATTGACGTACTTGCTGTTCTTGAAACTCGCCGACGAAAAAAGTGTTGCCGTGCCTGCGGGTTACGATTGGGATTCGCTGCTCGATAAATCGGGGACCGCGCTCACGGAACATTATCAAGATGTGCTGCGGCGTTTGGGACGCGAGACGGGCTTGCTCGGCGATGTGTTTGCGGGCGCGCTGTCGAAATTCCGCGAACCCGTGAATCTCAAACGCTTGATTGCGCTCATCAACGAAACGGAATGGTCGGAACTCGACGTGGACTTGAAAGCGCAAGT
>CALMZO010000304.1 GCA_937870825.1 uncultured Chloroflexota bacterium | reverse complement strand
GTTTCATTTATAATAACCGCCGCTTGAACGGAACTTGATGTGCAGAGGTTTGCAACAACCACGCGCGATTTGGCGCAGGATGCGTTGACGAGTCTTGCCGACGGTCTAACGTTGGTGGACGATGACGCGCGCATCGCGCTGTTGAATCCCCGCGCGGAAGAAATGTTTGACGTGCGCGCGACGGATTGGCTCGGCGCGGAGATTGACGATTTGTATCGCGCGCTCGCGAAAAATTCGGGCGGCGAATTTCTCGCGGAACGTTTTGAAAATTATGCTGCGCGTGCGGACACGATGCCGCGTTTTGAATTTACGCTGCGCGTGCCGTCCGAAAAAGTGATTGAGGCGAAATGGTTCGCGCTGCGCGGAATGGAACACGGCAACGCGTACGGCGTGTTGTGGCGCGATGTGACGCGCGATAAAGAAGTGGACGCAATGAAAACTCAACTCTTGTCCACCGTCTCGCACGAACTCCGCACGCCGCTCGCATCCATCAAAGGATTCGCGACAACGCTACTGCGTCAAGATGTGCGTTGGGACGAAGCGACGCAGCGCGAATTTTTGCGTATCATCGAAGAGGAGAGCAATCGCCTCGAAGAATTGATTGACAATTTGCTCGACATGTCCCAAGTCGAAGCAGGCGCGTTACGCATCCAACGCGAGCCGGTGCAGTTGCGGCGGCTTGTGCGCGAGGCGGTGGAAAACGCGCAGCGGCTCACCGAAGCGCACTGGTTCGTGATGGATTTGGCTTCGGAATTGCCGCGCGTGTGGGCGGACCCGCGCCGCGTGCGTCAAGTATTGAACAATCTGCTAGAGAATGCCATCAAGTACGCGCCGAACGGCGGACAAGTTACCGTGACGTGCGAAGTCGAAAACGAGTTTGTGATTACGAGCGTGGCAGACCAGGGCGAAGGCATCCCGCGCGAACTTTTGGAACGCGTCTTTGACCGTTTCTTTCAAGTGGACGGCGCGAGTACGCGCAAGACCGGCGGCAGCGGCTTGGGTCTTGCAATTGCCAAAGGAATTGTCGAGGCGCACGGCGGGACCATTTGGGCAGAATCCGCAGCAGGGCAGGGCAGCGTTTTTCGGTTCTCACTCCCTATTGTCAAAGAATCCGATTTGTTGCAAAATCAGTTCAACGAATAAGGCGGAACACAGCTCCGCGTGGACGGCAAAAAAGACCGTGCGAATAGTTTTCAACTCTTGCTCTCGCGCGTGCATTCTTTTGCCGTTGATTTGAATCAACGGAAACATGGCAGACCCTTTCAAAATCACTTTTTATGGCGTGCGCGGGAGTTATCCGACGCCCGGTCCCAAAACCGCGCGCATTGGCGGCAATACGCCGTGTGTGCATGTGCGCGCAGGCGAACACAATTTGATTTTTGACGCGGGGACGGGCATCATCAATCTCGGCAAAGTTCTCGCGCAAGAATACAAACCCGAAAGCAATCCCCTCAACCTCACGCTTTTTTTCACGCACACGCATCACGACCACACGCAGGGCTTTCCGTTTTTTGTCCCCGCGCGTTTTCAATTGACCACGCTCTATATTTTTGGACCCAAGAGTTTGAATGAAGATTTGGCGCGCGTGCTTTCGCTTTCGATGCTGCCGCCCGTGTTTCCGATTACGGTGGATGAATTGCCCTGTGAACGCGTGGTGCGAAATTTGAACGAGGGCGAAGTCATCACCTTTAACGGCAATCCCGGCGAGCCGCAAGTGATGTGGTCACAGCGCGACGCGGATACCTTGTCAGAAGCGGCGAAACAAGGCGCGCTCTGTGTTCAGGTTTTGAAATCTGCCGCGCATCCGCAGGGCGTTTTCATTTATCGCGTAAATTTTCAAGGACGCTCGTTCGTGTTTGCAACCGACGTCGAATCGTACGTGGGGAATTATCAACGGCTCATTCAGTTCGCGCAGGGCGCGGACTTGCTCGCACATGACGCACAGTACACCGACGCGTTGTATTTGTACGCGCCCACGCCGCGTCAAGGTTGGGGACATTCCACATGGCGCATGGCAATCGAAGCGGCGAACGCGGCAAACGTAAAACAACTCGCGCTCTTTCATCACGAACCCGAACATGACGACGAAACACTGGAAGAAATTGAAAAATGCGCGCAGCTCGTTCGCAGCAGCACATTTCTCGCGCGCGAAGGACATACGATTGAATTGTGAATTTGGAATTGCGGATTGCGAAAGACGAGGCGATGATTTTCATTTCTGAAAATTGTCGCCTTGTTCATTTGTACGCATGAATGATTTTCAATGGGGTTCGCGCACCTACATCATGGGCATCGTCAATGTCACACCCGACTCGTTCTCCGGCGATGGCGTGCTTGACGTGGACGCGGTGGTGAAGCAAGGGTTACGTTTTGAACAGGAAGGCGCGGACATTTTGGATGTCGGCGGCGAATCTACGCGTCCCGGTTCCGCGCGCATTGACGACGAACAAGAACTAGAGCGCGTGCTCCCTGTCATTGAACAACTCGCCGCGCGCGCAAAAATTCCAATTTCGGTGGACACCTCGCGTGCCATCGTCGCACAACGCGCGCTCCAAGCAGGCGCGACGTTCGTGAACGATGTGTGGGCGTTGTCACGCGATGCCGAAATCGCGCGCGTCGTCGCACAGCACGACGCGTTTGTCGTGTTGATGCACAATCGCGATGCGCAAGCGATTGTCGGCGCGTTGGGCGGACATTACAGAAATGTCGAATACGCGACGCAAGACATTGTGCAAGCCGTCGCGTCGGAACTCGCACCGCGCGTCGAGTACGCCGAGCGCGCGGGAATTTCGCGTAGAAAAATCATTATTGACCCCGGCATCGGTTTTGGCAAAGGGCTGGAACAAAATTTGGAATTGCTCCGGCGATTGCGCGAATTGAAAAATTTTCCCGCGCTGCAAGATTTACCGTTACTCATTGGCACGTCGCGCAAGAGCGTAATTGGCTTGACGCTGAATCTTGCCGTACAAGAACGACTGGAAGGGACGCTTGCCACGCTCGCGTTAGCCATCGCGCAAGGCGCGGACATTGTGCGCGTGCATGATGTTCAAGCGGCTGTCCGCGCGTGTCGAATGAGTGATGCGATTGTGCGAGGGATGAAGGATAAAGGATGAAGGATGATGCGCTGATTACAGCGCGGCACAATGCGCGTTACCGTGTGGCGCGCGCTCTCTAGCGCGCAACTTGCGTAGGCAAGTTTTGTGTTCTTGTTGCTGCGATTTCCAATCGCTGCGATTTCCAATCGCCTGAACAACAAACCCAAACATGACATATCTTGAATCACTTGCTTTTCTCTTTTCTCTCCCCGATTGGGAACGCGGCACCGGCACGCGCCCCGCGCGCAAATCGTTGTTGCTCGAACGTCCCGCCGCGTTGTTGAACGCGTTGGGCAATCCGCAAACGCGCTATCGGTCCGTCCTCATCGCGGGCACAAAGGGCAAAGGTTCCACTGCCGCGATGTTGGAAAGCATTCTGTGCGCGAGTGGTTCAAAAACGGGCTTGTACACCTCGCCGCATTTGCACACCTACCGCGAACGAATTCGCGTCAATGGCGAAATGATGTCGGAAAATGATTTTGCGCGCGGGGTAGGGGAGATTCAGCCGTTGGTGGAAAAACTGCGCGCGGAAAATTCGGAATGGGAAATTTCGACTTTTGAAGCAATGACCGCGCTTGCGCTAAATTTTTTCGCGCAAGCAGAAATTGATGTGGCAATTTTAGAAGTCGGGTTAGGAGGGCGGCTCGACGCGACGAATGTGGTGAACGCGGATTTGTCGCTCATCACGCCAATCAGTTTTGACCACACTGCCGTGCTTGGCAACACGTTACACAAGATTGCTTTGGAGAAAGCAGGAATTATCAAGGAGGGAAAAATTGTTTTGAGCGCGCCGCAAGAGCCGGAAGCGATGCAAGCGATTGAAAACGTGGCGCGTGAAAAAAACGCCGTGTTGGGCATCGGCGAACGCGATTGGATTTGGTTGGGCGGGCATGATGATTTTTTGGTCGCGGCGACACCGCGCGCAAACTTGTGGGATGATTATTGGGTCTATCGCGATTTGCATGTGCCGCTCCTGGGGACACATCAGTTTGTGAACGCGGCGTTAGCCGTCGCGGCGGCGCGGGTAATAAAGGAGAATTGGAGATTCGAGATTGGAGATTCAGACATTACGCACGGATTGGCGAAAACGGATTGGGCAGGACGCATGGAAATTTTGCAAGCGCGGGATGAATCACACACGCTCATCATCGCCGACGGCGCGCACAATGGCGACTCGGCGCAAAAATTATTTGACGCGTTGAAATTTCATTTCGAATATGAAAAACTGTTTTTGATTTTGGGCGTACTGCGCGATAAAAATTTGGAGGAAATCGCAAAGCCGTTTGTTCGCACAACGGAATTTGTTTGGACGGTGACAACGCGTCACCCGCGCGCCCGCGACGCACAGGACATCGCGTTGCAGCTGAACGCGCTCGGAATGAACGCGCGCGCGGCGGAAAATTTTGACGACGCGTTGCAACACGCGCGCGAACGCGCCACGCCGCGCGATTTGATTGTGGTCGCGGGTTCGTTCTCTATCGTCGCGCAAGCGCGCGAATTTTTTGGGCTTCAAGTCGCGACAGACCAAATCTAATTTTCCAAACTATCGAACTGAATTTGTATTTTCAGCGCATCGTCCTCTGCGCGCGGCGACGCTATTTTTACGCGTTCATTTGTCGCGCGTTCGTACCAACCCAGTTTGAGCGTGTACGTTCCCGTCGCAAGGTTTGGTGGAAGCGTGAGCGAAAATGTATCGGCAACGATTTCCTTCGGCTGCCAGAGTGATGTCGGATACGCGCCTTGCATCGGGTCATGGTCCGCTTGCGCGACGATTTCCCCTTGCGCGTCTGTGAGCTGAATGAACACCGTGACGTCATTTTGAATCGGCTGCGTCGTCGTCCAGTAAAACGTCCACTCGCTCATCTCACCCGCGCGCAATTGATCCGCGTCCGTCTGATACGCGCGCAGCAAAATTCCATTTTCCCAACGCGCATCGGTTTGAATTGCCGTGTTTGGAACTTCCACGCGCGCAAACGGAACTCCTACCGCAATCATAAATTGGTCGCGTAATCCTCCCTCTATGTTCGCATCCAAACGTTCCTGCTGAATCAAATCGAACAAACCAAATTCGAGCGCGTACTTGCCCGGTTCAAGCGCATCAGGAATTTCCAACCTGTGCGCGTCGGGAATCGTCGCATGCAGAGGATACCGCGCCGCTGACACGCCTTGCGTCAACGGCTGTGTCGCGCGGGCAATCACATTTCCTTGCGCGTCCAACAGGTTCAAAAAAACTGCGAGCTCGGGCGCGACATTTCCGGTGCGCTCCCAATCCAAGAGAATTTCCGGCGGGGTGTTTGGTTCAAGCCGCTTGGACGCGAGCGAGTACCCTCGCAGTGTGATGCCATCGTACTGGGCGTTCAATGTCACGCGCGACGCGTTGTGTGAAACCAGCGCGGCAATGTTTTGCGCGCGCAGGATGCTGCTCAGCGCGCGATAGCGTCCTTGCAACGTCGTCGCGGTTGGCAAATTTGGCAGCGCGCGGGGTTCGAGTACACGCGCGCGCCTATTTTCGACAAGCACGTACTGTTGCGCGCGCGCAGCGTCGGCGGCGGGCAAAACCAAAACGCTTTCTGTGTTTAAATCATTTTGCGCGGGCAATAAATTTGGCGCGCGCGCCAATGTCAAAAATTGAACTGTTGGATAGGCGTACACGTCCAACGGCACAAGCACATTTTCCGTTTGCGCGTTGAGCCAGCGCGCGATTTCGGTGAACTCGCCGTCAAAATCGCGGTACGCGCGGCGGTCATTTGCCCACGTTCCAAAATAATCGCGCACCGTAAAAAATCCGCTCCCAATCAGAAAAATCGCGACGCCCACAAGGGTCCAACGCGCGGAAGACAATTGCAATCGCGGCATCAACCACGCGCGCAACTGCATCCATCCCAACGCGGCGAACCAGAAGACGATGCTCAGCGCGCCTATCGCGCGCAGCGCGTCGGGCGCGGCTTGCGAAAAAATTGTCGGCGCGAGCATCACGCCCAACACAATCCACGCAAAGCGCGCCGCAGGTTCGCGCCAAAATTTCAGCGCGGCGAGCAAACCGATGCCAAACAAAATTGCCGCGAGTGGGTCCAGCACAGGACGCGCGGCAATGCCGTGCCGCCATTCCAAATCTCCCGTAACAAAAAACATTCCGCCCACGCGCGCAATGTTCAATGCCAGCGCTTGAACAAATTCGCCGAACGTCGCGCCTGCGAGCGCAATGTCCGATGTGCGCGTGGAAAACGCGGCGGGGTTTTGCAAAAAATAAATTCCGAGCGGCGCAGCGACGAGGAGGGCGGTTCCAAACAACACGAGACAATTGCGCCACTGCGCGCGTGTCGTTCGCCAATCCGCAAAAATGAACAAGAGATAAATAAGGGGCGCGAGACGCGCGGCGAGATAGGTGTAAAAACTCAAGCCGAGAAAAAGTCCTGCGAGCGCATACAAAAAGGTTTGATGGGCGCGCCGCGCGCGCCAGAAAAAATAAAACGACAAACACAACACCAACGGCAAAGAAATCGCGCGCAAGCCGACGCGGCTCCAGTGCAAATGCCAATACGACACCGCGAGGCCCGCGCAAGCGACCAGCGCGAGCTGCGACGCATCAATGTTTGGCAATTCGAGTGCGCGCGCGAATTTGTAAAACGCAATGAGCGTAAGAACCCCGAGGAGGGCAGAAACGACGCGCAGTGACCAGATGGATGGACCAAAGATGCCAACGGAGATGGTTTGCACGTACAAGAACAACGGCTCGCGTCCGCCGTTCGCTTCAAAGAAAATCGGCGCGCGCTGTCCAAGCAAAACGTTCCACACATCCAGCCCGTTCACCGCTTCGTCGTGATAGAGTCCCGGCGGAATGCGTTCCAAATCCACCACGCGCAACAACGCGGCAATGATGACCAGCGCGCCGAGCGCCAGCAGCATTGCGTTTTGCGAAAGCGAAAAAGTTTTACGGGAAAATTTTTTCACGGCACAAGTGTAACGCGCGCGAGTTCCAACGCGCGGTTTGGCAATTCCGTTCCGTCGGAATTTGTCAGAGGCAAGCGTTCGCCCGTTTCCGCGTCGTACATACCGACGCGCAAAACGTACTCGCCCGTTGCCAAATCATTCAGCGCGAGCTCGAGCGCATCCACCACGCGTTCATTCGCATCCCAAATGCTTGTGGGATACGCGCCGCGCACGGGCGGACTGTCTTGCTGTCGTACGACATTTCCATTTGCATCAACAAGATGAACAAACACTTTGTAATCGCGCATGAGTTTGTTCCGCGCGAACCATTCGAGCGTGAGATGCAGGGTGCTGCGCGAGGACGCCGTGAGCTGCGCGGGTGCGCCGTTCGTCGCGCGCGCGAATTGATTTCCGCGTGACTCTAGTGTGAACCCGCGCAGTTGAATGTCCGGTCCCACTTGAATTTGCAAACGCTGCGCGGGCGCAAACGAAGGAATGTCCGTCGGAATTTTTACTTGTCCAAGCACGACGAAATCTTCATCACTCGCGCCCTGACTCGTCGTTAGCGGCAAGCGCGATAAATCGCGAAAACGATACAGTCCCGTCACCAAGCGATAGCTGCCGGGCGCGAGATTTGAAGGCAATTGCAATGTGTGCGCATCGCGAACCGTTTCGCCGGGCTGCCAGAGCATCGTCGGCGTAAAACCATTGTTCGGCAGACTGTCGCGCTGCGCGGCAAGTTTGCCGTCTTTGTCCAACAGCTGCAAGAACACCGAATAATCTTCCAACACATCGCTCTCGGCGCGCCAAAAAAGCGTGATGGGAATTTCGGAATTTGCGCGCGCGTTTTGCAGTGACGGCGCGTCAAACGCGAGCAAGCGAATCGTTTCGCCAAATTGCGCGTCGAGAGATTGCGAGACCGACGGCTCTGCGCGCGTGTTTTCTGTTTGGCTGTCTAACGCGAGTGTTGTGAGTGTCACCCATTCCGAATTGGCGCGCTTGAGTTGCAGCGTGTACTCTCCGCGCGGCAAATCAGGCGGCAAAAACAAATCGTACGAATCTTGCGCGAGCTCATTCGGAAACCATTCGCGCATTCCCCCCGTGCCATAGCGCGCCCACATGCTTCGCGCGCTCCACTCGCGCCCCGCTTGGTCGAGCAGGCGCAGCCGCACAGGCGTTTCGCGCACAAGCGTTCGTTTGACGTGCCAAACAATTCCCAACTTTATTTTTTCCGACACGTCCATCTCGACGCGGTACGCAATGACGCGCAGCGCGTCATCTACATCAAGCCGCGCTGCCACAAACGGGCGCGGCGCGGCGTTCCACGCGCGCGTTTGCGGAGTCAGAAACGCGAGCGCGAGCAAAAACAAAATGCCAAAAGCCATTTTCCAAGCGCGCGCGCCGCGCCGAATTTGCCAGAGCGTCCAAGCGCTCAAACTCAAAAATGCGAGCGCGGTCAGCGCCCATGCCGCGTCGCGCGTCGGCAGGGACGCGTGCTGCAATTGAATTTGATGCTGCCCTTGCGGCACGTCGAGCGTGAGGAGCCCCAACGGCGTGCCTGCGCGCAGTGTCGCGTTCTGCGAATCTATTTGCGCGTAATAATCGGGATAATAAAACGCGCGCCAACGCAGCACAAAATTTTCCGGCGCGTTCGTTTCCACGCGCCACGCGTCGGGCGCGAGGGAAGCGAATTTGATTTCGGGAACAGACGCGGGGGCAGGGGCGATGTTTTGCGCGCGCTGTGTGGTCAAGGGCTGCGGAACAAGGCGCGTCCACTGCGGGAGATATTCGTCCATCGAACCCAGCCCCGCGCGCACATTCGCTTCAAAACGCGCAAGGACTTGGAATTCTGTGTGGCGCGGCAATCTTGTTTGCCAGGGCTGCGCGCGCAAATTCAGCAACCCAATTGCAGCAAGATTGATAATGAGCAGCGCAGCAACCACGATGGTGACACGAACGCGCGGCGACACGCGTTGCGCGACGATGAGCCAGCCGCCGGATGCCAACGCGGTCGCAAGCGCAATCAACACGGTGAGCCGCCAGGGAAATTGAATCACCCACAATGACGGAAACGCGAGCCACGCCTCACGCGACGCGTCGGTGAGCAAAAAAATGGTCAACAGCGCGACGATGCTCCAATACAACAACTCGGCGCGCGCGGATTTTTTTAACCAAACGAACGCGCCGAGCAAGCCCCCCCCCCCAAGCAGCAGCGAACCCAAACTCAACGGAAACGGACCTTCGGGATATTCATAGAACCACTGCGTTTGGATTGCGCGCGCGAGAGGTTGAAAATGTTCCGACATCGTACGAAGCAATTCGGCATGACGCGCGTCGGGCTGTCCGATTGTTACCCACGCGAGTTCCGTCGTCGCGGGGAGCCAATAGAACGCGCTCAAACTTAATGTGACGGCTAGCGCCAGCGCGAGCAGCAACAAGGCGCGCGCGCGTTCCCGTACCGTGAACAATTTGACCAGGACGAAACCGGCGAGCGCGGGCGCGGCGAAAAACGCGGTGAGATTGTGACTTGTGAAAAATGCCGCGCCAATGATGCCCGTCGTCAACGCGTGCGCGACGGATGGCTGCGTGAAAACGCGCCGCATTGCCCACACGAACAACGGCAAGACCGCCATGCCCAGCGCTTCGGCAAGCGCGCCGCGTGTGTAAATGTCGAGCAGCAGGTACGGGGAATACACGTACGCGGCAGCACACAGCAGTCCTGCCAGAATTTCTTGGTTCGAATTTGCAAACGCGTTCGCGTACACGTCGCGCGCCAACAAAAACATTCCACCCGCCGCCAAAAAAATGGAAAGGGCGAACACGATTTTGATAGCGGCAGCAATGTCGAATCCGAATACGTGGAGCGTCTCGGCAAGATAGTACGAGAGCGGCGGATAAAAATTAAAGAGAGGATAGCCGTAGCCGAAATACAAATCGGGCGCCCAGCGCGGATAAATAACACCTTGCCGCAGCGCGCGGTCCAATTCGTACACGCGCCACAAGTGCAATGGCGAATCGGCGGTGAAAATAAAATCGGTCTGCCACAACGGAAACGTCGCGGGCAGCGCGAGCGCGAAAAGCGCGCCGACGAGCCACCACGCGCGATATTTTTCATCAAGCAAGAAACTTGTCATGGCGCGGTTACGGTGAATGTTCCAATCTCGAGTTTGTTGTCGCGCGCGTCGACAAGTTGCAAGCGTTCTTGTGCCATGTCCATCACACTGACGAAAATGTGATACTCGCCTGTTGGCATATCGGCGGGGACGCGCAGCGGATACAAATCGGTGACGATGACATCGCGCTTCCACAAACCCGTGTTGTAAAAACCAAAAATCGGTTCCGCGCGCCATTCGCCGTACACCTGTCCCGCTCCGTCCATGACTTGCAAAGACATTTGATAATCGCGTTCCAAATCTGACAAGGGCTGCCAATACAACGCGACTTCAACCGTTTGCTCCGGCATCGCACGCTGCGGCAGGATGTCCGCGCCGACGAGTTTGAGTAGGTTGCCAAAATTCGCGTCAACGCGTTGTGTTGGCGCGGGCGCGCGGAGCTGCGTTCGCGCGCGATTGCGTAGGGGAATGATTTGCCCGACGCGCGCGCGTTTGTATCCTTCGATTGTTTGCGGTTCCGCGTTCGCAAGCTTGGCGAGGTTTTGAATCATGTCGGGAAAATAGACAGTGCCGTCGGCTCGCGCGTCGCGTTTCACCAAGACCCACTGCTTGTCTTGCGCGCCTTGCGCGGTCAGAATGACCAGAGGTTTCATCGGCGCGTCTTGGGGCGTGTACGATTGCACGCGCGCCAAGTCATTATGCAGCAAGAATTGAATTGTGGAACGCCCGTAAAGGCGCAGCGGGAACAGCACATCCGCGCGTTCGGTTTCGCGCAAGACGCGCGCGGCAAGAAATTTTCCTTGCGTATCAAATGCTTGCTGCGAGACCGCAGGCAAGTTCGACCAGATTTGAAAATAATCGTGAAACGTTGTGATGCCTCCAAAAGCCAACACTGTCAGGGCGAGCCAGCCAAACGAACGCGTTGGAAAAAATTTGTGCCACACGCGCGTCAGACCCTCTGCGAGCAACAACATGATAGGCGGCAGCGCGCCGAGCGTTCGCAAAAAATGAGGCGCTTCCGTACTCAAAACGGAAGCGGCGAGCATTGCCGCGAGCCAAAGAAAAAGCAAGAGATATATCGGTTCGCGTCGGGCGCGCACAATTCCGACAACGATGCCGACGAGAAAACCGAACGCGGCTACAGCGTCGAGCGCGGGACGCCCCGGCAGATTGTGACGCGGGTTCATGTCGCCTTGCAGAAAAAACATGCCTGCCACGCGCCGCGCGTTTTCTGCAATGTTGGCGAGCCGGGCGCCCGACGCGTTCGTCTCGATATTGTTATCCGCGACGAGCGCAACATATTCTGCGCGTCCAAAAAAATCTGCCGGATGCAGCGCGAACTGCGCCAGCAACGGGAGCGCAACCACAAACGCGACGCCAAACACGAGGATGCTGTTGGCAGCGACACGGCGCGACGCGAGAGCCGCGTTGTTTTGTGATGCTGTGCGAGTTATTAAAAACCAAAGCACGCTAAAGAAAAACAAAACCAACGGCAGCGCGCGCGCCGCCAAATAGGTGTACATCGCCAAACCCAACGCGATGCCGCTGTACACGAAATTGCGCCGCCGTCCTGCTTGCCAGCCGCGCCAAAAAAAATACATCACTATCGCGCTGACAAACGGGAGCAAAATCACGCGCAGTCCCATGCGACTGAACGAGACGTGCCAAAACGAGACTGCGAGCGCGGCGGCCGCCACGAGTCCGACAGCGCGCCCGCGCGTCGTCGCTCCAAAAAACACGCGCCCCAACGGATACATCAGCGCGACAGTGGCAACTCCCGCGCCGATGGGAACAACGCGCAGCACCCAATCGGCGTTTCCCCACACCGCGAGCGCGAGCGCTTGCAAGTAAACAAAGAGCGGTTCGCGTCCGCCGTTCTGCGCGAAAAAAATTTGGAAATTGCCTTGCAGCACGCGCTGTGCGTCAATTCCATAAAACGCTTCGTCGTACCACAGCGCGGGGGGAATTTCCCAGATGCGATAGACGCGCAAAAAAAATGCAAACGCGAGAATGACAAGCAAGAGCGCGTTTGGCGTTACCAGAAAATGGAAACGCGCAAGAAAAGTTTGCGCGCGTGTTGCCCAATCGAACGTCGGCTGTTCCACGCGCGGCGGCGCGAACAACGCGAGCGCGAGTCCGATTGAACAAAAAAGAAACGGGACAAGTAAAAAGATTGCGAGGGGATACGTCAAAAAATTTCCGCGCTGCGCGGCGGCGAGATATTCCCAGACCGCATAATTTTG
The DNA here is from genome assembly GCA_937870825.1 of uncultured Chloroflexota bacterium. GTDB lineage: Bacteria > Chloroflexota > Anaerolineae > UBA4142 > SHND01 > SHND01. The sequence goes on along the minus strand of CALMZO010000304.1, from coordinate 15,581 downwards.
CAAATTGCAAAACATCGCACCGTACGATGCCCCAATCGAATTGAGTACAAACGAAGCGATTCCCGCGCCCAACGCGCCGATGCCAAGCGCGAGGCGCAGTGGGCGCAAAGAAACATAACTCAAGCCCATCAGACCGAGCGCGGCGAACGGCATCGCGGGCAGCACATAACGCGGTCCGTATTGACAACCGCCGGTGGTGTTAATGTTGAGAATGTACGCGCCGAGCGCGGCGAGCATTCCCAACGCGGCGAACTGCTCGCGGCGAAATGTTTTCGGAAGCCACAGCCAGCCCGCCAAGCCGAACCAAAAAAGTGGAACGTACAGCGTGAGCTGTGTTGCGTAGAACGAAATTTTGGCGAAAAAATTTTCCGCGTCCAAATAAAAAAATGTGTCGGAAAAATTGCCCGCGAAATTTGGCAAGAGCAAGGGATTGCCGAAATTCACCGCGTCGTACCACAACAATGGCGCGATGCCCAGCAATCCGCCGCCGACAAAAAAGGGCACGGTGTGCCATTGTCGCAGTGAAAGAAAATAGAGCGCGGCAACGAGCGTCATGAAAAACGGCAGCACAGAAGTTGTGAGCGTCAAGCCCAGCAACGCGCCAGCCAGGAGCGCGCGATTTTCACTAGCACGCGCGCGTTTCACACGCGTACTGCTAAACATCATATAGAACGCGCCGATGAGAAATCCTGACGCGAGCGCGTCGTGATGCGCGATGCCTGCATACGCGGCTGCCGTCGTCGCCAATGCAAACGTGAGCGCAATCGCAACTGCCCACTTGTGCGACGTTTCACGCGGGGATAACGCGCTCGCAAATTTGTACACAACAACGGCGGCGAACGCGGTGACAAGTCCCGAAGTGAACCACGTCACCAACGCAGAGGTCAGCAGGAATTGATGCAGATAGGTCAAGCCGAGCGCGTGCAGCACAAAGTAGACGACTGCGCCAAACAGAAATTGTCCCGGCTGTTTCGCCGCATACAAGTGTCCGTTGTACGCAAACACATCGCCTTGCGGCTGCAGTTGCGGCGTGCGCGAACCTTCGATAAAAAATTGGCTGCGCTCGACAATCGCCTCCACACCAATTTGCTGCAAATTGAATTCGGTCAGGTTGCCGGAATTGAGCAAGATGCCGTGCCAGAGCCATACAAAGAGAAATAGCCACACACCAAGCGGCACATGCAAAACTGCAACGCGAACGCGCGTGAAAAGAAAAGAATGAGTCGGGGAGGACATGAAGGCCGTTAAAAGCCATCCGCAAACGTTATGCCAAAAAGCGGAACCGATTTGGTGGCTTGCGCAACTATAGCACAAAACAAAAAAGAGGAATCCGCGCGCAGCGGATTCCTCTCACTCGTTCGTGTAGAGACGCGCTCCTATGCCGGACCTTTATCCAAATCAAAATGTCCACAGCGCGAGATGCCGCTCTTTCTGCCGTCGAACAAGACGTGAAAGTGTCCGCCGGGCCACGCGCTGGTATTGATGGCAGTGCGGACTTGACCATTTGAATCCGCAATGTAAAACGCGGTCATCGAGCGCACTTCGGATGAAATCTCGTACGCGAATGTATCCACCGGTTCATTGGGTTCGAGACCATCGGCAATCATCAAAATAATATCGCCCATTTGCACCCACTTGGTGCTGCAATCAAAATAGTAAACCGGTTCGTGGCTGTTGAGATAGACGCCCGGACCTTGGTAATTGCCAAATCTTGAGGGCGGGTCTGCCGCAGGCGTTGAAGTTGGCTGTGGCGTTGAAGTAGGGCGCGGATTGTTTGCGGCGACGACAAAATTCCAGACACGGCTTTTGGTGCAGCCCGCGTCGTTGCACGCGCGGACAAACCAATAGAACGTGTGCCCCGCTGGAGTGTTTTTGAAAACGAAACTTGGGTTCTGTAACCTTTTCTTGTAGACGATGCGATTGCCGACGCGGGCATCCATCGTAATCTTGAGTTGAAAGTGCGTTACACAATCGGGTTTCTGCCAGCGCAACCGCAGGTTCCCGATATTGTATGGAAATTTCGCGCCGTTCTTTGGCTTGAGCAGTTTTGGCTTGGCGGGCTTTTCCGTGCAAGGGTCCAGAGTTGCGGTAGCGGTCGGGGTTTCTGTCGAGGTGGGTGTGGTGGTAGCAGTTTCTGTTGGCGTTTCGGTTGGTGTGCTTGATGGCGTTGGCGTTGCGGTATTCAAGAGTAAGGGCGCGGCGCTGGCGGGGGAAAACCAACCGGTACGGGATACGCTCACGCTCAATCCAAACATACATAAAAAAATGGCGACAAGCGCCACGATGTGACTCTTCATTCCTATTTTCCGCTTGAAATTTTGTGCGTTCTCTAAAATCAAGAGGGTCACACGCATGTATGACCCTCTTGATTGTTACACTTGGCAGTGTAAAACTTGGCAGTGTTACAAATTACAGTGTTACCAATGGCGGTGATGCACGCTACAACGTACTCGCCTCCAAGATGGCTTAGTGATGGCCGCAGCCGCAGCCGCCGCCGTGCGAATGCGCGTGGCTGTGTCCTGCCTGTGCGCCGTCGCCCGCGCCCGCGCTGAACGATTGTCCGCACGAGCATGTAGAGACCGCGTTCGGATTTTCGATGCGAAAGCCGCCGCCCATCAAGGAATCCACATAGTCCACCGACGCGCCTTCCAAATACATCGCGCTCGCCTGGTCGACATAGAGACGCACGCCTTTGGATTCAAAGACCATGTCGCCGTCTTCCATCTGATTTTCAAATGCCATGCCGTATTGGAAACCGGAACAGCCGCCGCCTGCGATAAAGACGCGCAAGCCGTGCGTGGTCAAATTTTTCTCTTGCATAATCGCGCGCAATTTTTCGGCGGCGAGTGGCGTCAGTTCCACAATCTCGGTTGCTTCGGGGGTCACAGGCAAATCGCTGATTGTGGGAACCGGCTTTGTTTGTGTCATCATTTTCTTGTCTCGTCTCTCCGTCACAGCCCCAGCAACAGTTTCTGTTGTCGACGCCGCGCTTGGTAGGGTTCTCGAAAACTACCGCTGAACGTATACTAATGAGATTCCGTGTTTTGTCAATCACCATAAATTGCCAAAATCGGCTAGCCGCCAATTTGGCTCATAATTCTCGACTCTGCAATGACATTGTTCGCGAGTCCATGTCCCCAGGGTTTGTTGTAGACTCCGCGCCCAATCAATTCGCGCAGCTCGGCATCGCTTGCGCCGTTCCGAATCGGCTCCAACAATTCCACCTCATCATCGCGCAGCAAACACAAGCGCAACCGTCCATCCGAGGTTAGACGCACACGGTCACACCCTTCGCAAAACGGCGCGCTGACGGAACTGATAAAACCGAGCGTGCCCCGACCGCCTTGTAATTTATACGGACGCGCGGGGTCGTGTCCATTCCATTCAAGCGGAATCAATTCGCCCAACGCATCCTGTACGCGCGCTTGCATTTCTTCCGCTGTCACAATGCTTTCAACCTGAAACTCCGCAATCGAGCCAAGCGGCATCATTTCGATAAACCGCATATCCCACGCGTGGTCGAGCGTCAAACGCGCGAGGTCAACAATATCCTCTTCGTTATAGCCGCGCACAATCACCGAATTCAATTTGATGGGCGTCAGTCCCGCGCGTTCTGCCGCGAAAATGCCGCGCCACACCGATTCCAATTTTCCGAACCGCGTGATTTTCGTGAAACGTTCCGCGTCGAGGGTGTCAATGCTGATGTTGACGCGATTCAGTCCGGCGCGCGCGAGCGGTTCCGCGATTTTTTCCAAACGCAGCGCATTCGTCGTCATCGCGATTTCTTTAATTCCGGGAATTGCCGCGATGTGTTCCACAATTGGCACAAGGTTCGGGCGCACGGTCGGCTCGCCGCCCGTCAAGCGAATGCGGTCAAAGCCGAGCGTGGACATGATGCGAATTATCCGCACCAGCTCATCGTCGCTTAAATGATGTGCGTGCGGATGAAACACGACGCCTTTTTCGGGCATACAATACACGCACCGAAAATTACAGCGGTCGGTCAACGACACGCGCAAGTAATGAATTTCTCTGTCAAACGAATCGCGCATAAAAAATTCCGTCGAAAAATTATAACACACTGTCAACTCTCAAACGTCAAAAGTTCATAAAACCCGACGCGTTGACCCATTCCCTCTTTTGTCTTAGAATCCGCCCAAATCATACCAAAGGAATCGAAAATGCCTGTTCTCGAAATTGCTGCCATTCTTTTAGCCGCCATCGCCATTTTCTTCGCGCGGCGCGCGCGCCAAGATATCAACAGCATCACAACAAAACTGGACCGCTTACAAACGACATTGTACGAAACGCGCCAAGAACAGCGGGTGCAGCAGGAGCAGGTTGAAGCGAAAATTGCCGCGCTTGACCTTGCCGTTCAGCAAGCGACGGGCAAACTCCGCTTTGACCCGAACACCACCTTGACGCGTTTATACGAAATCGAACCGCGCGCGGAAACGGTGTTAGCGGCATTTCACATCGGCGGCTGCGCGAGCTGCGCGGTGGACGAAAACGGCACGCTCGCCGACGCGGTGCGCGAACGCGGCGCGGATTTGAACAAGGTATTGACCGCCTTGAACACCCTGCCCGCGAACGGCGGCAGCGCGGATTTGCGAATGCCGAACGTGCGCTTTGATTTGTAACTTTGCCTTGATGCTTGGTACGGCAACAGGAGCGTATGACGCGCCGCGTCAAAAACGCTCCTGTTCTTTTTTTGGGTATAATGACGCCGTGCCTGCGAAAACAACTCGCTCTGTAAAAAACAAGCCAGCCAACTCTGCCAAACCCAAACTCGTTCTTGAAAAATCGGCGGGCGCTGTCGTTTTTCATCGCGGCAAGGACATCGAGTACCTTTTGCTGCGCGCGAACCATTGGGAATTTCCAAAAGGGTTGATTGACGCGCACGAGCGTGAAGAGGACGCGGCACTGCGCGAAGTGCGCGAAGAAACGGGTCTCGCAATTTCCCTCGTCTCAAACTTTCGCGAAACGATTCAATACTTTTATCGTCACAAGCACGATGGCGCGCCGGTCAAAAAACAAGTAATCTATTTTCTTGGCGAAGCCAAATCGCGCGCGCACAAAATTTCGTGGGAACATCAAGACGCGCGCTGGGTGACTTGCGCGCAAGCCCTCGAACTCATCGAGTACGAAAACGCGCGCGCCATTTTGCAAAAAGCGCACCAGCGAATCACGCATGAAAATTCTCTGCATTGACATCGGCACCGGCACGCAAGATATCCTGCTGTTCGATTCCACCACCGAAATCGAAAATTGTCTCAAGCTCGTGATGCCTTCGCCCACCGTTCTCGTCGCGAACCAAATCCGCGCGGCGACGAAACGCGGCGACGCGATTTTGCTGACGGGAACGATTATGGGCGGCGGTCCGAGCAATTGGGCTGCCGAAGACCACGCGCGCGCGGGTCTGCCCATTTTTGCGACGCGTGACGCGGCGTTGAGTTTCAACGACGAACTCGACAAGGTAGAGGCGATGGGGATTCATGTGGTGGGTGATGACGAAGGCGCGAATCTCGACGCGACACGCGTTGTTTTGCGCGATGTGGACTTGGAAGCCATACAACGCGCGTTTCACGCGTTCGGCGTTGAATTGGAATATGATGCCATCGCCGTCGCGGTGTTTGACCACGGCAACGCGCCGCCGGACGTGAGTGACCGCGCGTTTCGTTTCGAGTTTTTGGCGGAACGGATTCGCGCGACGGGCAAACTTTCGGGCTTTGCGTTCATGCGCGATGACATTCCCGAACGCTTGACGCGAATGCGCGCGGTGGCGGATAGTCTTGAGGGCAGCCACAAGGGCTCGCCCCTACTTGTGATGGACACCGCGCCTGCGGCAGTGCGCGGCGCGTTGGACGACGATTTCGTCGCGCAGCACAAAAACGCGTTGATTGCCAACATTGGTAATTTTCACGCGCTCGCGTTCCGTTTCACCGACGGCGAAATTTCGGGCGTGTTTGAACATCACACGGGTGAACTGAAACAAGCACAGCTCGAACATTTTTTGCGCGAACTTGCAAACGGCACGCTGACGAACGACGCCGTTTTTTATTCCCAAGGACACGGCGCGGTGTTGTTTGATGCGCGCGCGCAGTCGTTGGATTTTCTCGCCGTAACGGGTCCGCGCCGTTCGATGCTGTTACATTCGGAATTGAGTCCGTACTTGGCAGTCCCCTACGGCGACATGATGCAAGCGGGAAATTTTGGATTGCTGCACGCGTTCGCGGATTTGAATCCGCATGCGCGCGAAGAAATTGAAAACGCGTTGGCGAAATCGCGGGTGGTTGTATGAGTCTCATCAACCTCACCCCCAACCCCTCTCCTTCACAAGGAGAGGGGGGTGAACTGCGCGAGATTTCGATTCAAGAATTACGCAAGTGTGATGGCTCGTCGCGCAAGAATCCGGTATACATTGCATACAAAGGTTTGGTGTACGATGTGACGACGAGTTCGTTTTGGCGCACGGGACTGCATCGCGATTTGCATTTTGCGGGACAGGATTTGACCGATGAAATCGCCGAAGCGCCGCACAGTGATTTGGTGTTTCATAAATTTCCGGTGGTGGGAAAATTGAAATCTTGAGAATCCACGAATAACACCAATAACGCGAATCAAAAAGAAAACTATCATTACCATTCGTGTTATTCGTGGATAAACAAAATGACAGGCACCCTCCTCAACGTGGTCACGGTTTTGATTGGCGCGTCGATTGGCGTGTTGCTCGGTTCGCGGTTTCCTGAACGCGTGCGTCAAACGGTGATGGCGGCGCTCGGAATTATGACACTGATTGTCGGTGTGAGCATGGCAATTACCGGAAACGCATTGATTGTGTTGTTCAGTCTGCTGATTGGCGGCATCGTCGGTGAGTTGATGGATGTGGACGGCAAATTGAACGCGTTAGGAAAATGGCTCGAAGCAAAATTTTCGCGCGGCGAAGAGGCGGGCAATTTTACAAAAGGATTTGTAACCGCGTCGTTGGTGTTTTGCGTTGGACCGATGACGATTCTCGGTTCGATTCAAGATGGACTGATTGGCGATAATCGTTTGCTCGCGATTAAATCACTGCTTGATATGTTTGCCGGACTCGCGTTCGCGTCCACACTGGGCATCGGCGTCGCATTCGCGGCGGTGACGGTGTTGCTCGTGCAAGGCGGCATCGCGCTGCTGGCGATGCTGGTGGGTTCTTCGCTCGGCGTGATTACGCGCGAGACGCCGTGGATTGTTCAAATGACCGCGACGGGCGGGGCAGTCGTTATCGGAATTTCCCTGCTGCTGTTGGATTTGAAAAAAATTCGCGTGGCGAATTTTACGCCCGCGATCTTGATTGCGCCGCTTATTCAAGTCGCGCTTGAATTGTTCAAGATTCAGTTACCGTGAGGAGAAGCGTTGTAATGTTTCGTTCGCAAGTGATTGTTTTGTTATTGTGTTGTGTGGTCATCGTGAGCGCGTGCCGCACGCCGACGCCAACACGAATTTTGACGCGCCCCGCGCCGACAATTGCACCTTCAACCGATGTGCCGGACCCAAGCCCGACGCCGTACCAGACGCGTTTGCCGAATACCATCGCATTCGCGGTGTACGGCGACGCGGTGGAGCGGGAAGCGTATCAAAAATTGGTAGAGGTGTTCGAAGCCAAGAATCCCGACACGCGCGTGGAACTCGACATCATTCCAAATCAATTCGCGTACCGCGAAAAGATTGCAGGCGATTTTTCCGTCGGCGACCCGCCGGATGTGGTGTTGTTGAACAATCGCCGTTATGGATTTTACGGGTTGCGGAACATGCTTGCACCGCTTGGACCGTACCTTGAAAAAAGTACGGTGCTGAGCGAGTCCGATTTTTTTTCGCAGGCGCTGGAACCGTTTCGCGTGCGCGGACAATTGATGTGCATTCCGCAAACGGCGTCGCCGTTGGTGGTGTATTACAACAAAGAATTTTTTGACATTGCGAAGGTGTCGTACCCGCGCGCCGATTGGACATGGGACGATTTTCTCAAAACCGCGCAGCAATTGTCGCATGATACGAACGGCGACGGGAAAAATGATGTCTTTGGTTTGGGTACCGAAGGCGATTTGCTGCGGCTCTCGCCATTCATTTGGCAGAACGACGCCGAAATTTTCGACAATCTAAAGCGCCCGACGCGCTTTACCTTTGACAGTCCCGCTGTCAAAGAAGCGCTGCAGTGGGTGGTGGATTTGCAAAACAAACATCGCGTCGTACCCAGCCCCGACGATGAAATTATCGAATCGTTCGAATCGCGTTTTATGAATGGGACGATTGCGATGTTTATCAATCAACGCCGCGGCGTCGGCTTGTATCGGGACAATACCGAATTTGACTGGGATATTGCGCCGCTGCCGCGTCACAAAACGCAAGCAAATGTACTCCAAGCCGAAGCGTATTGTCTTCCGCTCGCAAGCGGCAAAAAAGACCGCGCGTGGAAACTCATCGAGTTTGCGAGTTCGGCGGAAGGGCAAACGATTCTTGCGCAATCGGGGCGCATCATGCCAACATTGCGCGCCGTCGCGGAATCGGAAGCGTTTTTACAATCGGGCGACGTTCCCAAAAACAGCCGCGTGTTCATAGACGAACTCGCGCACGCGCGCTCATTTCCCGTTTTGATTCAGTGGCCCCAGATTGAGGAAATTGCGGGAGAAGAAATCGAACGCGCGTTTCACGGGTACGACAAATTGGAGAATGTTTTGCCGAAAGCGATGGACCGCACCGAAGTTTTGTTCAAGCGTTGACTCTATGGACTTGATTGTTCATTCCGCCGCGCAGCTCTTGACGATTGCGGGCGATGCGCCGAAACGCGGTGAAACCCAAAGCGAGTTGGGCATCATCGCAAATGGCGCGCTCGCGATTCGTGATGAAAAAATCGTCGCGGTCGGTGCGAGTGAGGAAATTCGCGCGCTGGCGACGAACGAAACAACACAATTCGACGCGCAAGGCAAAATTGTGCTGCCCGGTTTTGTGGACGCGCACACGCACGTCGCTTTTGCCGGTGACCGCGCGAATGAATTTGAAATGCGGCTGCGCGGCGCGAGTTATTTGGATTTGCTAAAAGCGGGCGGCGGCATCATGAACACGGTACGCGCCACCCGCGCCGCGTCGCTCGAACAAATCATTAGCGAAACGCGCGCGCGTTTGGATAGGATGTTGCTGTACGGCACAACCACAGTCGAAGCGAAAACGGGATACGGACTCGACACCGCGACGGAATTGAAATTGCTGCAAGCGATTTATACGCTTGACGCGACCCATCCAATTGATTTGATTCCCACGTTCATCGGCGCACATGCGATTCCCGAAGAATATCGCGGACGCGCGGACGAGTTTGTGGATGTGGTGGTGGAGGAGATGCTGCCAGCAATTCGAAATTCGAAATTCGAAATTCGAAATTTGTTTTGCGATGTCTTTTGCGATGATGGCGCGTTTGATGTACAACAATCGCGGAGAATTTTGGAACGCGCGCGCGAATTGAACATGCCGCTCAAAATTCACGCGGACGAATTCGCGAATTTGGGCGGCGCGGCGTTGGCGGCAGAGCTCGGCGCAGTGAGCGCAGACCATCTGATGGTGACGCGGCGCGATGAAATGAAATTGCTCGCGGACGCGAATGTGATTGCGGTGCTGCTGCCGGGAACGACGTTCGGCTTGGGGAAAACGGATTTTGCAAACGGGCGCGCATTCATCGAGGAAAATGTTCCCGTCGCGTTGGGCAGTGATTTGAATCCCGGCACGAGTTGGTGTGAATCCTTGCCGATGATTTTGGCGATGGCGACGCGCTATGAAAAATTGACGACGGCGGAAGCAATTGTCGCGGCGACGTTGAACGCGGCATACGCGTCTGGTGTTGGCGAACGCGTTGGTTCGCTGCAAGTGGGAAAAATCGCGGATGTGTTGATTGCGGATGTTCCCGATTATCGCTATATCGCGTATCGGTATGGGACGAATCCGATTCAGACTGTCATCAAACGCGGCGAAATCGTCCGCACAGCTGACTAAAAAAAACCGCACGTGAGTGCGGTTTTTTGTTTATGGTGGCTGTTAAAGCTCAAGTGTGGCTTGGTTGGTGTGACTGCCCGATGTATAGACACCACACTTGATGCAGGCGATTCCAAAGAGCGTCATTGCAAAAAGCAGAACTGCCCAAAACAGCGCGACGGAAAATAAAGGATTCATTTTTGTAACTCCCTCAAAGCAGTGAGACAAAGGCGATGAACTCCATCGCACAAATTTGTCCTACTCACTACATCCTTATTCTAACGCGCTTGGTGCTGGCGTCAAGTGACCTTTGTCTCCCAAAATTGGGGAACGCTTATTGGTTTGATTGTTCAGCCAATCTTACTTCAATCACTTGTTGCGAACTGAATCCTTCCAACAACAACGCGTCACGCGCGATTTGCGCTAGTGCTTCAAGCGGCACAAGTCCCACCAATTCACTGCCGATGACGCGCACACCGCGTTTTTCTGCTTCCGCGCGGACGTGTTGAAACGCAGTCAACATGCCCGTCACGTTGAAATCGGTGAGATTCATCGAAACCTGGACAATGCCTTGGTCCTCCAGCGCAAAGCCCAACGCTTTCACCGAAGGCAAGCCGCCGCCTTTTTCGCGCGTAATTTTTGCAATATTTTTGGCGATTTGAACATCGCGCGTATCGAGATTCACATTGTAAGCAATCAAGAACGGACGCGCGCCGACCGCCACCGCGCCTGCTTTGCCGACGCGGCGCGGACCGAAATCCGGTTCGCGTTCGGGATGCTTGGTTATGTCGTCGCGAATCGCTTCGTATTCGCCGCGCCGCACGTACGCCAAATCGCGGCGTTCGGGACGCGTCGCGGCGCGTTCGTACAAATACACGGGAATGTCCAACTCGCGCCCGATTCGTTCGCCGACGCGCCGTGCGAGCGCCACACATTCATCCATCGTCACATTCCGAATTGGAATGAAGGGAATCACGTCCGTCGCGCCCATGCGCGGGTGTTCGCCGCGATGCGTTTCGAGGTCAATCAACTGCGCCGCGCGTTCACAGCCGCGAAATGCTGCCTCTGCCACCGCGTCGGGTTCGCCCGCAATCGTCACCACTGCGCGATGGTGGCTCGCATCCATTTCGCGGTCAAGCAGCAGCACGCCCGTCGCGAGCATCGCGTTCACGATTTCGTCCAAAACTTCAGGACGGCGTCCTTCGGAAAAGTTGGGGACGCATTCGATGAGTTGAGACATGGAGAAAAACAGGGAAATAAGGGAAATCGGGGAACGCGAGTTCCCCAATTTCCCTTATTTCCCTTGTGCGATTCTATTCAACGCCTCTAACACTCTATCAATTTCCTCCGCCATATTGTACTGCGCCAGACCGATTCGCACTGCGCCGCCTGCGGCTTCCAAATCCAAACGTTCCATCAACGACAGCGCGTAATAATTTCCGTCCCACACATTGATGTTTTGTTTGCCCAATTTCGCCGCAACATCGCGCGGATGTTGTCCGTCAAAATTAAACGCGGCAGTCGGCGCGCGATAATCGAAACGCGCGTACTCGGTGATGCCGTAAATCCGAACTCGCGGTAAGTCGCGCAAGCCGTTCATCAAGCGAATGAATAAATTTTTCTCGTACGTTTGTGTGGCGCGCAGCGCGGTTTTCAAATGCAAGCGGCGTCCTTGAAATTGCGCGTAATCATTTGCGAAAGGCGCGCCAAATTTTTCTCCAACGGACGCGAGATAATTGACGGCGGCTGCCGCGCCCGCGATGCTTTCAAAACTCTGCGTGCCGGTTTCAAATTTATGTGGCGGAACATTTTCAGCCGGACGCACTTTGTACGCTTGCAAACGTTCCAAATGTTCATACTTGCCGTACAAAATTCCCAAGTGCGGTCCGTAAAATTTGTACGCCGAACACGCGAGAAAATCTACGTTCAATGCTTGCACATCGAGCGGATAATGCGGCGCGTACGCGACCGCATCAGCGTACACGAACGCGCCTGCCATGTGCGCCAAATCCGCAATCGTGCGAACGGGATTCACTGAACCCACCGCGTTCGATGCGAGACCAACCGCGACGATGCGCGTTTTGTTTGAAAGATGTTTTTCAAAGTCGCTCATGTCGAGCGTGCAATCATCCGCGTGAATGTCCACGCGTTTAATCACCACCCCGCGTTCTTCCAAGGCGACCCACGGCGCAACATTCGCGTCATGGTCCAATTGCGTGACGATGATTTCATCGCCCGCGTTGAGCCAGCGTCCCAACGCGCGCGACACGAGAAATGTGAGCGTCGTCATATTCGGACCGAACGCGATTTCTTCGGGGTGCGCGGCATTGAGGAAATCGGCGAACGCGCTGCGCGCGTGATGCACGATTTCGTCGCTGCGTTCGCTGGTGGGGAAAACGCCGCCGTGATTTGCGTTCGCGGTCAGAAAATAATTCGAGATGGCATCAATTACCGATTGTGTGACTTGGGTGCCGCCGGGATTGTCGAGAAAGAGGGTCTCGGAAGAATGGACAGAGGGGAAATGGGAACGAATCCACTGCGGGTCGAGAGACATGCAGGACTCCTAAGAGCAGGATGGAATTGTGATTTCACTTGTTTCGATTGCTCGCCATGCAAAGGGAACCAAGGGAAATTAGGGAACTTGAAGATTGTGACAAAAAAGAAAGCGGGCAGCTACGCGTTCGCGCGTTGCCACCCGCCGGTTTTGCATCGCGATTCGACTCAACGCAGCGACAACCGGTCGAGCCGGTACGTCCACGCATCCAATCCACTCGGCACGGCGCGCAGTTCCACTTTTAACGTGTGATTTTCTTGGATGAGTCCGAACGGGGTTGCGAGATTCAAATCGTCCACCGTGAACGATGGTTCAAAGTGGAGAACCAGAACGCGTCCGGTGTTGTTAATGAACCTCAGGTCGAGAACAGTCTGCCACGGCATGTCCAACGTATCCCGTTTGATTGCTACGGCTGCTTCGGTGATTGTCACGGCGCGGTTTTTGATGCGATTCACTTGATGATAGTACTTGTAAAAGCGGCTGTGCGGAACGGGGCGGGGAATAATTTTGCCCCGTGCATCCACAAACGGCAATCCCGCGTCGTGCGCCGCCGTTGCCACCATTGTCGAGACCATGCATACGCCGCCGGCTTTGACGAGGTTGTTGCGAACATCGGGACCGAGGTCATAAGGGATGACATTTTCCAAGAGGTTGGCGGCTTGATTGAACGAAAATGTTTCGCCGGGATAAATGTACGTGCCTTCAAGTTCGCGAATCGCGTGGAGGACATTGTTCAACGAGCTGTATTTGGCTTCATCGTTCGCGTACAGATAAATGATGCCTTCGCCGATGACCTGACCTTCCGGCGCGTCAGGAACGTTTGCCGCGCTCGAACACAAGGGGGGATTTGACAATAACAAATCGGCGCGCGGCGCTTGGGAAAAAATAGGACGGACGGCGCACTCGTCTGCCGCGGCGACGCGGGGCAAGAGCAGAATGCCTAGCAATGCAATGACCAAAATGCCAAACTTGGGCAAGCGGATACCTCCGGATGGAATTCCAGCAATTATAAGCGTTTCGGGTATTCCTACAAGTTGCAAACTGCAAAAAAAATGCCCCCACAGGTCTGGCGGCAAATCGAGAGGGTCATTCGTTGGTGTCCTGCGTGAGGCGCTGCGCGATGAGAATTGGAATGAACGTCAACGCGATGACAAACACCGCGACAACATTTGTGACGGGACGCTGGCGCGGGCGCACAAGTTGACTGTAGATCCAAATGGGCAGCGTGTTTTGTTGTCCGGCAGTGAACGTAGTGACAATCACTTCATCAAAGGAAAGTGCGAATGCCAACATGCCGCCTGCCAATAATGCAGTGCCAATCGCGGGCAGCACAATATAGCGAAACGTTTGAAAACTGTCCGCGCCCAAATCGGCGGATGCTTCCATTTGCGATTTTGCCGTGCGCCGCAAACGGGCAATGACGTTGTTGTACACGACGACGATGCAAAACGTCGCGTGTCCAACAACGATTGTCCAAAACGAAAAATCAATCCCCAACAATCCGAACGCGGAACGCAGGGAAATGCCTGTGATGATTCCGGGTAACGCAATGGGCAGAATGACGAGAAACGTAATCGCTTCGCGTCCGAAAAATTTTGCGCGCGAAATTGCCAAGGCAATGAGGGAACCCAACACCAATGCGATGGCGGTTGCAATGAGCGCGACCTGGAGCGAAAGAATCAGCGGCGGAAAAATATCCGGGCGGTCGAACAATGCTACACGGAACCAATCCAGCGTGAGACCCGGCGGCGGGAACGTGAACGCAGATTCTTCGATGTTAAAGGCATACAAAAGAATAATCCCGAACGGACAGTACAGAAACATCAGCACAAACGCGACGAGAATTTTCAAACCGAGCGGCGCGCGCGAGGCAAAGGGCTGTGATGGTTTGGTGCGAGTGAGCATGGTGAGATGGAGAGATGGAGCGATTGGGTGATTTGGTGATTGGGTGATGTGCGATTCGCAACGCGCGACTCACAATGCGTCAAACGCGCCGAGCCGTCCTGCGATGTACAGATAGATAAACATAATGAGCATGGGAACCACGGTGAACGCAGCGGCGAGGGGAATGTTGCCCGCAGTGCCTTGTTGTGTGAGAACAACTTGCCCGATGAAAAACGCGGAATTGCCGAGTACGCCCGGGATGATGTAATCGCCCAGTGTGAGCGAAAATGTGAAAATGGAACCAGCGACAACGCCCGGAAACGCGAGCGGCAAAATGACGCGCGCAAACGTTTGCAAAGGACGCGCGCCCAAATCGGCGGATGCTTCCAACATTGAACGCGGCACTCGTTCCAATGCGGTGTACGTGGGGATAATCATGTACGGCAGCCACACGTACACGAACGCGAGAAATGTGCCGTAGAGTGAAACGGAAAGCGATGGTCCTCCAATGGTCGGCACGGCAAGAATTGCCTCCAGTACCCCGTCCAATCGAAAGAGCTCAAAGAACCATGTCAGAACGCCTTCTTTGGCGAGAATGAGTTTCCACGAATAGACACGCACGAGATAACTGGACCACAACGGGAGTGTGACCGCGATATAGAACGCAACCTTTGCCGTCGGCGACGCGTAACGCGCCATATAAAACGAAATCGGAAACGCGAGCAGCGCGCACGCCATCGTGACGACGGTGGACATGCCCGCCGTCCGCGTGACAATATCAATGTTCGATTGCGAAAACAATTGTTTGTACGTGTCGAGCGTAAATTCGCGGACGATGAGTCCGGTGAAATCGTCGAGTTTGTAAAAACTTTGGACAAGCAGCGCAGCGAGCGAACCGAGATAAATCACGCCGAGCCATAACATCGGCGCGGCGAGAAGTAACAGCAGCACGAGTGTCGGGTGCTTGTGAAAAAATTTCGAGATGGCGCGCAACAAAGAGAGTTGCGCGATTTTTGTTTGTGCGGAAGCGATGGATGCCATTTTAACTTTTCCTACGCGCTCGGCTCCAACACGCGGTCGAATGTGCGCTGCCACGTCAATTGTACGCGTTTGCCTTCCGCGCTCAACACGTCCATCGAGGTCTCGT
>CALMZO010000303.1 GCA_937870825.1 uncultured Chloroflexota bacterium | reverse complement strand
CGGGTCTCAATCTCATTTGAGCAGAATCTTGAACTGGTCGGATATGAGATGCCAACCGAGGCAGAGGCAGGTTCTCGCAGTGCAGTGACCTTGTATTGGCGACTGGCACAGAAAAGCGTGGAGGAGATAAAGATTTTATTGCGCGTCGTGGATGAAAACGGCGCGGCTTGGGGCGAATGGGATTCTCCACCGATTGGCAATTTAGTTCCATTGCGGCGATGGCAACCAAGGATGACTCTTCGTGATTTGCAGGCACTCACAGTGGATGCAACCGCACCTCCGGGTAAATATGCTCTCGAATTAAATGTCTATCACGCTGGAAGCGGTGAGCCATTGATAGCATTTACGCGCAAAGGAATAAAAGTCTCATCGCCTCTACGACTTGCCACGTTTCAAGTAACTCCTGCCAAACCAACGTCAGAAACCGCTCTGGGTTTTACTCCTGCGGAAGAGATTGTGGACTGGAATGTGTTACAGGTCTTATCCTCAATTTGGCAAGCATTGGTTCGGTAATCATGTTACGGGCGCAACTTGATATGGAACACATTTATTCAACTTGACTCTTGTTTTTATTTTCCCTATAATATCATCGCTCACTGATATAATGATACAAACAGAGGACAATATGTTGCTCACCGCCAACACCCAATTGATTGAACTGGAAGCAAAACTCTTTCGCGGTTTTTCCGATTCGTCGCGCCTCGCCATCTTGCGAGCGCTGTTGGAGGGCCCGCGCACCGTCGGCGAAATCGTCGTCCAAACGGGACTGTCGCAGCCGAATACTTCCAACCATCTCGCCTGTCTGCGCGACTGTGGATTGGTGACGACGGAACAAGTGGGGCGCTTTGTGTCGTATGCGTTGAGCGACAAGCGCATCGCGCACCTGCTCCGCCTCGCGGATGAAATTCTCGCGGAGGTTGCCAAGGGCGTATACGAGTGTGTGCATTACGAAAAATCAATACCACGCCGCCCTAAAGCCCGCGCGGTAAAGAGTGGAGCGCCTGCGCGCCGCACGCGCTAACATCACTCTTTCACAATCCATTTTCGATTATGAGGAAACAATGTTGAATGTAACACAAATGATTCGCGACGGTCTGGTCTTGTCGCTCTTGGCAACGCTCATTATTGGCGTCAGCATGTGGCTCAACCCGCGCCTTTGGCTTCAGGATTATCCGAAAGATATTCAGGCGCTCGTGCCGCCGAAAACAGAAGAAGAAAAGCGTCAGACGAATCTGATTGGGATTCCTTTTCTGCTCGTGTTATTTGGAATCCCATTTCTCTCGACGTTGCTGTTAGAGCAGGCGAACGCGGGCAATATCTCCTTTCTACTCCTCTTTGTAAATGCGTTCGGCGTTTTTTGGATCGGGAATCTGTGGGATTTGCTGGTGGTGGATTGGCTCATTGGCTGTACCTTTACGCCCAAGTTTGTAATTCTCCCCGGGACCGAAGGCGCGGCAGGATACAAAAATTACGCGTTTCATTTTCGCGGTTTTCTAATCGGGTCTGTGATTTCAGTTGTCGTAGGCATTATCGTTGCCGCCGTTGTCTCATTCTTGTAAGGCAGCGAAAATAATGAGAGGCGTTCCCTCATGTGGGACATCAATCGCTACACCGTGTTGGCATTCGGCATTCTCGTCGTTGACCAAATGTTAGACCTGTTGATAGAACTCGCGCTGCCCATTGGCGCGTCCGCGATGTTGATGGTGGATTGGCTCGGCGTAACGCGTTTCGACGGACCGAGCGGCGGCGCTTTGGATACGAATGGCTTTTTCACGTTACTGGCGATTGTGTTGATTCCCTTTTTCCTGCGCTGGAAAATGCACGACACTTCCGATGCGCTTTATGGTGTGGGAATCAGTTTGCTGATTGGGGGGCTGCTCGGGAATTTGGCGGATGGCTTTCGCGTGGGCTATCCCGTAGATTATCTGGTCATTGGAACCGCGTTCAATCTGGCAGACCTTGCGTTGCTCACGGGCGCAAGCGTGATGATTTATCGGGTATGGAGGAAAGATGAGCGAGTTGAAAACAGTTGAAGTTCCCGTAAAAGGAATGGACTGCGCGGAATGCACGCAACACGTGCAGCACGCGATTGCGGGCTTGCAGGGCGTGGAATCAGTTAACGTTTTTCTCGCGTCCGAAAAAGCAGTAATTCGCCTTGACCCTGCGCGCGTTGAATTGCCCGCCATCCGCAAAGCGATCGCGGATGCAGGATATTCGGTTCCAGAGAGTGACAGCGCGAAAGCGGAATCTGAACAACGAACGACAGACGATTTCACCAAACGCATCTTAACGTTGTTCGCCGTCGTCTTTGGATTCGTATTATTCATCGTCGTTGTAGGCGAATGGCTCGGCTTGTTCGAAATAGCCACTGCATACGTTCCATTCTGGCTCGGCGCGGTTTTGGTGATTCTCGCGGGCTTGCCAATTTTCCGCAATGTCATTCGCAATGCGCTGCATCGCCAAATCACTTCGCATATGCTCATGTCGCTCGGCGTGCTAGCCGCGCTCGCCGTGGGACAATGGGCAACGGCAATGGTCGTTGTCTGTTTCATGTACGTTGGCGAATATGTCGAAGCATTCACAACCGAACGGGCGCGCCGCGCCGTAAAAAATCTCACCGCGCTCGCGCCGCAAACCGCGCGCGTGGAACGCGAGGGACAAGAAATCGAAATGCCTATCGCGGACGTTCAAGTAGGCGATACAGTCATTGTTCGTCCTGGCGAAAAAATTCCTGTGGACGGTCAAGTACTGGAAGGACAAGCCACTGTCAATCAATCTGCCATCACCGGCGAGTCCATGCCCGTCGAAGTTGGAGTTGGCGCGAATGTATTTGCCGCAACCATCGCGCAGCTTGGAAGTCTGCGCGTGCGTGCGACACACATTGGCGCGGATACGACCTTTGGACACATCATCAAACTGGTGGAAGAAGCGGAAGCGAATCGCGCGGACGTGCAGCGTTTTGCGGATAAATTCACGACATATTACTTGCCCATTGTCGCGGGCATCGCCGCAGTCACGTTTCTCATCAGCCGCGACCCATTGGCAACCGCCGCCGTGCTAGTCGTCGCGTGTTCGTGTTCCATCGCGTTGGCAACTCCGATTGCGATGCTCGCATCCGTTGGCGCGGCGGCACAGCGCGGACTTTTAATCAAGGGCGGAAAATATCTCGAAGCATTGGCGCGCGCTGACGTGGTACTGCTCGACAAAACAGGCACGCTTACATTGGGCAAGCCGGAAATCACGGATGTCGTTTCCTTGAATGGCATTGGCGAAATGGAATTGTTGACGCTTGCCGCGTCTGCCGAACGCGATTCGGAACATCCGCTCGCGCAAGCCGTGCGCGCTTTGGCAAAGCAAAAAAATCTCGCACTCGTCGCGCCGCGCGAATTCCAATCTATTCCTGGCATGGGCATCCGCGCTCAAGTGACCGACAAGCAAATTGCAATAGGCAACGCGCGTTTGATTCCACACGCAAGCACCGCTGAAAACGCGCGTGAACTTGAAGCGCAAGGCAAGACGCTCCTCTACGTTGCGGTGCAAGAGGAACTCGTCGGCGTGCTTGCTGCTTCGGACACCCTGCGTCCCGAAGTGCCTGAAGCATTGAAACAATTGCGCGCGCTCGGCGTCAAGAAAATTGAATTACTCACAGGCGACAACGAGCGCACTGCGTCCGCGCTCGCGCAACAACTCGGCGTGGAATATCGCGCGAATCTTTTGCCCCAAGATAAAATCGCGATTGTGCAAGAGTACCAAAAGCAAAATCACACGGTTGTCATGGTCGGTGATGGCGTGAACGATGCACCCGCGTTGGCACAAGCGAACGTCGGTATTGCGATGGGTGTCGCGGGAAGCGATGTTGCATTAGAAGCCGCGCACGTGGCACTGATGCGCGATGATTGGACGCTCGTTCCCGATGTGTTTCGCATCGCGCAGCGCACAATGCGCGTTGTAAAAACAAATTTGGCGTTCACCGCAATTTACAATACAGTCGGTATCATGCTCGCGGCGTTCGGCTTTTTGCCGCCGATTCTCGCCGCCGCCGCGCAGTCGCTGCCCGATTTAGGAATTCTCGCGAATTCATCGCGTTTGCTGCGGCAAAAATAATATTCAACGAATGGAGTACATGTGGAACGTAAAACATTTTTACTTTTAGCAATGGGATTTATCGTCGCAATAACAGCTGACACATTGAGTAAGGCATTGGCGGAAAGCGCATTGCCAATGGGACAGCCCGTTCCTGTCCTCGGTGATTTTTTCCAACTTACGCTGGGCTACAACACAGGCGTTGCATTCGGAATGTTGGCGAATGTGGGAATTCTGACGACGCTTCTGCCAGGTATCGTCATTATCGGATTGAGCGTGTGGTTTTTCAAAGCATTGCGCGCGCGTGAATTGCCTCAGGTGTCCGCACTTGCGCTTGGTTTCATTCTCGGCGGCGCGTTCGGAAATTTTCTCGACCGCCTTGCCGATGGACGCGTCACGGATTTTCTCGATGTTGGTATCGGCGCGCTACGTTGGCCCACGTTCAACGTAGCAGATAGTTTTGTCGTTGTCGGCCTGTTCGTGTTGCTGTTCGTCTCATTTTTCGCAACACCCTCAAAACAAAGTGCCACGCATGAGGATACAACGCCCGTTGTCCAATGATTTGACGATGTGCTAAAAACGATTAGAATCCAAGCCATTGAGAAATGAGAGTATTCCTCTTACTTCATTCAACTGCTCAAATGTTGCGTCTTTTATTTGTTGCGCTGATTGTCATTGTTGTCATCACTTCGGTGATTGGCGCTAATTCCTCTTGTTCATTGGTCCTCGGTGGACATGACGATGCCTGCCGCGCCGGACAAACAGAAACGTTGGCGCAGCATCTCGCCCACGCAACGAATACCTTCCCCGAGCTTCTCCTGATGAGTATCCTGGCGCTCGTTGCGTGTGCCGCACTCGTCACCCCTCTTTTCACGCGTACCTCTTTCCTTCCTCTACGCGACGTTCAACTCTCTCCCGAAAAGCCTCCGCGTTTCGCGTAATCCATTTTTCGCGTGTTCAACTGAACATGCGCGTTTGACGTTTGATGGAACGTTGCAGCGAACGTTCCCTGCGTCATTGTGGATTCACGCTTTGCGGAGGTTTTTCTTTTGTCGGTTTCTCTTGTCTCGAAATGCATCACCATTCTATTCGGCGTCAGTTTTCTTTTGCTAACGCTCCATATTCTCGACGATGCATTCGTCGTCAATGAAGCCGCGTGGTACGGCATCACGACGGCGGAATTTTTGTTGGGCTGCGTATTCTTGTACGCCATTGTCCCACCGTTCGGCTTGTGGCTCTCACGACGCGAACGCGTGCTGGGGTATTTCATACTGCTCTTGTACGCACTGCAAGCATTTTACGGCGCGGGGTTGAATCATGTCCGTCACCTGCTCGGCGATTTTCGCGGTTCTCAACTATTGCCGACGCTCTTGACCAACGTGGGAATTCGCATGGATGATTTGAATGGGCAAGGGATGATTTCGCTTTTCGCCGGCATGTTGGGTTTGAACAACGGCGTGCCGCCACACACACACAACATGTTTTCTAACGTCGTCGTTTTTTTGAGCATGGGCGTCAATCTGGTTTTGCTCGGATTCATCGTGTTCGCGGTATGGCAAAAATTTTTCGCGCGGGAAAGGGTATTCGCAGATGGAACGAACGCTTGAGCTGGATCTTCCGATTCTCTTGCCGAACGTGCAAGATTTACAAGACCAATGTGTTGCGCGTTTGCAAGGCGCGCTCGCAGGCAAACGCGGCATTGCCAACGCCCACGTTCACGCCGACCGCGCGCCCGCGCAGCTGTGCGTGCATTACGACGCCGACCTCGTGTCGCTGAACGATGTGGAACAATTGGCAAAACGCGCGGGCGCGGAAATTGTGCAGCGCTATCATCACGAACTCATCTCCATTGAAGGGATGGATTGTTCGGACTGCGCGCGCGTCATCGAACACAGCATCGGGCGCATGGACGGTGTGTTGAATGTGACGGTGAATTATCCCGCGCAGAAAATGCGCGTCGAATACGATTCGCAAAAAATCAATCACGGCGCGATTGACAAACGCCTGCGCGGCTTGGGTTACACCGTTCCTGCCGAAGGATTAAAAAGTTTTTATCAAGAAAATCGCGAAATCATTTTCAGTTTGACCGCAGGCGCGCTCGTGCTGCTTGGCTGGCTTGGCGAAACGTTTTTCGGACTGCCGCAGCCCGCCGCGATTGCATTGTTTCTTGGCGCATATTTTTTCGGCGGTCTCGATATTTCGCGTCACGCTCTTCACGCTTTGCGCGAACGCCATTTTGACACCGATTTGTTGATGGTCATTGCCGCCCTCGGCGCGGCACTGCTCGGCAATTTTCTTGAAGGCGCGCTGCTCCTCTTTTTATTTTCGCTCGGACATGCGCTTGAAGAACGCGCGTTGGACCGCGCCCGCGAGGCAGTACGCGCACTGGCTGACCTTGCGCCGAAAACCGCCCTTGTGAAACGCGACGGCAAAGAAATCGAAATGCCCGTCGAGGAATTGCGAATTGACGATGCGGTGATTGTGCGCCCCGGTGTGCGAATCCCTGTGGACGGGGTTGTGATTGATGGCGCGTCGGCGGTGAATCAGGCGCCCGTGACAGGCGAATCCGTTCCGGTTGACAAATCAGCAGGCGCACAAGTCTTTGCAGGTTCCGTGAATGGCGAAGGCGCGCTCGATGTGCGCGTGACGCGTTTGGCGCAAGACAGCACGCTCGCGCGCGTAATGAAACTTGTCGAAGAAGCGCAAACGCAAAAATCGCCCACACAGCAAACGGTGGAAAAATTCGAGCGCGTGTTTGTTCCCGCCGTGTTGGGTATGACCGCACTCGTCATTGTTGTTCCTCCACTGCTTGGCGTGCCGTTTCAAGAATCCTTTATTCGCGCCATGACGTTGCTCGTCGCCGCGTCGCCTTGCGCGCTTGCATTAGGCACGCCCGCGTCCATTCTCGCAGGCATCGCGCAAGCCGCGCGCAACGGCATCCTCATCAAAGGCGGCGTGCACCTCGAAAATCTCGGACGCTTGAAAGCGATTGCGTTCGACAAAACAGGAACGCTCACGCATGGACACCCCGAAGTCACTGATGTTGTGCCGTTGAACGAAAGCATTTCTGCCCACGAATTACTGCGCCTCGCCGCCGCCGCCGAAAGTCGTTCCGCGCACCCGCTCGCGCAAGCCGTTGTGCGCGCGGCGCAAGGGAAAAATATCGCGCTCCCTGCGGTGGATGATTTGGAATCCATCACGGGCAAGGGATTGCGCGCGCAAGTGGATGGACGCGCGTTGCTGATTGGAAATTTGAAACTGCACGAAGAAAACAACATCGCGATTTCAGAGTCCGCACAAGCGCGCATTAAAGAGTTGCAAGCATCAGGCAAGACAATCATTCTCGCCGCGGCGGACGGCAAATTGCTTGGCGCGCTCGCGCTCGCCGATACGTTGCGCGCGGATGCCGCTGCGACGATGCGCGCGTTGAACGCGGCAGGCGTGCAGCAAACCATCATGTTGACGGGCGACCACGAACAAGTGGCGCAGGCGATTGCGACACAAGTTGGCTTGACGCAAGTTCGCGCGGATTTGCTGCCCGAAGATAAATTGACGGTCATTCGCGAACTCGACCAACAATATGGTACCGTTGCGATGGTGGGCGATGGCGTGAATGACGCGCCCGCGTTGGCGAACGCGACGGTGGGGATTGCAATGGGCGGCGCGGGGACCGATGTCGCGTTAGAGACCGCCGATGTCGCGTTGATGGGCGATGATTTGTCGAAACTGCCGTTCGCTGTTGGACTCGGACGCGCAACGCGCAGAATCATTCTGCAGAATCTCGCCATCTCGCTCGGAGTGATTGCATTTCTCATCGTCAGTTCCCTCACAGGTTTCGTCGGCTTGGGCATCGCGATTGTATTTCACGAAGGCAGCACCCTCGTCGTCGTCGGAAATGCATTGCGTCTGCTTGGCTACCAGAGTAAAGGTTGAGAATGTCAAAGACAAATATAACCTCTCATTGCACGAATTGTGGTGCCAAGCTGCACGCTGAAGATCGCTTCTGCACCAAGTGTGGGACAGTGGTCAAGCGGGACGTTAAGCGCGAGATCGCGCGTCTTCCGATTTGGATATGGGGCATCGGCGTTCTGGTTCTCGC
>CALMZO010000302.1 GCA_937870825.1 uncultured Chloroflexota bacterium | reverse complement strand
CGCGGTGTTTTTGTTGGGAGATTGGAAGTGTGAGGGAGACGCGAGCGAGAGATTGCCCGAGTGGTTGGGAGAGTACGAGATGCGAGAAACGAGAAACGAGCTTCGAGAGTTGCCGTACGCGTGCGCGCAAAAGTTATTCGAGTTCAAGTAGTCGCTGAAATCCGGCGTTTTGATATTGGGCGCGATGCCAATAAGGAGGTTCCAAGTTTTTGGACCGCTTTGAGCTCGGCGGCGGTAAAACGGCGCGTATGCGCGCGGCGGAGGGCATCCGCTTCCGGGTCTTCAATTGCATCTTGAGTGTACGTGTCTACGCGTTGGAGTAATGCTTGTTGCGGTTCGTTCAAGCTCAACTGCGCGAGGTGTGCCAGCTCCATCAAACTGCGTCGGTAGGGCGCGTGCGCTTTTGTGCGCTGCACAATGACTGCCTTTAAAACATTTTCCAAATACTGCCGCGCAAAGACCAACGCGTAGGAATAGCGGCGCACGGCAAACGAGTTTGAGACCCACTTCCATTTCGCGCGTGCAGCTCTGCGCCAATAATTCACAATCTGGCGTGCGTTTAGCGTGGGAGATGAGGCAGCGAAATCTTTTGCGCGGGTGAGAGGGATGCCCGTCGTTTTGATTTCCCAGACCAATGGATTTTCGTCTTGAAAATCGCGCGGATGAAAACGTACCGATTCGATGCGCGAATCAAGTGTGCGCGTCGCAGAGTGAATTTTTTGCATATCCTCGGTGCCGCCTGTCAAGTCTTTCGACACGAGCGCAACATCTATGTCGCTCCACTCGTGCGGCGTTCCGTGTGCGTACGAGCCGTAGAGATAGGCGGCGTCGAGTTCGATGCCGGAGCGTTGTATGGCGCGCACGAAACGGCGCGCAGCTCTCAGCGCTTGATTTGTTTGCGAATCCATTTGCCGAAGCTTTGGATTTCGCCCAGTTCGGTTTGACAGAATTTCTTGTTGCATTTTTTACGAAACTCGAATTTCCAATCCGGATAGCGTGTCTTGGTATTGTATTCCGTCACGCGCTCAAGCAACGCACTTTGTTCCGATGTCAACGTGATATTTGCAACCTCCGCAAGCTTGTTCAGTTTGTGACCCCAGGGCGCGTCTTTTTGTGTATACTGAACGGCTCTGGCTTTGAGGAGCTTTTCCAAGTAAAGATGACCGTGAAAGAGAGAGTCAACATAATCACGCTTCTCAAATAAATCTTGTGCAGTCTTCCAGCTATGGTCTGCCGTGATTAGCCAATAATCTACCATTTCCTGTGGCGTCATTGGCACGATTATAGCATACACTACAGGAGTAATTTTCATGTCCACCATTCTCGGTCCCACGTTTGAAGAAATGTTGCATCCCCAAAAAATCGCGCCGGAAATTCGCGCGAAAGCATTGCAGATAAAAGTACAAGACCCGCTTGACCCCATCAATTTGTTCAACATCACATGGCGCGATGGGAACAATCAAATTTATTATTTTGTGATGCCGAAACAATTGACGGGTGTGGATGCCAATATCGTTTTGTTGTACGGCAAACAATTTCCGACGGGCGCGCACAAAGTCGGCGCGGCGTATTCCGTGTTGATTGAAAAGGAATTGTTCGGCGAAGTGGACCCGCGCACGCATACGCTCGTGTGGCCCTCGACGGGAAATTACGGCATCGGCGGCGCGTGGGTGGGCTGCCGCATGGGCTTCGATTCGCTTGTTGTGTTGCCCGAAGGCATGAGCGCGGAACGTTTTGAAAGAATTGAATCGTATGGGGCGCGCGTCATCAAAACGGTTGGCTCGGAATCGAACGTCAAAGAAATTTACGACAAGACGCACGAACTCGCGCGCAATCCGCAAGTCCGCATTCTCAATCAATTCAGCGAGATGGGAAATTACCGTTTTCACTATCATGTCACAGGCAACACGATTGTCGAACTCGCGGAGGAATTGAAAACGCGCGGCATCGGCGATGGAAATATTTCCGCGTACTGTTCCGCAATGGGCAGCGCGGGAACGATTGCGGCAGGCGATAGGTTAAAGCAAGTGTTTGGCACAAAAATTATCGGACTCGAACCCATTCAGTGTCCGACGTTGTTTAACAACGGTTACGGCGCGCATGACATTCAAGGCATCGGCGACAAGCATGTAACGTGGATTCACAACGTGATGAATCAAGATGCGATTATGTGTATTGATGACATCGAGTGCAAAAAAGGTTTGCAACTGTTGAGTGAAGAAGCGGGGATGGAAACATTGCACAAACGTTTCGGCGTGTCGCAAAGCGATGTGGAAGCGATGTCGTCATTGTTTGGCATCAGCGGCATCTGCAATGTGTTGGGCGCGATCAAAACGGCAAAGTTTTATGGAATGAATTCGCGCGACACGATTGTGACGATTGCGACGGATTGGATGGACCGTTACTATTCCGTGATGGCGGAAATGACGCGCACGTACGGCGCGATGGACGAAGCCGAAGCGACCGCCCGCGCGCATATCTTTCTCGACCAAAAAACAGATTGGATTAAAGAGGGCACAGTGGATACGCGCAAGCAGTGGCACAATTTAAAATATTACACTTGGGTGGAACAGCAGGGCAAGCGCGTGGAAGAATTGAACGCGCAGCTTGACCCCGCATGGTGGTTGGCACACCAACAACGCGTAAGTGAAATTGATGCAAAACTCGCCGCCGCGCGCGGATAACATTTCGCGCGGCATCGGCTTGGCGCTCGCGTTCATTTTTTTTGTGTTGTGCATCGTCGGCACAAAAAGCGCGCCCGCGTCGTGGAATGACATTGCGCGTGTTGCCGCGATGGAGTCACTCGTCGAGCGCGGCACATGGGCGATTGACGATTCCGCATGGTTCGAGCGAACGTCGGACAAGGTTTTTCTGAACGGCAAATTTTACTCGGACAAAATGCCGTTGCTTTCGTGGCTCGCGGCGGGCGCGTATGCGGTGCTGTTTCGTTTCGGGTTTTTGCTCGCGCCGAACTGTACTGCGTGCGCGTACTATCCGCTGACGCTGTGGTTTGTCGGATTGCCTGCGGCGGTTTTGATTTGGTTGATGGTTGATTTCGCGCGCGCAAAAAAAATAGCGCCCGTCGTCGCGTTGTTGGGCGCGAGCGCGTTGGCGTTCGCGACGATGATTTTCCCGTACAGTCTGGTATTCAATCATCATGTGCCTGCGGCAGTCAGCTTGTTCGCCGCGTTTTATTTGCTTGTCACACGCGCGCACGAAAACATTCGCTGGCTGTTTGGCGTGGGTTTGTTGACTGCGCTCGCGGTGTCTTTTGACCCGTTGGCGGGATTTTTTGCCGTCGCGCTTTTGGTGATGACCGTCGCGCGTTTTCCACGCCGCGCGTTTTATTTTTTCATCGGCGCGCTGCCGCCGTTGCTCGTGACCGCGTGGCTCGATTGGCAAATTGCGGGAACAATCATTCCGCCTTACATGATTCCAAACGGGTACGCGTACGAGGGTTCCGCGTTTCCGGCGACGATTGGCGGGAACGGGACGCCCGATGACGTCACGCAGTATGCGTTCAAAATGTTTCTCGGCGCGCAAGGGTTATTTTTTTACAATCCGATTTTATTTTTCGCGCTGGCAGGAATTGGCATCGTCGCCTGGACGCGCGAGCACGCGCTGCGCGCGGAGGCGATAGTTTTTGGAATCACGTTTTGCGTTCTCGCGTTTTATCTCGCGACGCGCACGGGCAATCTCGGCGGCGAAGCGTACGGCGAACGCTGGTTCGTTCACGCGATTCCATTGCTGATGGCATTTGTTTTTTTTGCGCCGCCGCTCGCGCAAAACTATCGCTGGCTGCTCGCGCCGCTCTTTGTCATCGCGCTGCTCGTTTCCGTTTTCTCGACGTATCAAGGCGCGCGCAATCCGTGGCGTTATGTTCCGCCGCCCGCGCATCCGACGCGCAATGCAGAAACCGGCGCACTGGGTTGGAAATGGGAAATCCAATTTCCGTGGAGGTGAAACGATGTTAATCACGCATGGCACCATCATCACACTCGGCGCACATAATCAAATCATTCCCGATGGCGCAATCCATATCGAGGGTGACACGATTTCCGCGATGGGAAAAACAAGCGACCTCGTCGCTCGATTTCCGCACCAAGAAAAATTGGACGCGCGCGGAAAAATTGTAATGCCCGGTAACATTTGCGCGCACACACATTTTTACGGCGCGTTCGCGCGCGGCATGGCTTTGCCGCCCGGACCGCCGCCCAAAAA
>CALMZO010000301.1 GCA_937870825.1 uncultured Chloroflexota bacterium | reverse complement strand
CAGATGTTCCCAAACCTGTGCCGGCGGATGACGAGGTCCTCGTCAAAATTCACGCGGTCTCGATTAACGGCGCGGACCGCGAAGCATTGATTGGCAGTCCCTTGTATGTACGTATCGGCGGCTTTTCCAAACCGGGGCATCCGATTCTCGCTTCGGACATTGCCGGACGCATTGAACAGGTGGGCAAGAACGTCACCGAGTTTCAAATTGGCGATGAGGTCTTTGGAGAAATTCCGGGGTACCACGGCGGTTTTGCTGAATGCGCGTGTGTGCCTGAAAAAAATTTGCTACGCAAGCCAGCCACTTTGACCTTCGAGCAAGCGGCGGCAATTCCACAAGGCGGCGTGATCGCGTTGCGCGCGATGCGCGAGGCGGGAAAGGTGCAGCCGGGGCAACAAGTCTTGATCAATGGCGCGGGCGGCAGCGCGGGCATGTTCGCGGTGCAACTCGCCAAACTGTACGGCGCGCAAGTGACGGCAGTGGATAACGCGTTCAAGACGGATTATCTGCGCGCGCTCGGCGCGCACGAGGTGATTGACTATACGCGTCAGGATTTTACGAAAAACGGCAAACAGTACGATTTGATTTTGGATGTCATCGCGCATCGTTCCCCGTTCGCTTATGCCCGCGCGCTCAAACCGAACGGAACTTGTTTTTTCGTCGGCGGTTCCGTTGGCACACTCTTTCAGATTTTGCTGTTTGGTCCGTTCATAAAAAGATTTCGGAACAAGAACGTGCGGCTGTTGATGGTTCCACAGAATCGCGAGGATTTAATTTCAATCACCGAGTTGATTGAGGCGGGCAAAATAAAACCGGTGATTGATAGACAATTTCCACTGACTCAAGTTCCTGATGCGATGCGCTATGTCGCTGAAGGACGCGCGAAAGGCAAAGTTGTGATTACTGTGGCACAATCATCATGAAAGCAATTGTCTGGACAGACTATGGCGCGCCTGACGTTCTCGAATTGTGCGAGGTTGAAAAACCAACGCCGAAAGAAAATCAGGTCTTGATAAAAATTTATGCTGCGACGGTCACACAAGGCGACTGTGAAATCCGCAATCTAAAACTCTCACCGTTGTACAACATCATCCTGCGATTCTATGCGGGTCTCCGCAAACCAAAACGCATCACAATTCTTGGTCAAGAACTTGCAGGCGAAATTGTTGCGATGGGCAAGGACGTAAAAAATTTTCAAGTGGGCGACGAAATCTTTTCGCCCACTTTTTTTTATTTTGGCGCGTACGCCGAGTATGCTTGTTTGCCCGAAACGTATCCGGTACTCAAACCGACGAACATGACGTATGACGAAGCCGCAACGATTCCGACGGGCGGAATCAACGCGCTGCATTTTATACGCAGAGCACAAGTGCAAGCGGGCGAAACCGTTTTGCTCAATGGCGCGGGCGGAAGCATTGGCACGTACGCGTTGCAAATTGCCAAGATGCGCGGCGCGAACGTGACGTGTGTGGACAGCGGCGAAAAATTAGAGATGCTGCGCGCGCTGGGCGCGGCTGAGGTGTTGGATTACACGCGCGAGGATTTTACAACACGCGGCAAGCTGTACGATGTCATCATTGATATTGTGGGAAAAAGTTCATTCTCAAAGAGTATCCAATGTTTGAAACCAAACGGGCGCTATGTTTTGGGAAACCCGAGTCTTGTGGGAATGCTGCGCGGAGCGTGGACGACACAGACGACGAACCAGCAAGTCATCTTTGATACAGCAGATTATCCACGCGAGGATTTTGCATTGCTCAAAGAGTGGATTGAAGCGGGAAAATTAAAAGCAGTGATTGACAAACGCTATCCATTGGAACAAACCGCCGACGCGCATCACTACGTCGAAGCGGGACATAAAAAGGGAAGCGTTGTTATCACGTTAAAACACAATCCCGGCACATAAAAAAAGAAACCCGCATTTTGCGGGTTTCTTTTTTTTTCGCATCTGAATCGGCGGAATGAGCAAAAAATGAACAGCTATTGGTCTGGCAACCCGTATGGTTTTCTGCGACAATCAGAATGCCGGAGCACAAATCAAACTCAAAAGGACGGAGGAAAAAAAGTGTCCCAAATTGCCGAAATTGCCAATCAATTTTTGACCCAGTACGGACTGCTCGCCATTTTTGTAATTATGATGTTCAAAGAAATCGGCTTTCCCGTGCCGATTCCCGCTGACCTCATCATGCTCGGCGCGGCGGCGAGTACGGCGGCAGGCGCGTTTGACGGACAAGGCGGCATCCTCGCGGTTTTCGTCGCGTTCTTGATTCCCATGTTCATCGGCGGCTTTTTTCAGTACTCGCTCGCCAAAGGACCGGGACGCGCGTTCGTGTATCGCGTCGGAAAATACATCGGACTCACTGAAACGCGTTTGGATAAGGCAATGGACACGGTTCGCAAAGGCGGCGCGACGGCGGTGACGGTTGGACTGACGACCCCGGGGCTTCGTATCGCCACAACGCCCGCGTCGGGACTCGCGAATCTTTCGCTCGCCGCGTATTTGCCGGGGCTGCTCTTGGGCAGTTTCTTTTTTCTCGGCTGGCATTTCGCGCTTGGCTTTCTCGGCGGCTTGCTCATTGCCCTTTTGAGTTTGTCCCCAATCGTTTTAGTAGGAATTCTTATCGCCGTTGTCATTTTGGGAATCGTCGGTTGGCGTTACGCGCGCAAACGTTCCAAACAACGCGGGGAAGAAATTTCCGCGCGCGAAGCATTTGTGGAATGGACGGACGCGGCGTGTCCTGCGTGCATCGCGATTGCGTTGGCGCGACAACGCGCGGATGCTTGAATGATTCGTGGAGGCAAATGATGAACGAATGGAATCGCGGTGCGAGTATTGGCGGAGTCGTCCTCGCGCTTTCGTTAATCGGGGTTATGTTTTATGAGCTGGTGCTGTACCCCGGCGCGGGGTTTCCCACGAACGATTACGCGGTGATTGTGGCAGGGGCGAATACTCTCCGTATCGGACATATTTTGAAATTCGGGTACGCCATCGGTCTCGTTTTGCTTTTCGTCGGCATGGCATCGCGCGTGCAAAGTTCCCCAACGCTCGCCCATTTGGCGAACATCACCGCTATCGGCGCGGCGACATTGTTCGTAGCGAGCGGAATGCTCGGACTGCGGATTTTGCAAGTCGCGCAAGACACCTTCACTACAAATCCTCCCGAAGCCGTGACGACGATTCTGCTTCGTTCTGTCACCATCGCGTTGTTTGAAGCGGGAATTTTTGTCAGCGGCGCGTTCGCGCTCGTACTCTCCCTCGCTCTATTGCGTGGGCGTATCGTGTCGCCCATTCTCGCGTACGCTGGAATTTTGGTCGGCGTGCTGTTTCTGTTCGACCGGTTGCTTGTGCTTCCGTTCAATTACATCGCGCCGCTCATTGCAATTCCGTGGGCATTGGGCCTCGCGTTTTCGCAGCGGCGGCAAAATGAGCAAAAAGTGAGCAGTGCTTGGTCTGGAAGTGAATAGCGGTTTCAACCGATAATCCACATTGCAAAATCCATCACGCGACGGCACGGGGATAAATTCACATGGCTGCTGTTACGAATTCCATTTTCATTCGCGGCGAACCGCGCGCTATTTTTGATTTTGTCACCACCGCCAAGTACTGGACGCTGTGGCATCCCGCCACCATCGGCGTGGGCGGACAAATTGAAAAGCCGATGCGTCTCGGCGACGTGATTCGCGAGCGCGCCAGAATCGGTCAAGCGATTGGCGAAAACGATTGGACGGTCACCGCGTGGGAACAAAACAATCGCGTCGTTCTCTCTATGCCCAACACGCGGCTCGGCGATTTGCAAATTACCTACACGTTTGCCGAGAAACGCGGCGGCATGGAATTTGACCGCGAGTTGATTTACGACGCCGGCGGATTCCCACAAGAAATCGCGGACGCGCTCGCCCTGCAAATGGACTCGGATTCGCGTATTGCGACCGAACGCATCAAAGAAATGTTCGAGGAACGCGGAGGAAATTGAAATGAGTACGAGTCAATTCCTTTCCATCACGGTTTCGCTTTTCGCGATTGCAAGTCTCTTGGTGATTTTGATTTTGCAGAGCGGCATCGCGTAGCCAATTTTTTTTGGCATGAGTTTCTGGCACAAGTTTGTTCAAGCGGCTGCGTCAACTCGCGCGGGCGCGTGGTTCATCGTCAACGTGTTGTTTCGGCTCGACGGCGCGTTGTTGAAAATCTCCGGGGGGCGCGTGTTTCTTGCGATGGGGTGGGACATGCTGCTGCTCACCACGACGGGCGCGAAGAGTGGCAAGCCGCGCACAATTCCTTTGCTCTATATCGTGGACGAAAAAAATATCGTGTTGATTGCTTCGAATGGCGGCAGAGAAAAATTTCCCGCATGGTACTGGAACCTGCGCGCGCATCCGCACGCAGTCATTCTCGCCAAGGGACGCAGCGGAAATTATTTTGCGCGCGAGGCAAAAGACTCGGAGCGCGCGCGGTTATGGAAAAAAGCGGTGGGCTATTTTGGCGGTTACGCGTTGTATGAAAAACGCGTCACAACACGCGAGATTCCGGTCATGGTGCTGACTCCAAAGGAACGATAAAGAATGCTTGACGCCCTTTCACGGAACACGAAACGCGAAATTGAATTGCAAGTAGCGCCCACCGGGTTTGAACATTTGGCGCGGTATCCACTGCTTGACGCGCTCCTCAATCGCCGTTCGCGGCGTTTTGCAAAAGGGCTAGAGTTGAAAGGCGGACCGCTTGCGTATGCCAGCACGCGCGAACCGGAGCCATTGACCATCGAGGAAGAAGCCGCGCTCGCGTTTGCCGCGGCGGGCATCAACGGATTCGCGCTCGCGGAACTGCCGTTCCAAAACGGGGACGGACCCGAATCGGGCGGCGGAAACAAGATGCTGCAATTTGTCGGACGCACGGCGGCGAGCGCGGATGGACTGCATTCGTACGCGGTGTTCGTCATCAACGACGACGGCGTGTGGTTGTTGAAACGTCCGCAAGATTTTGAACGCAAGCAACTCGCGGAACTCGTACAAGCCGCGCGCGAATTTCGGCTCGTCGAACTGTACAAAAAAATGCGGATTCAAATTTCCAACACGCGTGTCGATGTGCCGCGTCAAGTGCCATATACGCAAGCATTCAACAAATGGGACGCGAATCAAAAGGGGACGACGTATTTTTTGCCGGTGGCGGAATTGAGCGCGGGCTACATCAACGGTTTATTGTACATGCTCGGCGAAGACTTTGGCGGTTTTCCGGTGGATGACCATCGCGCGTGTTTGCCTGCGGGCATCGGAAAGTTTCGCCAATCGCGCGGCGGACACTTGCGCGACGAGTTGAAAGGCGGACGCGTCGGACCCGTGAGTTACATCGAGTCGTGGTTGTTTGAATTGTGCGCGGTTGAATTGGGCGGCATCGCGCAGAACTTGCAGTTGATGACGCAAGCGTTGGGGCTTGGCGGCTTTCCGCATTTTGTCGCGCATCCCTACAGTTGGCTGCAAGCATTGGGCTTTCGCATGGAAACACTTTCGGCGACGCGCCTCGCGGGGCTTGGGTTCTTGCAAAGCATTGCGCGCACACTCCGTCAAGATTTCGATGTGCCATCGGCTGTCGGTCTCGAACGCGACGGCGAAATTTTAATCAAACCGTTTGCTCCGCCGTACTATAAAAATATGCGCGAAGCCGTGTACGCGTTTCTCGAATTCAAGTACGCGGACGGTACGGGAAGTTTGCGCGACGGCGGCAAAACCACCGCGTGGCGCGACGGCGCGGCAGTGCAAAACAAGATTCCGCACTATTCCGCGCAAGCGGTGGAAGCGACGATTGCGTACTGTGAGTACATTTACAAGCATTACGGACGTTTTCCTGCGGCGAGTGGTCCATTTCGTACCTTGATTGCTTTTCAAGCGCATCATCTGGATTTGGATTTTTACAACGAGTTTTATCGCTCGGACGCACTGAGCGAAACGCAGTATCAACACACCGCGCTGTGGCATTCCCACGCGTAAAAAATTATCAGGAGGAAAAAATGAAAGCATCGCTCTTACCCTTTACCAAACTCGCACTTGTCGTCACGGCGGTTGTGCAAATCGTGATGGCAGTGGCGGGATTTTTCGCGCCTGCGCTCGCGGCATCCCTTCTCGCACCGGGCGGCGGTTGGACACAAATGGCGACCCAGTACATTGCCGCGTTTTATCTGGCAGGCGCGGCGGCGTCATTGTTCGCGCTGCGACAGGACAGTTGGTTCTCCGCGCGCACGTATTTGTTGAATGCAGGAATTTTTGTCGCACTCGCAGTTGTGGTCACACTCATCAACGCGGGCGGCGGTCTGCAAATCATTGCGTATCCCTATCTCCTGCTCTCGGTGCTGTACATTCCTGTTCTCGTGTATGTGTGGATGCAAGAATCGAAACGCGCGGCATAGGAGCAGTGGCAAGTTTGTCATCCATTTTCAAAGGAGATTCTTTCCATGAATGACCGTTCGTTTATGCGGCTCGGCGGAATTTCGGGCATCGCGATTGCTGTGGACGCGCTGCTCGCCGTGCTGGTGTATTTCACAATGGTTCCCGCCGCGCAACGTTTGATTCCCTTTGCAGGCGCGGAAGCATTTCTCGCTTCGCTCGCGCAAGATTCGGGCGCGCTGCAATTGTATTATCTGTTGTACGCGTTGAATCCCGTGTTGAATCTGCTGCCGATCGTCGCGATGTATTTTCGACTGCGGCAGACGAGCGAAACCTGGTCGCTCTTTGCGCTCCTGCTTGGAACTGTCGGCGCATTCTTTTGGATGGTGTTTGGTTTCCAGCAGCTGGAAATGTTCCGCTATCTCGCCGCGCTGTACCCGGTGAATCCACAAATGGCAGTGCTGCAATTCAACGCGCCGCAGATGTTGAATCCATTCAACGGCGTCGCGGGCGGATTCATTTCCGTTTGGTTTTTGTTGACGGGGTTGATGCTGTTGAAAACCGACGCGAATAAATTGCTCGCGATTGTTTCGTTCGTTGCGTTCACGGACTTGCTGGTCGGTTTTCTCGCGCCGCTTGCGGGTTTCCCCGAAGTTGCGCGTTACACCGCAGGCATCGCGGGCGCAATCGGCGGACCGGCATTTTGGATTCTCGCGGGTTTGGATTTATTGAATCACGCGGAACCGTCCGCGCGAAAACAGAGCGCGCCGACAATGGCGCGCGCGAAATAATTTTTACAGGAGGACGACAATGAATACGACAATGACCATGCAAGCCGACAGCTACCCGATGGGCTTGCGCTATCTCATTATTCTCGGAACACTGGGCGCATTCGCCACAGGCATTCCTGCCGTGTTCTTGCCTACGCTCGTCGTCGCATTGACGGGGCTGAGCGCGGAAGCGATTCCCGCCATGCAGCAAGCCGGCGCCATCACGATTGGTTTTGGAGTCGGTGGAGTGTTTTGCCTGCGCGCGGCGAATTGGAATGAAGTGCGAATCACCGTGATTGCTTCGCTCGCGTCGTTTGCGCTTACGACTGTCGGCGCATTCTATTACGTGGTGCTGCAAGGTGTTGCAACGCCGGGGCTGATTTTGATTCTCGTCGTCGCCGTCGTCATGACGCTCGGCTATGGGTACTATGTTTGGCATTATGCCCAACGCGGCGAGGTGATGTGATGAACGCAAAAACAAACATGATGAATCCGTCTGGGCGCGGCGCAATGACCGCGAGCGATGAATTGACATCGCTCGAAAAAATTTTGTTGGTCGTCCCGATGCTGGGCGGACTGGTGTTCGGCGTGATTCCGCTTTTCTTTTCCGCGCAGTTCGCGGGCATCACGGGATACGCGGGCAACGACACATACTTGTATCGGCTCACCGGCGCAGTGACGCTCGGCTATGTGCCGGGGCTGTTGCTCGGGATTTTACAGGGGCAATGGACGCCACTTCGACTCGTGGTGATTGCGACGCTTGTATTTAACATCGGTTCGTTGTTTGCGATTGCGGTCGCGGTATTTACCGGCACCGCTAAACCGGTGGTGTATCTCATCCTCGTCGCGTCCCTCCTCATCACCGCGAGCATGGCATGGATGCTCAACAAACATCGCGCGGCGCCGCGCCCGTCTGCGGACATCGCGCAGTGGGTGGTGTACTTGCTCGTGTTCCTAACCGCCGCGGCGTTTGGCACAGGGACGTTGTTCACCTTTGCGCCCGTACAGGTGAGCCAACTGTTTGGCTTTAACGGCACCGATGAATTTATCCTTCGACAAGGCGGCGCGGCGACGTTGGGATTCGCAGTCATGGGCGTGTTTGAATTGCGCTCGCGCGCGTGGAAGGAAATTCGTTTGCCGAGCATCAACGCGCTGCTGTTTAACGGCGCGAGCTTTGTTGCGACGGTGATTGGAATTGTTTCCGGGGACCCGATTCTGCTGCTTGCCGTCGTGTTTGTGGTGGCGCTCGTCGCAACCGTCGGCAGTTTCATCACCTTGCAGCGCGAGGGCAAGTAAAGAGAGATATTTTGAAACGAGTAATAGACTTTACCTTTGAAGTTTGCGCGGTGACCTCCGCCAAACCTCAAGGTTTGGTCAGTGATTGGAATTTTTCCGAGTATAATGTGTGTAAACCTTGAGTGAGGAAGTCGAATGTCAAGCACCCGTCTGAACGGCATCCGCTTGTTCAATCCCTACAAACTTGCGCGCTATGAAACGTTGAATTACGTGTACTATTATCAACGGCGCTGGTTCGACTTGGCGCGCGTTTCGATTCGCTTTGTGCAAGAGTCGGCGGGTTTGAATTATGTGCAGGCGATGTACGGCGCGTATCTGCTCGCGAGCGCGGAATTTGCGTGGGCGCCGCAAGAGCATGACGTTCGCGTCGTCCAAGATAAAATCAGGACGCTGTATCGTTTCATTCGCCGCGTTAATCTCGAAACATTTGACCTCGAACGCGTGACGCAGGCGGAATTGTCGTGGTGGATTGCGCACCGCGAACATTTCGGCGACCCGAACAATGAATCGGTCATTGACGCATTCACCAATCTCTATGTCGAACTGTTTCGGGTGCCAACCGAACGCGTGCGTGACGCCGCGCACTGGCGCGCCGCCGCGGTGTTGTTTTCCGATTGGTGGGTGGAAGAAGGACTCGACCCGAACAGTTCGCGCATTCGGCAAGAAGAAGAGGCATTTCAAATTGCCTACACGTTGCTGCGCGAGGTTGTCGCATCGCGGGCGTAACATTTTCAAAATGCCTCCGTAGAATTCTGTCGGAGGTTCGAAAATGATTATTACAACAACACCAACCGTAGATGGCGGACGCATCCGTGAGTACAAAGGCGTAGTGACGGGCGAAGCGATTTTGGGCGCAAACATTTTTCGCGATTTTTTTGCGGGCATTACCGATATTGTCGGCGGACGCAGCGGCGCGTATGAAGGCGAATTACGCAAGGCGCGCGAAATTGCGATGCGCGAAATGATGGAGGACGCGCGTCGGCTCGGCGGCAACGCGGTTGTGGGCGTGGATTTGGATTATGAAACGATTTCGGTGGGCAGTGGCGGTGGAATGTTGATGGTCAGCGCGAGTGGAACGGCGGTGGTGGTCGAATAAGCGCGTAGGAGACGTTCTCTAACGTCGAGAAACGAGAAACGAGACATGAAATGGCGGTGAGAGGAATCTCGCCGCTTTTTCTTTGACCCGTCATTGTGCGTATGTTAGAATCGTTCATCAATTTATGAGCAACAAAGCGTTGACGGGACGCAAGGCAGTCGCAAAACAAGCGGCGCGCGATCTGTTTGAGGCATCGCGCGAAGAAGAGCGTACGCGCGCGCAGCCGCTCGCCGCGCGGATGCGTCCGCGCGCGTTGGACGAATTTGAAGGACAGGAAGAAATTTTGGGCGCGGGAAAATTGTTGCGCCGCGCGATTGAAAGCGACAAACTTTTTTCTTCGGTTGTTTTGTGGGGACCGCCGGGGGTGGGGAAAACAACGCTGGCGATGATTATTGCGAATCGGACAGCTTCACATTTTGAAACGTTGAGCGCGGTGTTGGCGGGAGTTGCGGATATTCGTCGCGTGGTGGAAGAAGCGCGCGAACGATTTAATTTGTACGGACAACGCACGATTTTGTTGGTGGATGAAATTCATCGTTTCAACAAGGCGCAGCAAGACGCGCTACTCCCGCATGTGGAAAGCGGAACGATTACGTTGATTGGCGCGACGACAGAGAATCCGTACTTTGAAGTCAACAGCGCGTTGCTTTCACGTTCGCGCATTTTTCAATTCAAATCACTTACCAAAGAATCTACGCTCGCGTTGATGCGGCGCGCGCTGCGTGATGTGGAACGCGGGTACGGCGCGCGCAGTATCGAAATCACCGACGACGCGCTGGAACATCTCGCAGAGGTGGCGGGCGGCGATGCGCGCACCGCCTTGAACGCGCTCGAACTCGCAGTGGAATCTACGCTGCCGAACAAAGACGGCGTCACGCGCGTCGATGTACAAGTCGCGCAAGAATCTATTCAAAAAAGAATCTTGCGGTACGACAAATCGTCAGATGAACATTACGATACCATCAGCGCGTTTATCAAAAGTATGCGCGGCAGTGACCCCGACGCGGCGTTGTATTATTTGGCGAAAATGTTGTATGCGGGCGAAGACCCGGAATTTATCGCGCGGCGGATGGTGATTTTTGCGTCCGAAGATATTGGGAATGCCGCGCCGCTCGCGCTCGTCGTCGCCGTCGCCGCGATGCAGGCATTACAATTCGTTGGTCTGCCCGAAGCGCAATTGAATTTGGCGCAATGCGCGATTTATCTCGCGTCCGCGCCGAAATCCAACTCGACGCTGGGCATTGGCGCGGCGTTGTCGGACATTGAACGCTTGGGCAATCTCGACATTCCGAATCATTTAAAAGACTCGTCGCGCGATTCCAAAGCATTGGGACACGGCAAGGGCTACAAATATCCGCACGATTTTGAAAATCATTTTGTCGCGCAGCAATATCTTCCCGATGCGGTGCGCGATAAAATTTATTACAAGCCGGGGGCGTTGGGTGACGAAGTGAAAATCGCGGAACGGTTGCGCGTGTGGCGGGAAAAGATGGGCAAGAACAAAGCGGGGGCTTGAACAAATCGGCGTCGTTATGCGTCTAAATTTGGATGAATTTGGCAGGAATGGAGGCAGGCATGTTTGATTTGCGCGCACGATTGATCGCTCTGCATCGTTTTCTACAGGCGCAAATGTTTTATCCGGTTGTGTTGTCGAGTTTGCTCGGCGTCGCGTTTTTTGTGGTGCGCGTGTGGTGGACCGACTCGACGCTGCATCGGTTTTTGATGTGGAACTTGTTTCTCGCGTGGATTCCATTTGTGTGCGCGGTGTGGATGGTGTCCATGTATCGGCGGCGCGCGTCCGCGTGGCTTTATATTTTTCCGTCCATCGTATGGTTGCTCTTTTTTCCGAACGCGGCATACCTCGTGACCGACCTGTATAATTTGCAAAACATGCCGCCCGTGCCGTTTTGGTATGACATTGGATTTTTTGCGACGCTGGCGTGGACGGGTCTGTTGCTCGCCGTCGCTTCGTTGCAAATAGTACAGCGAATGGTGAAACAATCGTTTGGGGTCGTGTGGAGTTGGTTTGTGGTGTTGATCGTCGTCGGCTTGAATGGCGTCGGAATTTATCTTGGACGTTTTTTGCGGTGGAACAGCTGGGACGTTGTCACTGACCCGCTCGCAGTCCTTCAAGATGCAATTGCGCCCTTTTTGCATCCGATTGCGTACCGCCAGCCCGTTGCCATCATTATTGTTTTCAGCGCGATGTTGTTTGTGTTTTACGTGAGTGTGTTGGCGTTACAACGCGAATCCTCACAATAGTTGCTCCGCGAGAAATGAAAGTGAAAGCATGAACCGTGATTTGTATGCAGGGCGACATTCGTCTGGAACAGATAGGCGTCCGGCGTTGTTGTGGTTGACTCTTACACTGTTATTGTTGGCGTGCAGCGCCGTTGGCTTGTTCCTCGTACGGCTAACGATGGGCGAGTGGCTGGAACTCAAGTTGGATTCCGCGCGTTATCGCGTGATGGAATTTTTGCCCGAACCCGAACGCCCCGAATTTGTCCCGACGCCGATGCTCGTCATTGCCGATGCGAGCGCGCCAACCATTGATTGGACAACCGCTGTGGCCGCGCGCGTCACGGAAACGCCCGAACCCAGCGAAACTCCTCACCCCAAGCCGACCGCTATCGCTCAAGCCCAACAGGAAAATCAAACACAACCCTCTACATCCGTTCATACCCAACCCGAGAATCAAACGCAGCCCACAACGTCGGTTGAGACGGTTGCGCTCAAACCGATTCAACCTTCCGTTCAACTCACGGGCGTCATTCACGAAGCGCAGCGTTTCAACAATTGCGGACCGACCACGCTCAAAATGTATCTGTCGTTTTTTGGATACAAAAAAGATACGCAGGTGCAAATCGCGAATGTTTTGAAACCGAACAAAGATGACCGCAATGTCGGACCCGACGAACTCACGGGGTACGCGCGCGAAAAAGGATTTCGCGCCATTACGCGCGTGAATGGAAATCTGGAACGCCTCAAATTATTTTTGTCAAATGATTTGCCGGTGATTATTGAAACGGGCTATGACCCGCCGCGCGCAAAACAGGGCTGGATGGGACATTACCGCCTCGTGACCGGCTATGACGAACGCGGCATCACCGCGCAAGACTCGTACAACGGACCTGACCAATTCGTCGCGTGGGATGAAGTGGAAACGTTTTGGAAACATTTCAATCGCACGTACATTGTGGTGTACACGGACGCGCAAGAACCGATGGCGCGCGCGATTCTGGGTAAAGATTTGGACGACGCGACAATGTATGCCAAAGCCGCGCAGCGCGCACAACAAGAGTTGAACGCGAATCCGGGAGACGCATACGCCGCATTCAATCTCGGTTCGTCGCTTGTCGGCTTGCGCGAGTACGATTCTGCGGCGTATGCCTTTGACCGCGCGCGCGTACTGAAATTGCCGTGGCGGATGATGTGGTATCAATTCGGTCCGTATGAAGCGTATCTGCAAACGGGGCGGTATGAAGAAGTGATTGCATTGGCGGATGCCACATTGAAACCGACGGGCGATTTGGAGGAATCGTATTATTACAAAGGATTGGCGCTCGAAAGATTGGGGCGCACTGACCAGGCGCGTCAAGCATTTCAACTTGCGCTCAAGTACAATTCCAATTATCTTGCGGCGCAAAACGCGCTCCAAGATTTGTAGAGCAGAGAATAAATGTGCGGACAACGCACATTTATTTTTTTACACGATACGGGATGGAAACAACGGCTACTGAAACACCACCACCCAATATTTCAATTTGGCGACGCGCGCTCTCGGCGTCGCTGCTTTCGGAACGCGCCATTACGATTTCGACGATGGTCGTCGCGGGCGGATTTTTATTGAGCAAAGTTTTAGGACTCGTGCGCGTGCGAATGACCGCGCAAGCATTCGGCACATCCGCCGCGTACGACGCGTTCAAGGTCGCCAGTACGTTTTCGGACATGCTCGATTCGGTGATTGCCGGCACGACGATTGCAGCCGTGTTTATTCCGGTGTTTAGTTCGTACATGGCGCGCGACAAAGAACAACAGCGCGAGGGCTGGCGTTTTGCGAGCGCGGTGCTGAATGACATGTTTTTGCTCGTCACTGTCGCGGCAACCTTGGGCATTGTTCTCGCGCCCTGGTTGGTTGGCGCAATCATTGCGCCGGGGTTTGACGAGGCACAGCGCGAGCTCGCCGCGCAATTGATGCGAATCGTTTTGCTTGCGGC
The DNA here is from genome assembly GCA_937870825.1 of uncultured Chloroflexota bacterium. Classification (GTDB taxonomy): domain Bacteria; phylum Chloroflexota; class Anaerolineae; order UBA4142; family SHND01; genus SHND01. The sequence continues at coordinate 31,072 of CALMZO010000301.1, read as the reverse complement.
AATTGTGTTTGGCGTGAGCGGAACGATTACGGGCGTGTTGCACGCCAACAATCGGTTTGTGTTGGCATCCTTGGCGAGCCCGTTGAACAACGTCGCCGTCATTTTTTCGATATTCTTTCTCGTGCCGCAGATGGGCATTTTCGGTTTGGCGTGGGGCGTCGTGTTGGGTTCGCTGCTGCATTTGGGAATTCAAATTCCCGCGCTGCTGAGCGCAGGCATGCGCTGGTTTCCGACGTTGGGCTTTCGACATGTGAGTGTACAAGGCGGAATGAATGAATTGGTTCGGCTGTTGATTCCGCGCATTGTGACGACGAATTTGGGAAGTGTGTCGCGGTTGATTACAAACAACCTGGCGTCATTTCTCACGGTGGGCAGCATCGGCGCGCTGGATTACGCGTATCTCTTGTGGCAATTTCCGGAAACGTTGATTGGCACGGCGATTGCGGTGGCAGTGTTTCCGCGCCTCGCGCAGCGCGTTGCCGCAAATGATGCGCCCGGTTTTCGGCGTTTGTACCGCATCGCGTTATTGACGATTCTCGCGCTCGCGGTTCCTTCGACGCTCGTGGCAATTTTGTTTGCGCCGCAAATTGTGAGTCTGGTTTTGCGAAGCGGCGCGTTCGGCGCAGAATCGGCGTCGCTCGTCGCAACCGTCTTGCAATTTTACGCGCTCGCGATTGTGGGTGAAGCGGTGTTGGAGTTGGTGTCGCGCGTGTTTTATGCCAACAAAGACAGCCGGACGCCGATGTTTGTGATTATGGGCGGCGTCGCGCTGCGTATTGGCTTGATGTTTGTGCTGCGCGAACCGTTCGGCGCGGCGGGACTCGCGTTGGCGTACGCGATTGGAGTTTGTCTTGAAGCGGGCGTGTTGTGGTTTTTGGCGCGACGGAGATTCCTGCGCGAAACTTAGGATTGAAGATTTCTGATTTATGATTTATCATGATTCCAGAGTGAAATCAAAAAACGACGGAGACAACGATGTCAAGCGCACCTGACCGAAACATTGGATTGGAACTCGTACGCGTCACAGAATCTGCCGCGCTGGCTGCCGCGCCGTGGATGGGACGCAATAAAAAAAATGAAGCAGACAAAGCCGCAGTGGACGCGATGCGGCTCATGCTCAACACCGTCGAGATGGACGGCGTCATCGTCATCGGCGAAGGCGAAAAAGACAAAGCGCCGATGTTGTTTAACGGCGAACGCATCGGCAATTACAACGCGGGCTGGGACGTGCCGAAATGCGATTTAGCCGTTGACCCGATTGACGGGACGCGTCCGCTCGCGCTCGGTTTGCCAAATTCGATTGCCGTCGTCGCGCTCGCCGAACGCGGCTCGATGTTTTTTCCCGGACCGATAGTTTATATGGACAAACTCGCGGTGGGTCCCGAAGCGGCAGGCGTGATTGATTTGAATGCTCCCGTCGCGGACAACTTGAATGCGATTGCCAAAGCCAAAGGCAAAAGTGTGACGGAACTCGTCGTCGTGGTATTGGACCGTCCGCGCCACGAGCAGTTGATTTCCGAGATTCGCGCGACGGGCGCGCGTTTGAAATTGATTACCGACGGAGACGTTGCGCCGAGCATTGCGGCGTGTTTGCCGAATACGGGCGTGGATGTTTTGATGGGCGCGGGCGGCGCGCCGGAAGCGGTGGTATCCGCGAGCGCGCTAAAATGTATGCGCGGGGAAATCCACGCGCGACTCTATCCGCGCGATGAAAAGGAAAAACTGCTGGCGGAAGAAATGGGCTACGATACGAATCGTGTGTACACGAGCGCGGAATTGGTGAAAAGCGACAATGTGTTTTTCGCGGCGACGGGCATCACGGACGGCGAATTGATGCGCGGCGTGCATTATTCTTCGCAAGGCGCGACGACGGAATCGTTGGCGATGCGCTCTTCGTCGGGAACCATGCGCCGCATCATCGCAACCCATCGTACCGAAAAGTTGCAGCAGATTTTGAGCGACCAGAGAGAACGGATGGCGGAACGGGAAAAAAGAGGATAAAGCGGAATGCGTCGCTCCATGGGGCGGCGCATTCCGCTTCCAAAGGGTGTGCGTCAAAGTTTTGGGTAGCGCGACAGGCGATTAGAAATCGCGGCAACGAAGACGCCAAGTGTGCCTCCGCACACTGAATCCCCAACCTGCGGAGGCAGGTTTTGCGTTTTTGTCGTGGTGAATTCATTCGCCCAAAATCGTGACGCACACCCCTTCCAAAGCTTGGTTTGACGCAGTTTTCAAAACCTGTTATACTCTTGCCCGTAAGAATTTCGTCGCCCACTCGACGAAAGTTTGGCAACGGCACGACCTCTCGCTTCAACGCATTGGTTTTTTCGCAACAGACCTCTGTTGTGAACGTTCCAGCCCCACACAATTCTCAAATCCATCTTTTGTACTATCCATTGAATCCATTTCGTCTTACGTCAACCTGTACGCGACCGTACTGTATCGTGGGCAATTCCCTACACGCATCGTTCGGGTGACACACTCGGCGTCACGCTTTTTCCCACGCGGCGTTACTCTTGTACAGTAGCGCAGTTCCCGCGTTGCAAACCCCAAAGGACAATTTATTCGTATGCCTCGCACTCCAGACGTTATCGCCAATGACCATATCAACTACTCGGTGCTTGACCAAAAGTCATTGGGCGAACTCCGCGACCTTGCCAAAGAGTCAAGTGTCAGCGGCTATTCCAAATTAAAAAAGAATGACTTGATATTTCGTTTGCTGCGCGCCAAAGCCGAACGCGAAGGTCTCATCTTTGGCGGCGGCGTTTTGGAAATCGTTCAAGACGGCATCGGCTTTTTGCGTTCCGACCATCTTTTGCCCGGCGACGAAGATGTGTACGTGTCGCAATCGCAAATCCGACGCTTTGGACTGCGTACAGGCGACATGGTCATTGGACAGGTCCGTCCGCCAAAGGATACGGAAAAGTACTATGGCTTGTTGCGCGTTGAAGCCGTAAACGGGATTGACCCCGAATCCGCCAAGCAGCGCCCCGATTTTGACAAACTCACCCCGATATTTCCCAACGTTCAATTCAAACTCGAAACGAAACCGAATATCCTGGCAACGCGTGTTCTCGATTTGCTCGCGCCGATTGGCAAAGGGCAGCGCGGTCTGATTGTTTCGCCGCCCAAGGCGGGCAAGACGACGCTCCTCAAGCAAATCGCCAACGCGATTTCCGAAAATTATCCCGAAGCGCATTTGATGATTGTGCTGATTGGCGAACGTCCCGAAGAAGTGACGGACGTGGACCGTTCGGTGGATGCCGAAGTATTTGCTTCGACGTTCGACGACGAAATTGAAAATCAGACGCGCGTGGCGGAAATGTCTCTTCAGCGCGCGAAACGGCTTGTCGAAGGCGGCAAGGATGTCGTCATCATGCTCGATTCCATTACGCGGTTGGCGCGCGCGTACAATCTCGTCGTGCCGCCGAGTGGGCGCACGCTCACGGGCGGTTTCGACCCCGCCGCGTTATTCCCCCCGAAACGGTTTTTTGGCGCGGCGCGAAATTTGGAAGAGGGCGGCAGTTTGACGATAATTGCAACGTGCCTCGTGGATACCGGCAGCCGCATGGACGATTTGATTTTTGAAGAGTTCAAAGGCACCGGCAACATGGAAGCCCACATGAATCGCAAGCTCGCTGACCGCCGCATCTATCCCGCGATTGACTGGGAACGCAGCAGCACGCGCCGCGAAGAACTTTTGATTGCAGAAGATTTACTGCCGCGTGTATGGACGTTGCGGCGCATGTTGTCGCAAATGGGCGGCGGCGCGGAAGAAATCGAACTCGTCGTCGAACGCATGGCAAAGACCCGCAGCAATCGCGAGTTTTTGGAAAAACTTAACCGCGACGATTTCTGAAATAGCCATCATTTCTGAAATAGCCATCATTTCTGAATAAGCACCATTTCTATGCAAGACCCCACCACCGCGCTAACCACTCGCGTCAACGCGCTTGCCAATCAGATTTTTGAACGCGTCGCAAATTTACGTATCGAACACGCGAACAATGTTTCGCTCTTTACGCGTTTGACGGCGCATCTCGGCGTCATCGCGCTTGTGCTGATTGCGCTGCTCTTGAGTGGCATTCAAATCCAGGCACAGCAGCAGCCGCGCAATTATGATGACCCTGTCGCAGAACAAGAAAATTTGCCCGAAATCAATCTGGACCCCAATGCCAATCCGCAAAATGATATGCGACCGGGCGTCGTCATATTTACAAGCAATCCGAAAAAAGAACGACGCGATGTGACCAAGTACGCAGTCAAAGCGGGTGATAACGTCAGCGTTATCGCCGCGCGTTTTGGCGTCACGCCTGATTCGGTGATTTGGGCGAACGGACCGTTGGAAGACAATCCCGACGCGTTGACGATTGGGCAAGAGTTGGTGATTCCGCCCGTGAGCGGAGTTTTGCATCTCGTTCAAAAAGGCGAGACGGTTCAATCCATCGCCACGCGTTTCAAAGCCGACGGCACGGCAATTTTCAACGACCCGTTCAATCAAACGATTCACGATTTCAAATCGTCGCCGCCCGTGTTGGCAGTGAATGCCTATATCATGGTGCCGGGCGGAAGCAAACCGATTGTGGTGAAAAAGGTGCAATACAGTGCGACGACGCCGCAGAACGCGATTAAAGGCACTTCAAATTTTCAATGGCCCACCGCCGCGTGCATCAGTCAATTGTATTGGGCGCGGCATCCGGGAATTGATTTGGCAAATTCCAAAGGCACAGCGGTTGTCGCGACGGATGCGGGCTATGTGGAATTTGTCGGTTGGGACAATTCCGGTTACGGCAATATGATTTTGGTCAATCATGGCAACGGCGCGATATCGCGCTACGCGCACCTGGCTGCCTTTGCCGTCGAAGCGGGCGCATCAGTGAAAAAAGGTCAACTCATCGGACGCATCGGCAGCACGGGGCGTTCGACGGGTCCGCACCTTCACTTTGAACTGATTGTGAACGGCATCCATCGCAACCCCGTCGGCATCCTGAAAGGCAATACGCCGAGGCGGTGTTATCGGTAAAACCAATGCGCGGGGCGAACAACCCCGCGCTTTATTTTTTATGTTTCCTTTTTTTCGCCCGCTCCAAATCCTCAAACTCTTTGGAATTCCCATTCGCATTGACCCGAGTTGGATGCTGATTTTTTTTCTGCTCACGTACCAACTCGCCACCGTCATTTTTCCTTTTGAACTCGGTTTGCGTTTTCGACGCGGGGTACAATTCGATGTCATCGCGCTCGCGGTGATTGCAAGTTTTTTGTTGTTTGCGAGCGTCGTCGCGCATGAACTCGCGCACGCGTTGATGGCGCGCTGGCGCGGCGTTTCCGTGTTGGGCATCACGCTTTTCATTTTCGGCGGCGTCGCGCAAATCGGCGATGAACCCGATTCTGCCGCGACCGAATTTTTGATTGCGATTGTCGGTCCGCTGATATCGTTCGTGCTTGCGATTCTCGCGGCGGGCATTTGGATTTGGCTGCAAGCGTTGGAAGCGATGAACGCGCTGCCGCGCCTGTCCATTTTTTTATACATCTCTGTCGTCGCGTTCTATCTCGCGCAGGCAAATCTTTTGCTGGCGCTGTTCAATTTATTGCCGGGTTTTCCACTCGACGGCGGGCGGGTGCTGCGCGCCATCGTTTGGGCGATTTTGAAAAATCAAAGACGCGCGACGTTCTGGGGAATGGTGAGCGGGCGCGGCGTCGCGGTGTTGTTGGCGAGCGTCGGTATTTTTTTTATCGCACGCGGAGATTTCGAGGGCGGCTGGTTGCTGTTGATGGCGTGGTTCTTGTGGCGCGCGGCGGGCGACGCGTATCATTCACTCGTCGCGCGCGAACTTTTGAAAAATATTACTGTCGGCGAAATCATGCGCTCACCCTTGCAACGCGTGAGTGAAACATTGAGTTTGCGCGAGTTGGCGGAATCGTTTGCGTCATCACTGTGCTCGCCCGCGCTCGCGATGGATTGGAACGGGAGCGCCGTAGGATTGATTGGCGTTGAGCAATTAAAAAAAATTGAACGCGCGAAATGGGAAACGACGCGCGTGCGTCAGGCGATGCTGCCGCTTGCGGACATGATGGTTGCGCCCAATGAGGCGGCGCTGCGCGCGCTGCGCGTGATGAGTGAGCAAGACCGCGATGATGTCGTTGTGATACAGGATGGTCACGTCGTTGGGAGTGTGGGTCGCGCGGAATTGGCGCGGTATTTGCAGAGCAAGGGCGAATGAACTTGCGTAAAAGTCGGATATGTGGTATTCGCATAGAACACTGTGCAACCTCAATTTTGCGTTTCCGATGTTCCGCGTATAATTGTGCGAGATTGCACAAACGAATGAGTCAGCATGTAATGCTGGACTAGCGCACTGGTGCGCGGCGATACATTTCATCGCCTAAATTATTGCGCGCGTACGGCGCGCAATTTTGTGCCAATCGCGCAAGTGATAAATCCAGCGCATGAAAAAGTCGCAACAGATTGATTGGGGCTGGATTGGACAGATGATGCTCATCTTGTTGGGCATTACCATTTTGCCGGTGGTCATCGGCATTCTGTTAGACTATCGCTTGCGCACGACTCCCGTTTTTACATTGGCTGCCATGTTTCTCGGATTCAATGCCGGAATCGTTATGATTTATCGCCGCATCGCCGTAATCTACATGCAAATCTCTCCCCCTGATGAAAGCGCACAACAGGGCATTCCAAGTACTGTTGAGGAGACCAAGTTGTGAAAAATCCCCGTGTATGGATTGTCATTATCGCGATGGTTGCGCTGGGCATCGCAGTCAAAATGCTCTTTCCCTTTTCACCCGATGCCGTCCGCGCCTCGGTGGCGATTGCGCCCGAGATTCTTTTTAACATCGCGGGCTTTGATATTACGCCAACGCTCATCACCGCGCTCATCGTCTTTGTTATTTTAATCGGGTTCGGTTTTCTCTCGACGCGCAACATGCAGCTCGTTCCGAGCGGCGCGCAAAACGTCATCGAAATCATCATCGAACAGCTGGTGAATTTGTTTGAAGGGATTGCCGGTCCGATGTGGCGCAAATTTTTCACGATTGCCGCCACGATTTTTTTGCTCGTCCTCGTTTCGAATTTCGTCGGTCTCATTCCCGGCGCGCTGTCCATCGGCGTCATCAAGGTCGGTGAAGAGACACACACCAAAGTGGAGAACGGGCAGGTGTGTTTTGAAAATGAAAAAACACACACCTGCAATCCAAGCGGCATTTATGTGATTGGCGATGCGCCGAGTTTTATTCACACGACATCGCTCGCCACCAAAAATGCCAAAGCCCGCGGCGAAGAACCCAAAGAACACGCGGCGCTTGTGCCGTTCTTGCGCGCGCCCAGTTCCGACATCAATCTGCCGCTCGCGCTCGCGCTCGTTTCCGTCATCATGACACAAGTGTACGGGATGCAAAAACAGGGTTTGAAATACTGGACGCGCTTTTTCAGTTTCGGACGTTTGCTCAAGGGCAACATCGGCTTCGGGTTGATTGACGTGTTTGTCGGATTGGTGGAACTCGTCAGCGAGATTGGCAAAATCGTCTCGTTCACCTTCCGTCTTTTCGGCAACATCTTTGCGGGTGAAATCATTCTGCTCATCATGGCGTTCCTGTTTTTTGTGTTGCCGTTCCCGTTCGTGTTGTTTGAGTTTTTTGTCGCGTTCATTCAAGCGTTCGTCTTTGCAGTACTCACCATGGCGTTTATGCGAATCGCCACTGCCGAACATGGCGGCGAAAGTCACGGCGACGCGCACGGCGCGCAAGCGCACCACTAGCCATTTTCGATTTTCGATTTTTGATTTTCAATTTTGCAGAACGTTGCTGCATGTTTGAAAATCGAATTCGAATTTCTAAAATCAAAAATCAATTCGGAGGATTTCAATGGATTTTTTCCCGATTCTTCAAGCGGCGGACAGTGAAGGATTACGTCTCGTCGGCGCAGCGCTCGCCATCGGTCTCGCGGCAATCGGTCCCGGCATCGGCGTGGGTCTTGTCGCCAACGGTGCGCTCCAAGCGATTGGACGCAACCCCGAAGCCGCCGGCACCTTGACCACGACAATGTTTATCGGCATCGTGTTCGCCGAAGCATTGGCAATTTTCGGTCTGGTCATTTCCTTCCTCATCGGTTTCGGCATTTTCTAAAGGAGCAAGTGACGATAGACAGGTGAGTGTCTCTAGTTCCTTCCGTTCCCCTTCTCGGCAATCTAGGAAATAAGGGAACGAACGGAACTGGACAGGTGCCTGTCATCTATCACCCTTTTTACAGGAAACCGCAATGGAAAAACTTGGAATCAATCTCCCGTGGCTCCTCGCGTATCTGGTGAATTTTATTCTCGCGCTGGTGCTGTTACGCATGTTGGTGTACAAACCCGTGCTCAACATGCTTGAAACGCGCAAAAAGAAAATTCAGGAATCGCTCGAGTACGCGGACAAAGTAAAAGCGGACGCGGCAAATCAACAAAAAGAATTTGACCGCCGTCTCGACGAAGCGCGTCGCGAAGCGCAATCGGCTGCCGCCTCCGCGCAGCAAGCCGCCGAAAAAGAACGCCAGCGCATCATCGCCGAAGCGCAGGAAGATGCCGAAAAAATCCGCACCGCCGCGCGCGGCGAACTCGAGTACGAACGCAAACAAATGGTGTCCGAATTGCGCCACCAAGTAATTGAACTTTCACTCATCGGCGCGCAGCGCGTCATCGGCGCGAATTTGGACGAACGCAAATCGCGTCAACTCGTCGAAAACTTTTTGAACGAAGCCAATTTCGGCGGCAACGGACAAAAGCAAGGAGCGTAACATGTCCGACGCATCCAATTACGCTCGCGCGCTGTTTGAAAAAACCGTCGAAAAGCATGTGCGCGATTTGCACGCGTTGAACAACGCGCTCGAAAAAAGCAATCTGCTCACACGTCTCGACAATCCGAATGAATCCTTTGACGGCAAAAAAGCACTGCTCAATGGTTTGTTGTCGCCGAATGCCGACTCTGAAGTACGCAATCTCGCGTATTTGCTCGCGAGCAAAAATCAAGTCCATCTCTTGAACGATGTCGTTTTCGCGTTCGACACATTGGTCGCCGCGGGCGCGCCGAACAATCAAGCGCGTGTTACAACGACGATTGCACTCACGCCCGAAGAACGCGCGAAACTGGAAGCGAAAGTACGCGCGCAGTACGGACAGGACCTCACGTTTGATTATCGGCTCGACCCGGCGATTCTTGGCGGCGTCATCGTTCGCATCGGCGATATTGTGATTGACGGAAGTGTTTCCGGAAAACTCGCCGCAATGAAACAGAAACTGGAAAGTGCGCGATAAGGTGACCGGTATTTCCCTCATTTCCTTCAATTCCTTCAGCGTCGTTCAAGAATGGAAATAAGGGAAATCAAGGAAATCACCTATCACCAATAACTTTTATGGCAATTAACGTTCTCGATATTACCGAACAAATCAAGCGACAGCTTGAAACGTTTGAAGCACCCGTTCAAAGAATGGACGTGGGCCAAGTGATTGAAATTGGCGACGGTATCGCGCGTGTCTCCGGTCTTTCGAATGTGATGGCGGGCGAACTGGTCGAGTTTCAAAAGAACGGAACGCTCGCGCTCGCGTTGAATTTGGAAGACAGCAACGTCGGCGTCGTCATCATGGGCGATTACGAAGATTTGGAGGAAGGCGACATCGTCAAAAGCACCGGGCGCCTTGCTTCCGTTCCCGTCGGCGTGGGCTTGGTCGGACGCGTCGTGAACGCGGTCGGGCAGCCGATTGACGGCAAAGGTCCGATTGATACAAATTCGTTTCGCCCCGTAGAACGCATCGCGCCGTCCGTCGTCATGCGCCAGCCCGTGAAATCTCCGGTACAAACCGGCATCAAAGCAATTGACTCGATGATTCCAATTGGACGCGGGCAGCGCGAACTCGTCATCGGCGACCGTCAAACGGGCAAGACCGCCGTGTGTTTGGATGCAATCATCAATCAAAAAGGGCAAGACATGATTTGCATCTATGTCGCGATTGGACAAAAACAGTCCACGATTGCCCAAGTCGTCGCGACATTGGAAAAGTATGGCGCGATGGAGTACACCATCGTCATTAGCGCGTCCGCGTCAGACCCCGCGCCTTTGCAATATCTCGCGCCGTATTCGGGAACCGCGATGGGCGAAGAGATTATGGAAAATGGTGTTACCGTCGGCGGTAGAACGATTCGCGACGCGCTCATCATTTACGATGACCTCTCGAAACACGCGTGGGCATATCGCCAAATCTCGTTGCTCTTGCGCCGCCCTCCCGGACGCGAAGCCTATCCGGGCGACATTTTCTATCTCCACTCGCGTTTGCTCGAACGTTCCGCGCGGTTAAATGACGAACTCGGCGGCGGCTCGCTCACCTCGCTTCCGATTATCGAAACGCAAGGTGGTGACGTTTCCGCGTTTATTCCGACGAACGTCATTTCCATCACCGACGGACAAATCTATTTGCTCTCCGATTTGTTTTATGCCGGTATTCGCCCCGCATTGGACGTAGGCATTTCGGTTTCGCGCGTGGGTTCCAACGCGCAAACCAAAGCGATGAAAAAAGTCGCGGGACGTTTGAAACTCGACCTCGCGCAATATCGTTCGCTCGCCGCGTTCGCCCAATTCGGTTCGTCGCTTGACAAGGCGACGCGCGACCAGTTGGAACGCGGGCAGCGCATGACGGAACTTTTGAAACAGCCGCAATACCAACCCGTTTCCTTGTCGAACGAAGTGATGATTCTGTATGCGGCGACGAACGGCTATCTCGACGATGTGCCGCTGGATAAAATCCGCGCATTTGAAATTGCGTTCCAACGTTATATGGAAGCATCGCATCCAAATATCGGACGCCAAATTGCCGAAACCAAAGACATCAGCGGTGAAAACGAACAAGCTTTGAAACGCGCCATCGACGATTTCAAACGGGCGGGAAGTTATTAGGGATGAGGTATGAGCAATGAGCGTTGAGAGAGGTCTACAAGACTCGTTCAACTCATTGCTCAATGCTCATTGCTCAGCACTGAATTAGTGAACGTTAAAAAATTTATAGCAATCATTGGTTTGAGCGCGCTTGCCTTTGTGAGCGCAGCTTGTGCAGGTGGCGACGCGACGCCAACGCGCACGCGCGTTGCCGAAGCCCAGCCAACGCAGACGCCGTGGATTATTTATTTGCCTGTGACGGTGACGCCGGGACCCGCGACCGCAACCTTGGAGCCAACCAGTACACCCAATGCACCGCCGACCGATGTTCCACCGGCCCCGACCAACACGCGTCGCCCTGTCACTGCCGCGCCGCCGCAGCCGACGAATCCGCCTGCTCCAACAACCCCAGCAGAATCGCCGACAGCGGTCCCGCCACCGGCGACACCACAGCCGAGCTGCGGACAACCGTATCAGGTTACTACGTTGACCTTTCCTGAAAATGGCGCACGACGCCGCGCCAAGCCCGGGTCCGGCGCGGGCGCGACCATTCAGTTCAAGTTTGACCCCGTTGTCGCGTACGAGCTTGACCCAAAGATTGGGTATCGGGTAAATGTGAGTACGCCGCGCAACAGTCAGGCATTGTACATCTCACACAACACCTATCTCAAAGAGCAGGTCGTGATTCTGAACCAGCAGGCAACCTTCGGTTTGACCCAAGGCGATGATGCCAATGCGTCATGGTCGGTTGATGTGATTATGGCATCCGGCGAATTCAATGATTCGGGCGACGACGCGCAGCCGCCACTCGGTACGGTTGCAGTTTGTGGTCCAAGCTCACCGACCTTTACGATTGAGCTGGTGGTGGAAGAATAAGTACATTGCCTCGGTCAAGGACCTAACAATGAATCGCTCTCACTGGCTTGGTTTCTCCTGCATTGCAATTCTCTGCGTGACCGCGCTGTTGGGTTGCCAACAGCGTCCGGCTGTGCCAACGGTTGTGCCGTTGCCGACAGACCCGGTTATCGTCATCGTTGTCACCGCGACAAGTCAACCAACACTGATGCCGACGAATACATCGCAAGCGGCAGCGACCATCACTCCGATTGCGACATTCACGCCTATCACAACTGTAACGGTAACTGCAACCGCGCGCGCGACAAACGTCGCACAAGCCACGCGTGCGCCCGCGACAGCTGCGTTAGAACAACCGACCGCTGTCCCCACCGAAGCCGCGCCACCACCGACGAACGCGCCGACGAATTTTCCTGCGCCCGCAGTTTTTTCGCCGGAAGGCATCGCATTTCGCGATGGCGATACGTTGAAATTTGAATTTGCGTCTGTCGGGCAACTGGGCGCGAATCAGTGTTATCGCTTCGACATGACACTCGGTAATCCGACCGGACCCGGCGGAGTCGGTGATTATTGGGTTGGCTTGTGCGGCAACCAAAGTAATGCGGGAGACCGTTTGCTTTTTCAGGTCAAGCCCGGCCGCTTTCGAGATGAGCCAAATTATGGGACGTTGCTCGTTTCAGCGGACAATGTAATTCCGCCGACGCCGCAATACACGATGCAGTGGTTCGTGACCGTTGTCCAGAAATTGGATGAGGCAGACCCGGTCCATCCAAACGTGCAGGCGCTCAGTCCGGCGAGCGTAGCGCTGCAAAACTCATTTTTCCGTTAAGTACGAGTAGAGTGTATCGAGGGGGACAAAGAGGCACACTGCGTAATGAGACGATGGCTGACACTTGCGGCAATGATTCTTGCCGCGGCATGTTCATCGCAGCAGACGCCGACACCCGCCACAACAACAGAACCGACCAGTCCGATTGCGACTGTCGTACCGTTTCCAACATTGCTGCCAACGACAACGGACGCGCCGGTTCCGGCGGTGACGGTGCTTGCCGAGCCAACCATAACGATTCGACCGACAGTCACGCGCAGCGCCGCTCGCACACAACCCGCCGCACGTTTTCCGGCGCCGACATTGATTTCGCCCCATGCGAACGCACTTTTTAAAGACGGTAACGACATTCCATTTATGTTTGCGTCGGTGGGGAAACTGGAACCGAATCAATGTTATCTCTTGCACATCGAGTTAGCCGTTCCGAATTTGCCAAAGGGAAATCGCGGCGATGATTTTCTGGACCCCGCGATGTGCGGCGACCCGGGACCTGTCGGCAAGCCGTTGACCTTTGTGTTGTACCGCGGAAAATTTGTCAACTCGCCCAATTACGGAACGATTCTCGCGCAAACGCACGAACTCGCGCCTGAAGCGCGGCTCTTGAAAATGACATGGCGTGTGCGCGTGGTGCAAAACAACGGACGCGCAGCAGACGGCGTGCATTACAATACCGCCGCCTTGAGTCCCGATAGCCCGGTCATAGAGTTTGATTTTCAACCATGAAAAAATTCGTTGCTCTGTTTATCGGCGCCGTGTTGTTCGCGGGTTGTGCTTCGACACCGACACCCGCGCCAACCGTACCCGCGCCAACAGCAATTCCGACGGAAATTCCCAAACCGACCGTCGCACCGACGAATACGCCGTTACCGCCAACGCCGACCACCGCGCCCACCGTGACGCCACCGCCTCCAACCAACACACCCATTCCAACAACGCCCGCGCCCACGGCAACCAATACGCGCGTACCCGTCACACGACAGCCAACCGCCGTGATTACGCCAACGGCTACAACGGTCACGCTCAAGTACAGCGCGCCGCAGTTAAACGAACCCAAGGCAGGAGACACGCGCACGACTTCAAACGACCTTGTGTTTAATTGGCAGCCCATCGCGGCGCTGGGCGCGAATGAGTGTTATCTCGTGACCGTGCGTATCACCAATTCCGTGGATAACGAGTACGGCGAGCAATCGTTCCTGGCGGAGAATACGTGTAACGACGCGGGGAATGCAGGTGTCTCTTTTACCCTGCGAAAACGCGCGCCCGCGCCGGACTATGCGGGACTGGTTGCCATTGCCAGCGCCAAGACACCGACCACAAACTTTCGCGTTTCGTGGAATGTAACGGTAGTACAAAACAACGGCACCGACCCGAACAAGCCCGACCCGTCGCAGTACATTCCGCTCAGCCCGCGCAGTGAAACCTTTGAGTTTGCTTTGCAAGGATAAAAGAATTTACGATTTGTGATGGTTGGTTTACGATTTCCTGCGAAAAGAGCCGGGTCATAAATCCGAAATCATAAATCCGAAATCCAAAATGGCTACTCTTCGTCAAATTCGTCAACGCATTCGCAGCGTGAAAAACATCTCACAAGTGACGCGCGCAATGGAAATGATTGCCGCCGCCGAGATGCGCCGCGCGCAGCAGGCAACCCTCGCGAGCCGCAGTTATTCCGAAAAGGCGCGTTCGGTGATGCAGTATGTTGCAACGGAACCGGGGCGCGGCAAAAATTTGCATCCGCTGCTCGAAGAGCGTCCGCAAGTCAACGCCATTGCAGTTGTGCTCTACACCGCAGACCGGGGACTCGCGGGCGCATACAACGTCAACGTCATTCGCAAGGCAACGGATTTTATTCGCCCGTTTGAACGAGACAGCAAGCCGGTCCATTTCATCACCGTCGGCAGACGCGGGCGCGACCTGATGCGCCGGTTTGGTAAACAAGTTGTCGCCGATTTCAGCGACATGGGCACGCGTCCGGAAATCGCGCAGGTCAGTGCCCTGGCGCGCGCCGCGCTGGATGAATTTTTGAGCGGGCGCGCCGACCAGGTGCATTTGGCGTACACGGATTTTGTAAATGTCTTGCGCCAGGTTCCCACCATCAAGCAAATTCTGCCGATTGAACAAGCCGAAATCCAACGCGAAGGTCCGCCGCAAGTGTATTTGTACGAGCCGAACGCGGAACAGATTTTAGATCAAGTGCTGCCGCGTTTCGTCGAAGTGCAAATTTATCAAGCGCTGCTCGAGTCCATCGCGTCGGAACAAGCCGCGCGCATGGTGGCAATGCGGAACGCGACGGATAACGCCAAAGAGCTCATCGAAAGTTTGACGCTCTTGCGTAACAAGGTGCGTCAGGCATCCATTACCAAAGAAATCTTGGATATTGTCGGCGGCGCAGAAGCGCTGCGGAAAGCATCGCGCTGAGATTGCTTCCGGCATGAATCCGGTCAAAGCGCTGGTGCAGAAAACTCTGGGCAGGTTCGGCTATCGCGTTTCTCGCATTTCCAGCGCACCGCCTCGCGTGCCGCCGGTGCCGGATTGGACACAGCAGCCAACGATGACGGGAGCATTGCGGCGCGCGCAATTTCGAGGGGTCGCCGTCAATACCGTCATTGATGTCGGAGCGTCCGACGGCAGGTGGTCGGAAAAGTGTCTGCAAGTTTTTCCCGATGCAAACTATTTGCTGATGGAGGCGCTCGCGGCGCACGAGTCCAAGTTGCGCGAATTTGCGCAAATCCATCAGAATGTCACCTTTGTCCTGGCGGCAGCAGGCGACCAAGAGGGCCAAGTTCATTTCAAGAATGCCGGTGACCCATTTTCGGGTGCAGCGTCCCATCGCCCCTTTGAATCGAATGATTCGGTTGTCGCGCTCACGACCATTGACAGTCAGGTGTCCAGGAGAAATCTCCCGGCGCCTTACTTGATTAAATTGGATACGCACGGTTTCGAGGCGGCAATTTTTGCGGGCGCAGCCAAGACATTGGAGCAGACCGCCATCGTCATCGTGGAAGCATACAATTTTGAATTACAGCGTGCCGAACAAACTTTTCGCTTTCACGAATTGTGTGCGTTTATGGAAACGCTCGGCTTTCGCTGTTCAGACCTGGTTGACCCGGCATATCGCGAAAAAGATTACATGTTTTGGCAAATGGATTTGTTCTTTGAACCCGAGTCACGACCCGAGTTTAATTACAATGCGTTTTGTTAAGAGAGGTAACTCATGGCAAAAGGAAACATCGGACGCATAGTCCAAGTCACGGGCGCGGTGGTGGACATTGAATTCCCGCCCGAACAACAGCCCGAAATTTATCATGCCGTTGAAGTGGACCGCGACGGCACCATCGTTATCGCCGAAGTGCAGCAACAATTGGGCAATGACCGCGTGCGCTGTGTGGTGATGGACACCACCGACGGCATTCGGCGCGGCATGGAAGCAAAAGATACGGGCGCGCCAATCGCCGTCCCTGTCGGACCCGCCACGCTCGGACGCATCTTTAACGTCATCGGCGAAACGATTGATTATGGCGAACCTGTCAAGACGGAACAGCGTGCGCCAATTCATCGCCACGCGCCAAGTTTTGAAGACCAGGTGACGACGCCGCAATTTTTTGAAACGGGCATGAAAGTTGTTGACCTCATCGCGCCGTTCACCAAAGGCGGCAAGATTGGCGTATTTGGCGGTGCAGGCGTAGGCAAGACGGTTATTATTCAGGAACTCATTCGCTCCGTCGCAACCGAACATTCCGGCTTTTCCGTTTTCTGCGGCGTCGGCGAACGCTCGCGCGAGGGCAATGACCTTTGGCTCGAAATGAAAGAATCAGGCGTCATCAACAACGTCGTCATGGTATTTGGTCAAATGAACGAACCGCCGGGCGTGCGCTTGCGCGTCGCGCTCACAGGTTTGACGATGGCGGAATATTTCCGCGATGAAGGACGCGACGTGTTGTTGTTCATTGACAACATTTTCCGATTCGTCATGAGCGGCTCCGAAGTGTCCGCGCTGCTGGGGCGTATGCCGAGCGCGGTAGGTTATCAACCCACACTCGCGCAAGAAATGGGCGAACTGCAAGAACGCATCACGTCAACTAAACGCGGCTCGATTACGTCCATGCAAGCGATTTACGTTCCGGCGGACGATTATTCCGACCCCGCGCCGGTGGCGACGTTTGCGCATCTCGACGCGACGATTTCGCTCGAACGCTCGATTGCAGAAAAGGCATTGTTCCCTGCCGTTGACCCGCTCGCGTCGACCTCGCGCATTCTCGACCCGCTCATCGTCGGCGATGAACACTACAACACCGCGCGCGCCGTCCAACGCGTGTTGCAGCGCTACAAAGATTTGCAGGACATTATCGCGATTCTCGGCGTCGAAGAATTGAGCGAAGACGACAAACTCACCGTCGCACGCGCGCGCAAAATTGAACGCTTTCTTTCGCAGCCGATGCGCGTCGCGGAACAATTTACGGGACGCCCCGGCAAATATGTTCCCATCGCCGAAACCATTCGCGGTTTCCGCATGATTCTTGACGGGCAAATGGACGACGTGCCGGAACCCTATTTCTATATGCGCGGCGGCATTGACGAAGTGCGCGAAGGGTACGAGGCGGATTTGAAAAAGGAAGCCGAAGGCAAGTAAATATGAGGAACTAAGGGAACTAAGGGAAATCAGGCGCGTGCTCTTTCCTTTATTTCCCTCAGTTCCCTTGATTTTCCATGTCCATTCATCTCGATATCGTCACCATCGAACGCATCGTCGTCAGCGAAGACGTGGATTATGTCAGCGCGCCCGGCATTGACGGCGTGATTGGCATTTTGCCGAAACACGAACCGCTTCTCACCGCACTTTCGATTGGCGAGCTGCGCTACAAAAAAGGAAACGCGGAAACAGCATTCGCCATCGGCGGCGGGTTTATGGAAGTGCGTCCCGACAAAGTGACCGTTCTCGCGGATGCGGCGGAAAGCGCGGACGAAATTGACGAACAACGCGCCGAAGCCGCGCGGAAACGCGCGCAAGAATTGATGGCGCAAAAAGTTCAAGGCGATTCGAGCGCGGTGCAAGCGGTATTGCTCGAACAAACAATGCGACGCGCGGAATTGCGGCTCAAAGTTGCGCGACGACGACGGAGTGGAACGCAGGAATGATAGAGAGATAGAAGGATGGAGAGATAGAGTGCAATTCTTGTCACTCCTTCTCTCTTTCACTCCATCTCTCCTTCCCAAACAAAGTGGCTGTATTCGTTCGACAAATCGGAATTGACCTTGGCACGATGAACGTGCTCGTGTATGTGCGCGGGCGCGGGATTGTGCTGCAAGAACCGTCGTTGGTTGCCGTTTCGCCGATTGACAACAAAATTGTCGCGCTCGGCGAAGAAGCCAAAGCGATGTTGGGGCGCACACCCGAAAACATCGAAGTGATGCGTCCGATGCGCGACGGCGTTATCGCCGATTACATGGTAACGGAAGCAATGCTCCGCTACTTTATCGAAAAAGTGTGCGGACGTTTTCAAATGTCGCTGGGGCAAAAACCCGAAATCGCGATTTCCGTTCCTGTTGGTGTCACGACAGTGGAATCGCGCGCGGTGCACGATGCAGCCATCGCCGCAGGCGGACGCATCGCGCATCTGATTCCCGAACCGCTCGCGGCGGCGATGGGCGCAGGGCTTCCCGTACACACGCCAACGGGTAACATGGTGATTGACGTCGGCGGCGGCGCGAGCGAAGCGGCGGTGATTGCTGTGAATGGCATCGTCGTTTCATCCTCCGTGCGCGTTGCGGGTTTGAAAATTGACGAAGCCATCACGAATTACATTCGCAAGAAATACAATTTGATGATTGGCGAACAGACAGCCGAAGACATCAAAATTCAAATCGGTTCCGCGCTTCCGCTCGAAGAGGATGTGCAGATGGAAGTGCGCGGGCGCGATCAGGTGGCGGGGCTGCCGCGCACGATTCGTGTCGGCGCGGGTGAAATCACCGATGCGATTTCCGAGCCACTCGCAGCCATCGCTGGCGTCACGCGTTCCGTCTTGGAAAAAACGCCGCCCGAACTCGCGGCGGACATTATTGATAGAGGAATGGTACTAACAGGCGGCGGCGCGCTGTTACGCAACCTCGACCGTTTCCTTACGCGCGAAACGGGCGTGCCGTGTTATCCCGCTGAAAATCCAATCGCGTGCGTGGCAATTGGCGCGGGGCGCGCGGTGGAACAGTTGGAATTGGTGAGGAAGAGTATGGTGCAAGTGTAATTGGAGATTGGAGATTAGAGACTTGTCCTGAGCGAATGTGAAGGAGTAGAGGGTCGGAGCAAAGGTGCTTCGGCTTTTTTTGTTTGGTGCGACCAGAAAAAAGTGATGTATAATTTGGCTACGTATATGTGTAACTGGAGGTGATGTATGCGAAAATTGCGGGAACGACCATTGCAAGTGTATTTACGCCCTGACCAAGACTCGACCCTGCGGGTACTCGCTCAAGAGCAAAAAGTGTCCATCGCAGAGTTGGTGCGACGGAGTGTGGACCAGATGATTGCGACAATTCCAGTTGAGCAAGACCCCCTCTGGGGGATTGTCGCCTTGGGGGATGGGGGTCCGCCTGACCTTGCAGAAAATCACGACAAATATCTTTATGAAATCTATTCAGCGGAGAGTGGACGATGGCGAAAGAACTCTTTATCGACGCGTCAGCGTGGGTCGCGCTCGCGCACACCAAAGATCAAGACCACGAAGCCGCGAAAGAAACGTACTCGCACGCCTTACAAAACTACCAAAAGTTCGTAACGACGAATCTGGTCATCGCGGAAACCCACGCCATTTTGCGTCGGAGAATGGGATATGCTCCTGCAATCCAATTTCTCAATGCTCTGGAAAAGAGCTTGCGTGCATTGTATGTTTATTCCGCTGAGGATTTGGAGACGGCGGCAAAAGAAATTCTCCGCAAATACAAAGACCAAGATTTCAGTTACGCGGACGCGGTGAGTTTTGCACTGATGAAGCACCGCGGCATCACGGATGTTTTCACGTATGACGAACATTTTCGCGTAATGGGATTTCGCATCATCAAATAAAGCCGCCGAGCGCATTACACTCGGCGGTTTTCGTTTCATTGGTCAGGACACTTTTCGACATGCAGATATTTGAAGCATTTCTCTTGTGTGAGCGAACGCGTCACGCGCGTTTTCGGTCCCGCGTTCCTAGAGCGAATTCTTAGTTGCTGTGTGGTGTTGGATTCGACGCTTTAGCGGGAGCGACTAGCAATTGCGATCAACCGCCTGAAGGCTAAATTCCCTCTCCCACAAACCAAAGTGGAAGTCGCTCTATTTTGAAAATTTCGCGCATATTGGTGCCGTGTCTGAGATGCGATACAACGCGCGTTCGTCGTCGGTCAAATCGCGGGTGAGTTGCGAACAGGCGAACGCAATCACATCATCCAACGAAGCGCGCCAGCGATACGCGTTTTGCGAATCGCCGGTAATGATAGTTCGTCCATTGTCGGTAAAAGCACTATACAGAACTGGCGAGGTGTGACCCACAAAATTACGCGCGAGTTCTCCCGTCGAAACATTCCACAAACGCGCGGACTGGTCTGCGCTGCCCGTCAACACAAATTGTCCATCCGGCGAAAACGCGACTTGGGAAACCTGTCCCGTGTGTCCGATGAGTTGCTTGATTTCTTTTGCCGATTCAACATCCCAAATGCGCGCAGTTTGGTCATCGCCGCCTGTAACGATAAATTTTCCATCGGGCGAAAATGCAACGCCGCGCAATGGCGCGCTGTGTCCAAGAAATTGTTTCAACTCTTTTCCTGTTGCAACATCCCACAAACGCGCGCTCTTGTCGTCACTGCCCGTCAACACAAATTTCCCATCCCGCGAAAAGGCAACCGCGCGAATCGGTTCAGTGTGTCCAACAAATTGTTGCAATTCTTTTCCGCTTTGGGGGTCCCACAGGCGCGCGATTTTGTCTTCGCCACCGCTCAACATCATGCGTCCATCGTGCGAAAAGAGTACGGCGCGAATCGGCGCGGAGGGTCCTCTGCTTTTGTTTAACAGTTTGCCACTGTCCGCGTGCCACAGCCATAGTGTTCCATCATCACCGCCGCCTACCAGCAAACGATTATCGGGTGAAAATCCGAAAACTGGCAGACTGCATGTACAAACTGTGATTTCGACAACAATGCGGCGCAAGTCGCCAGTTCGAGTATTCCAGATTGTAAGTTCTTTGTTTCGGGTTTCCCCCACGGCGGTGGAATTGGCAAGCATGAATTGAGAGTCTGGGGACAAGGTTATGGGCGTGCCACCCCAAGTCAGTTCGTTACCTGTACCGAAAGTCTTGACGCTTTGTGGCTCAATCTGTGATTGGATTTCCCAGAGCCGCGCAGTCTTGTCACCACTTGCTGTAACCAAGTAACGTCCGTCACGCGATATCTCCAAACCAAAGATTGAGCCAGTATGCCCAACAAACTCTTTCACTGTTTGCCCTGTGGTGACATCCCAAAGCCGTGCGGTCTTGTCCGCGCCAGCTGTTGCTAGATACCTGCCATCAGGCGAAAACTTGCCGACTGTGATGTCTCCCGTATGCCCCAGAAAGCGCTGCGTTTCTTGACCGGCGTCCATTTCCCATATCTGCCCAACATTACCCGACCCACTAAACAAGGATTTGCTGTCGGGCGAAAACATAACCCACGGCACACTCGCATGAAACCGGTGGAGTTCCTTTCCCGTTGCGACATCCCATACGCTCGCAGTCTTGTCGCCGTTCGCCGTAGCTACGAATTTGCCGTCAGGCGAAAATCGCGCTGGGCTTGTCATGACCGACGGATTGAAATCGCGAACGAGCTGCCCCGTGCGCAAATCGAATAGTCTGGCACCCTTGTCATTTGATGACACGACATAGTTTCCATCGGTTGAGACATCCAAGCCCCACGAGCCGCCCGCCAAGCCATTGTATTGACGCACCGCTTGGTTCGTTTCCGTATCCCACATCCATAGGACTTCTGAAGAACCCCCGACGACGACATGCTTGCTGTCAGGTAGGTATCCTGAGGAAGTAAGAATCCGAACCCCCGGTGCAAACCGGTTCAATTCCTTGGCAGTTTCAAGGTCCCAAACTCGCGCAGTGCCGTCGTTACTGGTGGTAACAACCTTTTTGCTATCGGGCGAGATACTGACCTCCCAAATCAAATCTGTATGCTCACTAAAAACCTCCTTCGTAAATCCGCGTTTCAACGCGTTCAACAACGACGCGTCGGCTTCGGGCGAGTAGCCATGCTTCAAACTTTGCAGCGACAACAATGCTGGCAAATCACCGCCTTCGCCGTTGTCCAAGGCGATTTGCGCCTGCGACGCGAGACGAATGCGTTCGGCTTGTACAAAATTTTCTTGTGCGACATTGCTTTGATTGAACGCGAAATAGGCGGCGGCGATTGCGACGAGCAGGAACAACGAGAGTCCTGCTGCGAACCAACGCAGACGCCCCGCGCTACGTCGCTGTTCCGCCGCCAATTTTTGCGCCGCTTCCAACTCGCGCCGTTGCTGTTCCTCTCGTTCCCTTAGTTCCCATATTTCCCGTTCCTCGCTCGCTTCCAAAAACGCGCGCTCTAATTCGTTTATTCGTTCTGGATTCGTTGACACCAATTCGCGCGCCGCCGCCAAACGCGCGCCGCGATACAACACACTCGGGTCGCGTTCGAGCAATTCCCACTCGTTCGCCGCTTCGGTCAACGCGCGATGCAGTTTCAATCCTTCGCGGTCTTGATTCAACCATTCGCGCAAGCGGGGCCACTCGCGAATCAATGCCTCATGCGCGACTTCGGCAGAATGTTCGCCAGTCGTAATCAGGCGCGCATCCGCGAGCATCGTCAACACCTGGCGTACATCTTGACGCGTCCAATCTCCAATCTCCAGTTCTCCAATCTCCGCCCTTCTTCGCGTATCTTCCGTCCCTTCGCCCAATTCCGTCAAACGCACAAAGATATTGCGCGCGATATTTTGTTGTTCGGGAGAGAGCTGTTGATACGTAGATTCCGCCGTGTGCGCGATCGCGCCGCGCACACCGCCCGCGTCGTGATACCCTTTCAACGTCATCAGATAACCACTGCGCCGTTTCCATGTTTCCAGTAACGCGTGCGACAAGAGGGGCAGCGCGCCCGGTTCCTCGCCCACATCGCGCAAAATCAAATCCACGAGCCCGGGTTCAAATTCCCAATGCCCGCGCTTGGCAGGTTCTTGAATCGCGCGGCGCAATTCCTCCGCGTTCATCGGACCAATGTATTCTTGCTGTTTCGCCACCAAGTCGCGGAGTTCCGGATATTCCGCGAGATGCGCGTAAAAGTCCGCGCGGATGGTCAAGACGAGAGTGAGAGAATGAGGGGGTGAAGAGGTGAACGGGTGAACAGGTGACGTAGGGGCAATGCCTTGTGTTTGCCCCAATGCGTTGACGAGATTGTCAATAAACTGTTCGCGTTCCAAATCATCGTGACACAGCGTGAACAGTTCTTCAAATTGGTCAACGACGACAAGATAACGGGGGGCAGAGGATAGCGAGCGGGGATTGGTTGTTTGGGTTCTTTCATCGGTCATCTGTCGTCTGATGAAGAGATGCAGCGAACGCGGCTCGCGCGCGAGGTCATCGAGTAATTGCGCGGTCACGGTCAAAGATTCCTCGCGCGTCAACACCGTCGCCAATGCTTCCAACGGATGCGCGGTGGGCGTCATCACAAACACGCGCCAAGTTCCCTCAGTTCCCTTATTTCCCTCAACGTCTTTCAATGCCGGCACAAGACCTGCCCTTACCACCGACGATTTCCCACTCCCCGACGCGCCGACGACGACGGCGAGAAAACGATTTTGATGTACCTCACGCGCAAGTTTTTCAATCAACTGTTCGCGTCCAAAAAATAAATTCGCGTCGGCTTCGTCAAAAAATTCCAAACCCTTGAACGGCGGTTCGCCGGGCGCGGGGGGTTCGCTGCCGGTGTTGATGGATTTCAACGGCGGAAATTCCGCCGGCAGTCCATCAATCATTAACTGGACAATGTGAACGGGATAGCGCAAGTCCTTGAGTTTGTGTTCGCCCAAATCGCGCAGTGTCGTGCCGTTTGGCAATTCATTTTCCACCAGCGCGCGCGTCGTCGGCGAAAGCAACACTTGTCCGCCGTGTCCCGCCGCGCCGATGCGCGCCGCTCGGTGTACGTCCATTCCAACGTAACCCGTGCGCGCCAACATCGGTTCGCCTGTGTGCAAACCCATTCGCACGCGCACATGCGCGTCCTGCGGAAACTTGTGCAACGCGAGCGCGCGCTGTGATTCTGCCGCGAATGCCACCGCGTCCGCCGCGCGAAAGAAAGCAAAGAAAAACGAATCGCCTTGCGTATCAATTTCGTGTCCATTAAATTTTTCGCCGATGGAACGAATCACGTCTTGATGTTCCGCTAACAAGCGCGCGTATTCTGCGCCCAATCGGTCAAGTAGTTTCGTCGAACCTTCGATATCGCTGAATAAAAAGGTGACAGTGCCTGACGACTGCACAAAAATCGTCGGCGACGGTTCCAACGCCGCGGGCGAGGCGATTTCGCCGCGCGTGAGTCTTTCGTACAACGCGCGCGTTTCATTCGACGGGTCAATGTCCAAATCTTCGCGCAGCGCTTCGGCGCAGCGTTCATAGTCCAGCGCGATTTTGCTCGTTTCCCCTTGCGCGCTGTGCGCGCGCATCAACGCGCGGTACGCCGCTTCGGGCGTGTGTCCCAGCGCAATCCAACGCTCCGCCCATTCAATCGCCGTCAACCAGCGTTCTTCGGCAAGCAAGCGTCGCACCAATTCATCCATCCGATTTTCAAACAACGCCTGTACGCGGTCACGTTCCGGTCCAACCCAATCGTCATAAAAGCCGGGCAGCAATTCGCCGCGATACAGTCCCACGCGCGCAATCATTTCCACAATCGTTTCATCGGGCGCGGGCGCGCGTTCCAACTGCGCGACATCGAGCCAATAGTCCGCGTTGAGGTTAAATTGAATCGCGAATTCTTCGGAGAGAATGTATTCGGTGATGGTTGATTGATTCGCGCCCAACGCTTTGCGGAGCCGCCACAATTCGTGACGGAGATTGCGCCGTGCGCCTTCATCGGACATGTCGGGCCACAACATGCCCGCGAGTTTTTCGCGGCGATGCGGGGTGCCTGCGGTGAGAACGAGAAAGGCGAGGAGCGATTGCGCGGCACGCGCGGGAATAACTGTGCGCCTATTTTCCGCCTGCACTTCAAATTGACCGAGCAGCCAAATACGGAGCATACCGCCTCCCTTGTGCCAATGGGTTGAACAATCAATGGCGCGGCGTCAAGAACATATCATAACCGCACAAGAGTTTCAATACACCCAGCGCATCTATTTTACATCTATTTCAGCTGCATCGTTTCAAAAGACGAAAAATCAACATGAACTTTATTTTCTTGTCGAAAGGTAAGGCCAATGACTTGACGGGTGGCGGACCAAAACGAAGAGCCGAAGCATTTCGCTTCGGCTCGCTTTATTTCCTGTCTTTCCCTCATTTCCTTGCATTTCAAAGATAATACGTCATACTCTGCAATCCCGCCACCGGGTCAATGTGGTACACTTTGACTTTTTGCGGCACGCTCAACGTGGTCGGCGCGTAATTTAAAATCGCGCGCACGCCGCCTTCGACCAGTTCGTCGGCAACTTGCTGGGCGGCCGTGGCGGGAACGGCGATGATGGCGACTTGGATTTTTTTCTCGCGCAAGGTCTCGCGCATGTCGGTTATCGGCTGTACTTGCCAATCGCCCATTTTCAATCCGATTTTCGTCGGGTCGGCATCAAAGATGGCGACGATGCGAAAGCCGCGCGCCTCAAAGCCGTCGTAATTCGCAAGCGCGTGACCCAAGTCGCCTGCGCCGACAAGTGCCATGTCCCAAACGTGATGCACTTGCAAAATTTCGCGCAGTGATTTTTCCAGAAATTCAATTTCGTAGCCGGTGCCTTGCTTGCCAAATTCGCCAAAGTACGAGAGGTCCTTGCGAATTTGCGCGGACGAAAAGCCGAGTTTTTCCGAAAGTTCTTGGGAAGAGGTGACGTGCCGCCCTTCACTTGACAACTGTGTGAGTGCGCGTAAATAAAGTGGCAGCCGCCCGATAACAATGGCGGGAACGTGATGATTCGAGTTTGACATTCTTAAGGTAAGACCGAACAGATTTGGGCAAGATGTTCGAGTTCGACGTGTTTGTGATACGGTTGTGATGAACTTGTGATGAAATCTACAGCGCCCGAATCATACTTGTAAGCAGATGAAAGGTCAAGTGCGATTTTGCCTTTTGTCATGCGCCTCTTGAATAATGTCCCGGTACTTGGACAGGTGTGCCTCTGGCGTAAAGTGTCGACGATACGCAGCATACGCGCGTGCACCTATCGCCTCCCGTTCACCGGGCGCGTCCAACAATCTGTCCAATGCCGCGCGCAATGACACATCGTCATGGAACGTAAATCCGCCGGCGATTGATTCAATCAAATCCGGAATGCTTCCAATCGCGCGTCCTATTATCGGTGTGCGCTGTAGCGCTGCCTCTAACATGACCAGCGGACCGGATTCAAAGCAGAGGGAAGGCAGAACCAATGCTGTCGCGTGGCGCAGCAACCCGGAAATCTGCGTATGATCCTGCCAACCTGTAAATTCAATGTTTGGACTCGACTCTGCCAACTCTTCCAACTCACCGCGTTGACTCCCATCTCCAACCACCACCAAGCGCGCGCGCTCATACTCACGGAAAAAGGGAATCAATGTATGTACGCCCTTGAGCGGCTCAAGTCGTCCGACAGAAACAAAGTAGGGTTTGTCAGCGGCGGCATGCTCCGTTGATTTTGGTTCCGGCATAGCCATATGAAAATAGGGCAAGAAGGCATGAGGCGGTTCGTAGCCGAGTGTGCGATGCTGCGCGCGAGTAAAGTTGTTTGCATAAATTATCATATCCAGGTGCTTGAGCGCGTTCTGGAGCATCGGCGTGTACCGCCACCATTGCGGCGGGCGTTTGTTCGCCAGCGTGCAGCGCAAACATTTTTTTTCCGTACATGCCACACCATCATATCGAAACAACACGTGCATCGGACAAACGAGCCAGTATTCGTGCGTGCTGTACAATTTCACTGCCGTATTGCCCGCCTCGGGTGACGGCGCGCGCAGTTCTAACACTTTTGGTCCTCCCACGAGTGAAATGTTGTGATAATGCACCACATCGAAACCGCGCGCCAAAATTTTTTCGATTTGCTCGCGTTTGAAAAAGGGAGAACCCGTCTGTTGTGTTGCCAACGGGGACAATGCGCCCGCGCGGCTCTTTAAACGATGCACAATCACATTGGGATGGTCTGTGGACTGACGCAGTTCGCCATCGTGCGCCAACAAATTGTACGAATCGAGGCAGTGAATCACTTCGACGTGATGCCCGCGTTCCGCGAGCGCATAGGCGAGTTGTTGAACATACACCGCGTCGCCGCCAAACGAATACGGCGGATAAAATGTCGTGATGTGACAAAAACGCAACGGGCGTTCCGTCATGTCGCGCCCCAAATGTCACCCACCGTGAAACCATTTGGAAACGGGTCGTCGGGGTCAAGCCCGTACGTGGCAATTCCCGTAATCCACGCCGTTCCCGTAATCGTCGGCACCACCGCGCGATAATTCCCCACGCGCGTCTCCTCAATCAATCTGCCCGTGAACACCGTACCCAAAATTCCTTCGTGCCGAAAGTCTTGATGCAGCGCGAGTTTGCCTTTCGCGTGCAGCGTTGCCATTTTCGCGCAAGTGCCTGTGCCGCACGGGGAACGGTCAATCGCGCCCGTCCATGTCGCGGGCTTGTTCCAATCTAAAATGTTCGTCGAAACAATCGCCGCGTTTTTAGAATCCGCGTTGTTTGAAGATGATGGCGCGGACAAAATTCCGATGGTCACATCTCGAATATCCGGATTTTCGGGATGCGCGACCGGCAATTGTTCGCGCACCGCCGCTTTAATCATCTCGCCAATCCGCACAATATCTTTGCCTTCGTCGGGCGAAATTTTCAAACCGAACTGCGCGGCTTCCGCGACAAAATAAAACATGCCGCCCCACGCGACATCCACGTTGACCGTACCGAGATGCGGAACCTCAACCGGCGTATCGAGATGCACCGCGAACGCGGGAACATTCGTAAAGGTCACGCCCGTCACTTTGCCGTTCGCGCAATGCGCGCGCACCGGTACAAGTCCCGCCGGTGATTCGAGAACAATGTCGGTGTACGGTTCGCGCATCGGCAGCATGCCCGTTTCCAAAAGCGCGGTGGTCGTACAAATCGTATTCGTTCCCGACATCGGCACGTATTCCGTTTGCTCCATGATGATGAAACCCGCGTCCGCGCGCGGGTCTGTCGGCGGCAAAATCAAATTGCAGTTCGCGGCAGGGTAGCCGCGCGGCTCGCGCAGCATTCGCAAACGCAAATCGTCGCGCTGATTTTGAAAATACTGCATCTTGGCAAACATCGTCTTGCCCGGCACATCCAACACGCCGCCGACAATCACGCGTCCGTGTTCGCCCGCCGCGTGTAAATCAATCGCTTGAATCAGCTGTGTGAGTCTCATTTGTTATTCCTTTGGGGCTCCCGATTCCAAGTACAAGCGAAAGTAATTTTCGAGTCTGTCCGCCATCGCCTCTGCGGCAACCGAGCCGTCAATCTCCCAAACTGTCAAACCTCTCGCGCCGGCTTGACTTTGAATGTGCTGTGTCAACAACGCATCGCGCGACACCAGATTGCGTGTCGCGCGTTCGGGGTCGCCGGTCTCGCCGCGAAACGATGGTTTGTTGCGGCGCAGCATGGATTCACTTTTGAATTGGGGTGTCGGGACCAACCAGATTGCTTGCGAAGGATGGCTCAAGAGAGGAGAAACCAGTTCGGGCGTCAAGCCAAAACCCTCCGCGATGACCGGTTGTGTTGTGATGCTCTGTAAATCTTGAAGCACCAACGGAAAACGGTCTTGAAAACTCGCGAGCGAGCGTTCGTAAAGCTCCTCTGGTTCCGGTGTCACCCAGCGCGCATCCATTGTCGTGTGAAAAAAATGTTGATATTTGAAATGATGTTGTGCCAAGTCCTGATGATGGCGTAAATCGTGGCGGTCATAATGATAGACTCCGGCGTTCCATCGTTCTGCGAGAATGTCTGCCACTGTGCTTTTTCCCGAGTCGGTTGCTCCGCCAATCCAAAGGACATGTGTGAGTTGGGATGAC
The DNA here is from genome assembly GCA_937870825.1 of uncultured Chloroflexota bacterium. GTDB lineage: Bacteria > Chloroflexota > Anaerolineae > UBA4142 > SHND01 > SHND01. Next base: position 2,229 of record CALMZO010000301.1, on the reverse strand, counting down.
ATCCTAAACTCTCCAAATCTGTCGCGTTAGCTTTTTGCCGCAACCCCGCGCAATTGTTCGAGCATCGCAATCAATTGTCCGAGATACGCGGGATGTTTCGCCGCGTCCATCGTCGTCACCGTTTTTGCATTTCCATTCGCGTCGCGCGCGGTAATCGTGTACGTAAATAAATCCGCGCCCGCTGCCTGATAACGCGGCGCAAGTTCCGAAAAATCTTTTTGTTCCAACATCCGGCGCAGCGGTTGAATCATCGGTTCGTCCGCTTGCGCAATCTTTTGTGCGCCGCGTGTCGTCAATTCCAAAAGACCGCCCTGATGCACCACGAGCGTTTCATCAATCCCTGCAATGCCTCCGCTTTTGTGGTACGTTACCAGCACCTCGTCGGCGACGGGGGTTTGCACGGCGCGCGTTGGAGCAGGCGCGGTTGCGTTCGGCGTCGGTGAATTGGTTGTCGTCGCGTTAGAACATGCGAACACGGCAGCAGCGGCAGAAACAATCCAAACGATTCTCAAAACTTGGTGTGACATATTCGTTTCGCTTTCGTTAGATGCTTTGCATATCCATATGCTGTGCACGGGCATAACACAAGCACAGCATGTGAAATTATAACCGATTCGCCAAAGAATGCGTGGCGTTCGATAATTGTCTTGTGTACGCGCACGGACTATAATGAGTTCTTGCGTGTATCCGGAAAGGATAGAGATGAAGAACCTTTTATTTATGATGTTGCTTGGCTTGATTGTTTTGGGCAATGCGTGCAGCGCACCCGCGCCAACACGAGCCCCATCGCCGACGAACGCGCCCGCACCCACTCAAGCAGTCTCTCAACCAACAAACGTTCCCGACGCGACCGATGTTCCCGTTCAACCTTCAACTGTGCCGACGGTACCGCAATCCGGCGGCAGCGTTGAACCGCCGAGCGGCAATCCGTTTGATGTCATCAGCAATGCTTTCCTCGCCCAATTGCAAGCAAAAAGTTTTCGTGCGACCACAAACATTGAACCCGCCGCGGGCGACCCTTCGCAGTTCATTATTGAATATCTTGCGCCGGACCGCCTGCACGTTATCACGGATGGTGAGGAGCAAATCGCTATCAAAGGCAAGGGCGTCTGGAGCAAAGAGGGCGATACATGGGAGGAAGCGCCGTCCGGCTTTGCAGAAATTCTCTTTGCGGCACTCACACCCGAATCCGTTCAAAAAACCTTGAAAACGGTGCAGGTAAATTCCATCCGTTTCGTCGGTGTTGAGCAATTGGACGGCAAACCGATGTTTGTGTACGAATACGAGTCGGTGGTCGACGCGGGCGGCGGCAATTCGATCCAGGGCAAGTACGAAGGAATTTCTGTGCCCCATATCTTTTGATGGGTTAACGGGATTTGAAGAGGTGTCCGTGGTGTGCGTGTTCCGTAATGGTACTTGCTCACAAACAGAAAATCACCCACCAGTAGCGAATTTTCCATGGAAGGAGTTGGAATCACAAAAGCTTCCACGGTTGTCCACCGGATGAGGGTAGCGGCTACAACAGCAAAAACAATCGAATTAAACCATTCATTAACAAATGATTTGGGTTTAGCCGGTTTAGTTTTTCTCCAGAATTTCCAGTTCATAGTGCGCTGTTTTTACAATCAGTAGGAGAATGATCGCTTCGAATTACAAGGTGTCGCGAAAAAGATTTAGGTTCAACGGGCTATCCGTTCGGTACCTTCGGGAATTCGACAAAACACAGCCGCGTATGAGGTTTATCTGCGGCTACGCTTCAAAAGTGTAGCACGTGATGGAGGATGAGTGAGTTATGCCTCGCTTATGCTTTGCTGCGTTTTACATCGAACATGTTTTGTACCTTTTCGATGTCTTCCTTGCTGTCGAGCATCAGCATCAGGTGATCATCCGGTTCGAGTACTGTATCGCCATTGGGCGACAAGTATTTTCCATCGCGGTGGATCAATACAATCAAAGCTGTTTTCGGAAGATGAAGCTGTACTACGGGTTTGCCAACAGCAGAAGACGCCTTCGGAAGGTCGAGTTCGAGAAGTACCCCGTGAATGTCTTCCTTGAGTTCCATATCAATGGGAAACCTGCGTTTTAATTTTTCGGGAACACTAATGCGCAGCCACCGGGCCATGTAGGGGAGCGTGGTGCCCTGAAGCAGAACAGAGGAAGCGGAAATAAAAAATACCAGGTTGAAAAGTGTGTTCGCATAATTGATCCCGGCTAGTAAAGGATACGTTG
>CALMZO010000300.1 GCA_937870825.1 uncultured Chloroflexota bacterium | reverse complement strand
TCTTGCCGTGGTCGACATGTCCAATCGTCCCAACGTTGACATGTGGTTTGTTGCGTTCAAATTTGCCTTTTGCCATTTTCGTTATTGGTTGTTGGTTATTGGGTATTCGTCTCAAACAGTCTTGCCAAGAACGAATAACGAATAACAAATAACCCTATCGTTTTGCGGTTGCCTTTTCTTTGCCACCTACAATCGTTTCGGCGATGTTGTTGGGCAATTGTTCGTAATGGTCAAATTCCATCGTAAAGGTGCCGCGTCCCTGCGTTGCCGAACGGAGGTCGGTGGCATAACCAAACATTGTCGCCAATGGAACGAACGCGCGGACAGCGGTTGTGCCGCCCGACTGCGCGTCCATGCCTTCGACTTTGGCGCGGCGCGCGCTCAAATCGCCGATGATGTCGCCCATGTATTGTTCGGGAATGGTGACTTCGACCCGCATGATGGGTTCAAGCAAAACCGGCGATGCTTTTTGGAACCCCGATTTGAAACCCATCGAAGCCGCAATCTTGAACGCCATTTCGCTTGAATCCACTTCGTGGTACGAACCGTCATACAAATTCACTTTGACATCCACGACGGGATAACCCGCGATGACACCGGCCTCCATCGCTTCGCGCACACCCTTTTCAACGGCTGGAATATATTCGTTCGGAATTGCCGCGCCGCGAATCGAGTTCACAAATTCAAAACCCTTGCCCGGTTCCAACGGCGAAAGTTCGAGCCACACATCGCCGAACTGACCTTTGCCGCCGGACTGCCGCACAAAACGTCCTTCCGCTTTCACGGATTTGGTAATCGTTTCGCGGTACGCGACTTGGGGTCTGCCAACATTCGCGCCGACTTTGAACTCGCGCAACATGCGGTCCACCAAAACGTCGAGATGCAATTCGCCCATGCCCGAAATAATCGTCTGTCCCGTTTCTTCATCCGAACGCACGCGGAACGTCGGGTCTTCTTCGGCGAGGCGGCGGAGCGAGTCCGACATTTTTTCTTGGTCGGCTTTGGTCTTGGGTTCAATCGCCACCGAAATAACGGGTTCGGGGAACTTGATGGATTCCAAGATTACCGGCTTGCCCGGTTCGCAGAGCGTATCCCCTGTAAACGTATTTTTCGGACCGACGACGGCGGCAATGTCACCCGCGCAAATTTCGTCAATCTCTTCGCGATTGTTGGCGTGCATCCGCAGCAAACGTCCAATGCGTTCGCGCTGATTTTTGGTCGCGTTGAGAACGGTCGAGCCGCTCGTCAATTTTCCCGAATAGACACGAATGTACGCGAGACGCCCGACGTACGGGTCGGTGACAATTTTGAACGCGAGCGCGGACAATGCTTCCGTTTCGCTTGCTTCGCGTACTGCCGGTTCACCGTTCGGCGTTTCGCCAATGACCGGCGGAATGTCCACCGGGGACGGCAAATAGTCCACCACCGCGTCGAGAACGAGCTGCACGCCTTTGTTTTTCAACGCGCTGCCGCACAACACGGGCACCAGTTTGTTCCCAATCGTCGCGCGACGTAGTGCCGCGCGCAATTCATCCTGAGAAATTTCTTCGCCCAGGAGATATTTTTCGCCAAGTGCTTCATCGGTTTCCGCAATGAGCGCAATCATGTGTTCGCGCGCTTCGGCGGTGTCTTGCTTCAAGTCTGCGGGAATTTCAGAGGATTCTGTCTTGGTGCCTAGGTCGTCAGTGTAAATGATTGCCTCGTTGGAGATAAGGTCAATCATGCCTTTGAAATGAGATTCCGAGCCAATGGGGAGTTGAATCGCAACGGGTTTCGCGCCAAGACGTTCGACAATCATTTCAATCGTGCGCCAAAAATTAGCGCCGATGCGGTCCATCTTGTTAATGAATGCGAGTCGCGGCACGTTAAAGCGGTCAGCTTGACGCCACACGGTTTCCGATTGCGGCTGTACACCGGCAACCGCGTCGAACACGACAATACCGCCGTCGAGTACGCGCAAGCTGCGCTGCACTTCGGCAGTAAAGTCAATGTGCCCGGGCGTATCAATCAGATTGATTTGGTGTTCGCGCCATTCCGTTGTCGTCGCGGCAGAAGTAATGGTTATACCCCTCTCTCTCTCAGCTTCCATCCAATCTAGGACGGTTGTACCTTCGTGTACTTCGCCGAGTTTGTGCGTGCGTCCGGTATAAAACAGAATTCTCTCCGAAACAGTTGTTTTCCCGGAGTCAATATGCGCGATAACACCTACATTGCGAACTTTATTAATCGGTGCTGGTCTTCCCATAACTTGTCTAACCTTTAATCATTCCACCATTGAAACGACTGGCGCCAATGCCAAGACTTGATGTATACAATCACTTGGTGAATTACGAATTTCCTTATCACTAAAACGGAAAACTTGATATCCTAGATTTTTCAAATATTCGTCTTTGCGCCTATCACGCGCAAAAACATCCAACTTGCTGTGCCAATATCTTCCATCACACTCAATCACTGCTCTGCGACGAGGCAAAACAAAGTCAACATGAAAACTCGCAAATTTTACTTGTGGCTCGTATGGCTCGTTCTGTTTTTCAAGCTCTTGGCGCATCAATTGTTCAATCGCGGTCTCACCGCGATAACGCAACAAACATCTTTTGCTACAGAAACGTCCCCTGCCATCCGCAACACGTGATTCTTCTAGTTCAAAATTCGTTCCGCAGACAATACAAGTGAACTCAATTCGTTTTTGATATGCCTTGTTCGCGCAATCTCTGCTACAAAATCGTCCCCGTCCTTGTTTGATTGCGCCGGGCGTTAGAGAGATTTTGTTGCCGCAATACTCACAGCGTTTCTCAGTACGATTCTTTCGCGCTTGAGCAAAACACTCTCTACTGCAAAATCTTGGCTTACCTTCATTCGCTTGTGCAGGAGTCTGTTTTGTCTCAAACGTCTTGCCGCAAAACTCGCATTGACACTTTTCAAACGTTCTTCTTCGTTCCCGTCCTGTCGAACGATTCGCACATTCATTGCTGCAATACTTTCCCTTGCCGATCTTTAATCCCGCAGGAAACGCCTCAAACGTTTTACCGCATTCTTGACAGGGGAGCGAAACGCGTGTTATGCGTGACTTGCTGTAACAACCCCGACTACAAAACTTGCCTTGTCCTTCGTTAATGTCCGCAGGGCGCAGCGCAAAAAGTTTTCCGCAAACTTCACACTTACATTGAATCCGTTTGTGCCGCGCCCACTCAAAACATTCCGCGCTGCAAAATTTCGCGCCCTTGTCTGCTTTTGATTTCGGCGTATTAAATGTTCTGCCACACTGCGCGCAGATCATTTGAACGCGACGCTCAAAAAGCCCCATTGCTTTTCAGTAAGGTCTGCCCTGCAAAATTGCAGTACATCCCGACAACATCCAACAGAACCCCATAAGTGCCTATCCGATTAACCCAAGAAACGCCTTGTTTTCAGGGAAAAATCGGGTTATTAGGATAGGCACTAAGAGCTGCCGCCCCGCCAAATAATGCACAACCAAAGCCAACGGATCCAGACACATTTCTGCCTGAGGTGTCCATAAAGCTCTGTCCAAACGCTGATATCCCAAATCCAATTATGATGATAACAATTCCGCCAATAAGATTAACCCAGGCATCAGGCATATTCGAACCACCAATCAAATTACCACCGATAGTGTGCGAACGCGCGATTCGCTTCTGCCTGCTTCAAAACTTCTTCTTTCTTTTTAATCGTCGCGCCCTGTCCCGCAGCCGCGTCCATCAATTCTGCCGCGAGGCGGTCGGAAAAACTTTTGCCCGGACGGGCTTTGGCGGCGGCAATAATCCAGCGCATCGCCAATGCTTGGCGGCGGTCACTTGGCACTTCCATTGGGACTTGCAGGGTTGCGCCACCGACGCGGCGCGGTTTCACCTCGACCATTGGACCCGCATTTTTCAATGCTTGTTCAAAAACTTCGGTGGGCGACTTTTTGGTTTTCTCTTGAATAATTTCAAATGCGCCGTACACCAGACCTTCGGAAACGGTCTTTTTGCCGCGCTGCATGACTTTGTTGATAAAGCGACCAATCGTGCGGCTGTTGTATCGAGAATCGGCGCGTGGGATGCGCTTGGTTGCGCGTGCTCTACGGGACATGAATCAAACTCCTACGAATCCATCCGTTCCCTTATTTCCTTCCCTTCCCTCGACAAAGCAAGTAAGGGAAATATGGGAAATAGAGGAAATCTATTTGGTTGCCGTGGCGCCTTCCTTTGGACGTTTTGCGCCGTACTTGCTGCGCGCTTTGCGGCGTTTTTCCACTCCGCCCGTGTCCAGCGTGCCGCGCACAATGTGATAGCGCACGCCCGGCAAATCTTTGACACGTCCGCCGCGAATCAAAACGACCGAGTGTTCTTGGAGCGAATGCCCTTCGCCCGGAATGTACGCTGTCACTTCGATGCCGTTTGTTAAACGCACGCGCGCGATTTTGCGAAGTGCCGAGTTCGGTTTCTTGGGGGTCATTGTGCGGACTTGGGTGCAGACCCCGCGTTTGAACGGCGCGCCGTTGCCCTTTTCACGTTTGTTTTTCAAAAGATTCAGGGTGAAACCCAACGCGGGCGCTTTGGTTTTTTTCGTTTGCTGCTGTCTGCCTTTGCGAACCAATTGATTGATCGTCGGCATGTTTTTCCCTTTGCAGATGTTCTTTATCTGAACAAGCGGCTACGAGGTCTGCGCCATTTTGGCGTCAACCTCGTAGCGTGTTTTCGTTTATCAGACAGGCGCACGCCCTTCCGCAACCTGCTTCGGAAGGGCGTGCGCCCCAACTCCCATTTCGCGGACTATTGATTACCCCACGTTTTCATTCTTCGCCGACGTTTCCACATTGTTCATGCGGACGATCGGCAGTGGTGAAACGCTCTCCAGCGGTAACCAATTGCTGTGAGTTGTTCACTGACGACACACGCAAAAATGGCGTGGTCACAACTCACGAATGGCGATTATAGCGTATTGTGAAAAGTGTGTCAAGCTAAATTTTTCGCGCGTTATACGCGGACCCGGAACGAGCAGTCTGTTTCGAGTCCGCGTTTCGTCTTACGAATTGCTTTCGGATTCATCGAATTGGCGAGGACGGCGTTCGCGTCGTCCGCCGCGTTTTTCGGGACCACTTCGCATCGCCGCGGCGCCAAATTTCGGTTCGGCAAATTCATCGCGCAAGAGTCCCAGACCCAAGTTGGGCATTTTTTCTTCGGTCTCTTCTTTGCCAAACGTCATCTTGTCGCCTTCGTCGCTGTACACTTCGACGGCGAGACCCAGCGATTGCAGTTCCTTCACCAACACGCGAAACGATTCCGGTACGCCCGGTTCGAGAATTTCTTCGCCCTTGACGATGGCTTCGTAGGTTTTGACGCGTCCGGTTACGTCGTCGGATTTGACCGTTAGCATTTCTTGGAGCGTATGCGCCGCACCATACGCTTCCAGCGCCCACACTTCCATTTCGCCGAAACGCTGACCGCCGAACTGCGCTTTGCCGCCCAACGGCTGCTGTGTGACAAGCGAGTACGGACCCGTCGAACGCGCGTGAACTTTGTCTTCGACCAAGTGCGCGAGTTTCATCATGTAGATAATGCCGACGGTAACCGCCTGGTCATATGGCTGGCCCGTTTTGCCATCGTACAAAATAGATTTGCCCGACGTTGGCAAGGGCTGCCGCAATTCTTTGGCAAGTTTTTCGGCTTCGGCGCGCAGGTCGTGTTCGGACATTTTCGCGCTCACTTTGACATCGCGTTGTTCGAGCCACAAGCGATAACACGCCGCCCGCGCGCGCGCATCCGCCTGTTCGCGCTCTTCGGGCGAGCGCGTGTCGTGTTCAAAAACGAGCAGCGACTCGGGGTCGTACCCTTTTTCGCTCAACCAAAAACGAAGCGCCTGACGTCGCGCATAGATCTTGTCGTTCAACAGTTTGCGACGGTCGGCATCTTCCAGCTGCTCTTGCAAGAACAACATACGCGCTTCGTCGTCATCTTGCAGTTCTGCGGTGTCGTATTCTTGGTCTTTGAGCCACTCCCACGCGCGCTCTGCCATGTCGTACCACGCCTGGTCCATCAACCACGCGCGCGCAAGTTCCGCCGCGATTTCTTGTTCGTCTGCGCCGTCGAAAACGGGCGTCACAACCTGAAAACCAAGCTTCTCTGCCGCCCAACCGAGATGCGTTTCAAGAATCTGACCGATGTTCATCCGCGCAGGCACGCCCAGCGGATTCAAGATAATGTCAACGGGCGTGCCATCATCCAGGTACGGCATGTCCTCAATCGGGACGACTTTGGAGATGACGCCCTTGTTGCCGTGACGCCCTGCCATCTTGTCGCCTTCGTTGATTTTGCGCTGCTGCGCGACCGAGACGCGCACGAGTTTGTCAACACCCGCCGCCATTTCGCTGTGTTCGTCGCGCGTAAACACTTTGACATCCACAACTTTGCCGCGTTCACCATGCGGCAAACGCAGTGACGAATCTTTGACCTCGCGCGCTTTTTCACCAAAAATCGCGCGCAGCAATTTTTCTTCCGGCGTCAAATCGGTTTCACCTTTCGGCGTGATTTTGCCGACCAGAATGTCACCGGGTCCGACTTCGGCGCCGATGCGAATGATGCCTTCTTCGTCCAAATCTTTCAACACGTCTTCGCCGACATTCGGAATGTCGCGCGTAATTTCTTCGGGACCGAGTTTTGTGTCGCGCGCTTCGATTTCATGTTTCTCAATGTGGATGGAAGAAAATTTATCTTGCCACGCCATTCGTTCGCTAATCAAAATCGCGTCTTCGTAGTTGCCGCCTTCCCAACTCATAAAGGCAACGGTCACATTTTGTCCCAGCGCGAGCTGTCCATTTTCCGTCGAATTGGAATCGCCGATGACTTGACCCTTTTTCACTTTTTGACCGCGCGTCACAATCGGACGCTGGTCAATGCACGTTGATTGATTCGAGCGATTGTATTTGCGAAGCGTGTACGTTACGTTCTTGCGTCCGTGCTTGACGACAATTTCGCGCGCCGTCGCGCTGACGACTTCACCATCATCCTCGGCAATGACGACTTGACCCGAATCGAGCGCGGCTTGCAACTCCATGCCCGTGCCAACAACGGGCGCTTCGGGAACGAGAAGTGGCACCGCTTGGCGCTGCATGTTGGAACCCATCAACGCGCGGTTCGCGTCGTCATGTTCGAGGAACGGAATCAACGCGGCAGAGATGCCGACGATTTGTTTTGGCGAAACGTCCATGTATTCCGCGCGCGCAGGGGAATCGCTCATGTACTCGCCCGCTTTGCGTACCGAAACGCGTTCTTGAACAAATTCGCCGCGTTCGTTCAATTGTGCGTTCGCTTGCACAATGGTGTGTTTGTCTTCGACATCCGCAGGCAGGTATTCAATCTCATCGGACGCGAACGATTTGACCATCACTTCGGCATTGCGGCGCAATGCGTCCGTGATTTTGTTCGCGAGTTTTTCATCAATCACGCGCCCTTCTTCCGCGATGACCTTTTCGGTGTCAGGGTCAACCACATCTTCGCTCAACGTATGACCCAGGAGCTTGTCTTTTTTCGGAGACAGTTCGTGATAAACGCGGCGGTACGGCGTTTCGATGAAACCAAATTCATTGATTTGCGCGTACGTGGCGAGCCGACCGATGAGACCAATGTTCGGACCTTCGGGCGTTTCAATCGGACAAATGCGTCCGTAATGCGAATCGTGAACGTCGCGCACGTCAAAGCCCGCGCGTTCGCGACGCAGACCGCCGGGACCCAACGCGGACAAAGTGCGCTTGTGCGTCAATTCATCCAACGGATTTGTTTGTTGCATGAATTGTGAAAGCTGCGAGCCGCCAAAGAATTCGCGCATCGCCGCCACAACAGGGCGAATGTTCACAAGATTGAGCGGCGTCATTTGCTCGGGGTCGCGAATGCTCATGCGTTCGCGCACGACGCGCTCCAAACGCAAGAGACCAATCCGCAGGTGATTTTGAATCAATTCGCCGACGGTTTTCACGCGGCGATTGCCGAGATGGTCAATGTCGTCGTCGTGTTCGTAACCGTTGTTGATGAGAATGAGATGCTCGAGGACTTTGATAATGTCGCCGGGTGTGAGCGTGCGTTCTTTGGGCGTTTGTTCCGCCGGCGCGTCCGTGCCGTACAACCGACGGTTCAATTTGTGGCGTCCGACTTTGCCCAAATCGTAGCGGCGCTGTGTGAACAACAACTGCGCCATGAATGCTTTGGCGTTGTCGAGCGTCGCGGGGTCGCCGGGGCGCAAGCGTTTGTAAAATTCGATGAGCGAATCATTCACGCCTTGCAGTTTTGGCGTTTCGCGTTCGAGCGTGGTGCGAATGAATTGATGGTCGGGATTGTTGTCCACGCCTGCAAAGATATTCAAAATTCCTTCGTCGCTGCCGTCGCCGACGCCGATGGCGCGCAACAACATCGTCACCGGAATTTTGCGCTTGCGGTCCACTTTGACGGAAAGAATATCGCGCTTGCTCGTTTCAAATTCGAGCCACGCGCCGCGATTGGGAATCAATTTCGCGGAAGTGAGGGGACGCCCCGTTTGGCGGTCTTCGTCGGCGGTAAAGTACACACCGGGCGAGCGAATCAATTGCGAAACGACGACGCGTTCCGCGCCGTTGATGACGAATGTGCCGTGCTGCGTCATCTCCGGGAAATCGCCCATGTAAATTTTTTGGATAATGGGTTCTTTGACTTCGGCGCCAATAAGCGCGACTTCGACTTCGAGCGGGCGCGCGAACGTCATGTCCATTTCGCGGCATTCGGCTTCGGTGTATTTGGGTTCGCCGAAACTGTATTTCAGTTTCAGTCCTTTGGCTTCGGCTGCCGCGCCGGGAAAATACAACGCATAGTTGTGATTGAACGATTCAATCGGTGAAATTTCTTCAAAAAGTTCGACAAGTCCTTCCGCTTTGAACGACTTGAACGATTCCAACTGGACTTGAATCAAAGTCGGAATCGCAATCACATCAGGAATACGAGCGTATGTTTTTTGGTCGGAACGCAATCCATTGGAAACAGGCATCATCATCGTTTGCGCCATGCTTGACTCCTTTGCACAGTTTGAGCGACTGTGTACAATACGAGCGGAAACAAAAACAAGAAAAGAGACAACAAACAAACATGCTCTCACGGAAAGAATCCGTTCGAGCATGTTGAGAATTTAGACTAGATTGCCAGAGACGCAGCAGCAGGAAATTTCAATCATAGACTCAATGTCCTCCAAACCTTGCAAACAAGCGGTAACAGGGGAATTTACGTCGTAAAAACAACCCTGCTGCTGAACGGCTTTTACCCGCCTCCGTGACCCAAATAGGCAGTCTCGTATTATAAGACTGAAATTCGACTTGTCAATAGGCAATTTTCAAACTGTCCAAAACCGATTCTATTCTTGCCATGCCCCCAGCCGTAATTATCCCCACGTACAACGAATCCGAGAATATCGCCTTATTAATAAGCGAATTACACCAGTTCGTGCCGGAACTGGTCGTGATGGTGGTTGACGACAATTCCCCCGACGGCACCGGGAAACTCCTCGACAGTCTTGCCGCGCGCGACGCGCGCGTTTTTCCGCTACATCGTCCCGCCAAACTCGGCTTGGGGACTGCGCACATCGCGGGCATCAAACAAGCGCTCGCGCGCGGCTACGAACCCATTCTCACAATGGACGCGGATTTTTCACATGCCCCGCGCTTTGTCCCTGCTATGTTGCGTGAGATGCAAAAATATGACCTCGTAATCGGTTCGCGCTATGCGCCCGGCGGGGGAACGCTGAACTGCACTGCGGCGCGGCGCGCGCTAAGCCGCGGCGCGAATTTGTTTGCGCGCACGGTGTTGGGGTTGAACGCGACGGACACAACAGCGGGCTTTCGCGCGTACCGCCGCGCGGTCTTGGAATCCATCGCGTTAGACAACATCAAATCGAACGGTTATTCGTTTCTCATCGAGATGTTGTACCAGTGTCAAGAACAAGGTTGGCGAATTGGAGAAACTCCTATTCTGTTTGAGAACCGTCAGCGCGGCACATCCAAGATTTCGCGGCAGGAAATCTTCAAAGCATTGGGAACGGTGATGCATCTGCGGTTTGAAAAGGGCCGGCTCGGCTCGCGCGTCGTACGTTCCACCTCACAACTTTGAGCGCGCAATGACACTCGAGATGCGCGCAGACTCGTGCGATGGGAGACAAAAATTTCGCTTTCGCTCTGGTTAACTGTGCGCAACAGTGACGCGCGCGCGCTCTCTGCAAACCCATGTCCACTCCCCGCCTCTTTGCCGCGATTCTTTTCCTTGCGCTGTTCACCATGACCGTCCGCGAAATCAGCGACCCCGATTTTTGGTGGCATCTGCGCGCGGGACAATACATTTTCGAAACTGCGACGATTCCGCACACAGACCCGTTTTCCTTCACCGCGCAAGCGAAAGAATGGGTGACACACGAGTGGCTGGCGGAAGTTTTGCTGTACGCGTTGTATCGCGTTGGCGGATTCGCATTGCTGATAATTTTGTTTTCGACAATCATCACGCTCGCGTTCGCGTTGACGTACGCGCGCAATCAAGGGAAACCGTATCTCGCGGGGTTCGCGGTCTTGCTTGGCGCGTTGGCAACTGCGCCGACATGGGGTGTGCGTCCGCAAATGTTGACGTTGTTGTTGATGAGCGCGTTTTTATTTTTGCTGGACCGTTTTGTGACCACGCGGGAAAATAAATTTTTGTTTCCGCTTCCGTTGTTGATGCTCGTGTGGGTGAATTTGCACAGCGGGTACGCGATTGGTTTGGTGGTGATTGGCGCGTATTGGTTCGCCGCGTTCGTCGAGGGGATTGTGTTTCTCGTTCGCAAACAGCGCGCGAAAAATTCGCCGGACAAAGAACCCGCGCTCTCCCCGCGCAAGACGCGCGCGCTGTTCATCATCCTCATTCTTGCAACGCTCGCGGTACTTGTGAATCCGAACGGCGCGCGGATGTTTGTCTATCCGTTTGAAACGTTGACGAGCGCGGCGATGCAGCGATACATTCAAGAATGGTTCTCGCCTGACTTTCACCAAACGGAATGGCTGCCGTTCGCACTGCTGCTCGTTTCGCTTTTGGCAACAAGCTTGCTTGCCCGCGCCCGCGTTCCGCTCGCGCACATTCTCTTGCTTTGCGCGCTCGGCTTTTTGGCTCTGCGTTCCGCGCGCAACATTCCGTTGTTTGTTCTCGTCGCGCTTCCCGTTTTGTCCGCGCAGCTCGCCGCGTGGATTCCACTGCGCGCATCAACTCAGGCAACACCGCGCCCGATGCAAATTATCAACGCCGCAATCGTCGTGATTCTCGCGGTACTTGTCCTCGTGCGCGTGGGAAGCGTTCTCGTCAATCAACCGAACGTCGAACGCGAGAAATTTCCCGCCGCTGCTGTTGAGTGGATTCAACAACATCGCCCCGCGCCGAACATGTACAACAGTTACGGCTGGGGCGGTTATTTGATTTGGAATTTGTATCCGCACTATCAAGTGTATATTGACGGACGCGCGGATGTTCATGGCGACGCGTTCATTGAAAATTTTCTCGACATTTATCGCGCGCAACAAGGTTGGCAAACGGAATTGGCAGCGCGTGATGTGCAACTCGTTTTGATTGAACCTGACGCGCCGTTGGCGCACGCGTTAGCAAACGATTCACAATGGACGCGCGTGTTTGCCGATTCGCAAAGCGTCATCTTTCAAAAAAAATAAACCGCAGAGGAAAATATCCTCCGCGGTTTATTTCTGGGTTCTGTTATCTGTAATCTTTTGTCTTTATTGGCTTTTCGCGTCCTGCGCCAACACAATCGCTTGCGCGATTTCCTTCATCGGCTTGCGCGTGTTCATGGACATTTTTTGAATCTTGCGGAACGCTTCTTGTTCCGTCAATCCTTGCGAGTCCATGAGAATGCCTTTCGCGCGGTCCACTACCTTGCGCGTTTCCAGCGTTTCGTTCAAATCGCCGACTTCTTTTTCCAATTCGCGGAACTCGTTAAAACGCGCGAGCGCAATTTCAATCGCGGGGACAATTTCTTGTTCGCGAAACGGTTTCACGAGATAACCGACGACGCCCGCTTCTTTCGCGCGGTCCACCAAATCGCGCTGTGCGTACGCAGTCAATAAAAGTACGGGCGCGATTTTTTCTTGCGTCATCGCTTTCGCCGCTTCGATGCCGTCCATATCGGGCATCTTGATGTCCATAATCACGACATCCGGTTTCAGTTCGCGCGCAAGATTGACCGCGCTGCGTCCGTCGCCAACATCCCCGATAACAAGATAGTTCAAGTTTGTCAGCATTTCGCGCAAGTCCGCGCGAATCACCGATTCGTCATCGGCAATGATTACTCTTGTTCGTTCCACGCTTCGTCTCCTCCGAGAGGAATTTTCGGGAAATTTACGATGGCGGAAACTCCGTTGTCGCTCACCATTTCAATCGTACCTTTCAAGTCGTCCGTCACCAACATTCGCACGATTCGCAATCCCAAACTGTCCACCTGATTCAAATCAAAATTTTCCGGCAAGCCGCGCCCATCGTCATGTACGCGCAATTCCACACGGTCACCCAAATCTTGAAACGATAACGAAATCGTGCCGCCGCGCGTGCGTTGGTCGTACCCGTGTTCCAGCGCGTTCTGCAAAAGTTCGTTAATCACGAGCGCACACGAGGTAGCTTGGCGCGCGGTGAGGAAAATGTTCGGACCGTGCAGGCGCAATTTGATTTCGCGGTTCGGGTCGAGGACGCCGCTTTGCATTTGATTCAAAATGCGTCCCGCAATGTCGCGGATGTTGATTATACGCGAATCTTGTGCCGACAGAAATTCGTGAATAACGGCAATGCTCAAAATGCGATTGACGGCTTCGCCCAACGCGCCGCGCGCTTCTTCGGTTTGCATCCGACGCGACTGCATTCGCAGCAATGCCGCGACCGTTTGCAAATCGTTTTTGACGCGATGATGCACCTCTTTAATCATCGTCGTCTTGATTTCGAGTTGCCGTTTGCGTTCGCGCGCTTCGGTGTCGTCATGCACCGCAATCAGAACGCCCGCGAGGCGCGTGCCGCGATGGAGCCACAACAGCGCGTCCGTTTCAAATATCGGAATCGCTTTTTTAATCCACTCGCGCCCGCGTTCGTCCAGCGTGCGCTCGATGACGCGATTTTCAGCAACCGCCCGGTCAAACAATTTCGCGTCGCTCGTCTCCAAAAACGTCAGCGGTTTCCCAATCAACGTTTCGCTGTAGCCGATGTTGCGATACAAGTTCGTCGCGACGCCGCTCATATAACGAATAACAGCCGCATCGTCCGCGTAAATCAATCCGTCAAATTCCGCGAACGGTGAAACATCCCCCGCGCCGTGCAGTTCGCCGCGCATTGCCATCTCTTTTAAATCGCGCACCACTTGTTGAAAGGCGCGGTTCCGGCGGCGCATCCGTTCGACCTCTAACAAATTGGTATCAATCACCATCGCGCCAAACGCATGTTTCTCCGCGCAGTGCAGCGGAAACACTTCGCGCAGCACGGGGGCGCCTTCGCTCGGCACATCGCGGATGCGTCGCACCACGCGATGGGCATCCAACGCTTCGTACACGAACGGGTCGCTCTCACGTGTCATGGTCTCACCCACGCGCAGTCTTTCATACGCGGGCGCAATCGAATGCGGACGCGCATGCGCGCAAATGCGAAGTTGATTGTTTTCGCGCAGGCAGATGAGCACATCCGCGCGCGCGAGGTCAGCCAACAACGGAAGCAGCGCGCGCACGTGCGCGAGCAGCTTTTCTTCGTCGTTCGCCAGCGAAGGGGGGGGGGGGACGGCAATGTCCACTGACATAACAGTTACGGTTCGAGTACTTGCGTTTTGTCCGAAAAAAATCGCGCTGAAAAAAACTAGGTCGAGATGTGATTCTCGACCTAGGAGAAAATTTGGTCGGGGCGAGAGGATTTGAACCTCCGACCACTTGTACCCCATACAAGTGCGCTACCGGGCTGCGCTACGCCCCGACGATTAAAGACCAACAAGTGCCAAGTGCATCGTCTCTTTCACCACACGTTTTCTGTACCAGGCAAATCGCTTGTGACGATTTTTACTTGGGCAAGGGAATTATACGCAAGCGAGCGATTTTGGCAAAACGTGTTCGACTGAATCCTCACAATATCTTTCGGGGCGCGGCATGATTTTGAGGAGGGAAATCTTGAGCGCACTTGCAACGCCATCTGGAAAATGCTTTACGCGTGTACTGGAAAAATTTGCTCTACCCCCGGCTGCACCAACTGCCGATAAAATTCATTCATCTGCGCGGGAGTGTATGACGCGTCGTTGTCCAGCCACCAGGTCAGTACCGCAATAAAGGAACTGATAATATAGTGCGCCAAAAGGTCCGGCGGAAACCCTTTTTTTCTTTTTGGCGCTTGCGCCTTGAGATGGTCGCGCACGGAAACGTACAATTTTTTTTGAATGTGCTGCAGCGCGATGTTGCCGCCTTGTTTCCCGGACAGGGCGCGGTACAACGCACGCTGCTCTGCCGCATGTTCAAACATTGCCAGACTCAACATCCACGGCGTTTCGTTGGTGACAGCCGCGCTGGCAAAATGCTCTTCAAACTGCTTCCACAATTTCTCTGCGCCGCTAAGCAGCAAATCCTCCTTGTCCCGAAAATGCGCGTAAAACGTCGAACGTCCGACGTTGGCGCGGTCGAGAACATCCTGCACCGTCACCGCGTCATAACCCCTTTCCACGATGAGCGCGACTAACGCGCTCTGCAAGAATTCGCGCGTGCGCCGCACCCGCCGGTCCGCAATTTTTTTTCCCATCGCTGCCTCCGTATTTCCGAACAATTTTCGCTCGCCTGTTCCATTCCGAACATTTGCATCGGTTTTGGTTGTTGACAGGCGTCACGCGGGATGATATATCATAATCGAACAGAGTGTTCGGAAACATACACATTGTACACCTTTTCATTTCAAACGCAAAGGACAATCCAAGATGACTATGCAAGTGATTCCTCAAACCCAATTCCTCGTCGGCGCGGAGACACCGCCGCGCAGTGGACAGCGGTTGATTGAGTTGCGCGGCGTGACCAAAGCGTACAGCGGCGCGGCAGGCAAATTCCTCGCGCTGAATCAAGTGGACCTGCAAGTGGACGCGGGCGAGTTTGTCGCCATCGTGGGCAAATCGGGCAGCGGCAAATCTACGCTTGTCAATATGCTCACGGGGATTGATACGCCGACCTCGGGCCAAGTGCTGGTCGGCTCTGCCGCGATTCATGCGCTCGACCAAGAACAATTGGCGGTGTGGCGCGGCAAGAATGTGGGCATCGTTTTTCAATTTTTCCAACTCTTGCCCACGTTGACCGTCGCGGAAAACATCGCGCTGCCGATGGATTTTTGCAATACGTTTCCCGCGCGTGAACGGCGCGCCCGCGCGCTCGCGCTCCTCGAAAAAGTGGGGATTGCCGAACAGGCGGACAAACTTCCTGCCGATTTATCGGGCGGACAACAACAACGCGCCGCGATTGCGCGCGCGCTCGCCAACGACCCGCCCATCCTCGTCGCCGATGAGCCAACGGGCAATCTCGATACGCAAACTTCGGAAGCGGTGATGCAGTTGTTTGCCTCGCTCGCGGCGGAAGGAAAAACTGTCGTGATGGTCACACACGAGCGCGACCTCGCGCGTTATTTTTCGCGCGCGATTGTGCTGTCCGATGGAGTCGTCGTGGCGAACGGGAGGACGCAATGAACAGCCCGCGTTGGAAAAAATTGTGGCGCGACCTGCAAGCCGCGCGCGGGCGCATGGTAATGATTGTGCTGGCGCTTGCGGTGAGCATTCTCGGCGTCGGCGCGATTTTGAGCGCGTATGCCATTCTGACGCGCGAACTCGCGCAAAATTATTTGGCGACGAATCCCGCTTCCGCGTTTTTGGAACTGGACCGCGTCGATGACGCGTTGGTGCAGGCGGTCCGCGCGCGTCCCGACATCGCAGACGCCGAAGCGGGCGACTGGGTTACGGCGCGGGTACAAGTGAAACCGGACGAGTGGATGCCGCTCTTGCTCTTTGTCACGCGCGACATGGCGACGATGCGTGTCAGCACATTTACGCCCGAAGCAGGCGCGTGGCTTCCGCCCGAAAAAACGATTCTGCTGGAACGCGAAGCGCTGCGTCTGCTCGGCGCGCAGATTGGCAACACGTTGATTGTTCAAACTCCGAATGGGGCACAAGAAAAAATCACCATCTCGGGCACCGTGCATGACCCCAGTCTTGCGCCCGCGTGGCAAGAACAAACGATATACGGATACATCACACCCGCTACGCTCGCCGAGCTCGGTGAATCCGACACACTGCATATTCTAAAAATCATTGTCCGCGAACAGCCAAACGACATTGCCGCCATCGAAGCAACCGCAGGCAATTTGGCAGCATGGCTCAAAACACAAGGGCGCGCGGTGGATGAAATCCGCATCCCTCCGCCCGGCAAACATCCGCACGCCACGCAGTTGAACGCCGTGTTGATGATTTTGTTGGCGTTCAGTTTGATGGCGCTGGCATTGAGCGCGATTCTGACGGCGACGATGATTGGCGGTTTGCTCGCGCAACAGATTCGTCAGATTGGCATCATGAAAGCCATCGGCGCGCGCACGGGACAAATTAGCAGAATGTATTTGGCGCTCGTTGCGATTTTGGGACTCGGCGCAGTGCTGCTCGCGATTCCCGGCGGCATTGTCATGGGACGCGGGTTGGCGGGAGTCGTCGCGCAGCTTTTGAATTTCACCATCGTTAGCGATGCGCTGCCGCTTTGGGTGTATCTCGTTTTGGTGACGATGGGGATTTTCATTCCACTGCTCGTCGCGCTCTATCCTATCTTGCTCACAACACGCGTCACGGTGCGCGAGACGTTGAACGATTACGGCGTCAATCGCCAAGATTTCGGTTCGCGCGCACTGGACCGTTGGCTCGGCAGATTGCGCGGCGTGGACAATACGCTGCTGTTTGCCCTGCGTAACCCGTTTCGGCGGCGCGGACGTTTGCTGCTCACACTCGGGCTGTTGGCGGCGGCGGGCGCGATGTTTTTGACCGGCATCAATGTCAAGACGGCTTGGGAAAGTTATATTGCTCAAGCCGCCGCCGAACGACATTACGATTTGGAATTGCGCCTGAATCAACCACAAGCACAAGCTCAAGTCGCAACCATTCTCGCGAACGTTCCCGGCGTCGCGCGCGTCGAGTCCTGGAATTCGAGTCCTATCGCCATCTATCAAGCGAACGGATTGAACATTGTCCGCACATATCCCGATGGGGGTCACGGCAGTTTGACGCTGCGTTCGGTCCCACCGGAAAGCAAGTTGATTGAAACGCACATGTTGAGTGGGCGTTGGCTCGCCGCAGACGACAGCAATGGGATTGTGCTGAATCAAAGTGCGAGCGCGATGTTTCCCAACGCGCGCGTCGGCGACGAAATTCGCGTGTTGGTCAATGGACAGCCCGCCGCGTTTCGGCTGCTCGGTATCGTGCGCCAAATTCTAAATCCCGCGACGGCGTACGTGACGCCGGAAACATTCAGCCAAGCGACTATGCAAGCCCCGCAGGATACAAACGCGGTGCGCGTGGTGATGCAAGACCTTGACACGGAATCCACTGCGCGCGTACTGCGCGACATTGAACGCGCGCTCGCCGCCGCCAACATGAGCGTCAAGGTCGCCGTGCCTGCGTCGCTGCTGGACGACGCGATTAGCGGACACGTCTATATTTTCATCGTCGCGCTGCTTTCGATTGCGACAGTGATGGGGGTAGTTGGCGCGTTGGGTCTTTTGTCGAGTATGGGGACGAGCGTGGTCGAGCGGACGCGCGAATTTGGCATCATGCGCGCGGTCGGCGCGCGATCGAGCATCGTGATGCGGAATATCATTGTCGAAGGGTTGTTTATCGGACTCTGGAGTTGGGTGCTGGCAGTGCCGTTGTCCATTCCATTGTCGTACGGACTGGGCGTGTTTCTGGGGAATCTGGCGTTTCGTTCGCCACTGCCCTTGACATTGTCGCCGGAAGGGCTCGGCATCTGGCTTGTGGTAATTATCGTTGGCGCCATTGCGGCGAGCGCGTATCCTGCGCGACAAGCCGCGCGCCTGACCATCCGCGAGACACTCGCGTATGTTTAGAAAGGGGAAACGAAATGGAAAAGTCAATCAACACACGCAAGCGGTTTGTTACGTTTTTGCTGGCGCTGGTGCTTGTTCTCGCGCTGCTTACGACGATGCACTTTTTGGTCAACAATCTTGACCTGCTCGCGTTCTTGCGCGGGCTGCACGGCGGATAAAATTGTATGATGAGAAAAAGGGAGGGCATGATGAATAACAAACGGGGTAGGCGATGTACGAAATCGCCTACCCCGTCAAATTTCGACAGACTATTCCTCTGCAAACCGCGCTAACTGTTCGGCGCTTTGCCCGCAAAGTCCACATCACACACTCCCGCCAGACACGCCAACTCTTGCGCGGCAGTCGTCAAATCTTCTTCCTCGTACCGATACAATTTGCTGAAATCAATCGCGGGGAAATGCGCTTCTAGTTTTGCGTACTCTTGCGCGTCAATTTCGTGATACGGCATTTGGTCATACATCGCATCGAACGCGGGGAGGAACGTGATACCGCCGAGGTAATCAACGTGTTCCCACACCCACTTCATCAAATCCAAAATTTCGTGCGGCTGATAGGTGATGGTCACACTCGGATTGTGTTCCGTCCAATTCAATTTGTTTTGCAGCCAGTACTCGCACTGCTGAATCGCGGTGCGGTCTTTGCGCGTAATCGCGCCTTCGGGCGATTTCACCGGGAAATGAATCACGTACGTATTCGCGTCCTCGGGGGTTTGTCCGTTTTCGGGGTCCATCGGCGCGCCCGCATCGCGCATCACTTTATAAATCGGCGAATGTGTGGCGACGCGCACATTGCGAATGTAATACGGCGACCAGCGCGTGTGAATGCCTGAGGAGCAGTTCAACAATTGCGACGAATTGCCCGATGGTTTCACGCAGGTTACAGAAACCGATTGATTGATATTCAATTGCGACGCGACAACGCGATTCATCTCAATCGCAACCTCGCGCAACGCGCGCTGCACATTCACATCTTGCGCGATGGGGCTGTCGAGTTGTCCGTTAATGTCAACGCCGAGCAAGCGTTCCTCTTCGCAATTGTCTTGCCACTGTCTTCGCAGACCGGGAAAATGTGTGGCGAGCGATTGAATCGTGCCGATGATGGACGCGAGTTCGACTTTATCTTTCAAGGATTCGTGCGTGTCGGCTTGACGCGCGACGGCGACTGACAAATTACAAAATTCGAATGGACGCAACACGATTTCGCCACAGTTATGCGCGACAAAGCCATTGGCATCGAACGCATTCGGTCCTGGGACGGAACAGTCATAGACCTCTTCCGTTCCATCGGCTTCAATTTTTGAAATTGTTGCACGGAACATCTCGCGGTTCGGGCGTCGCATAGAGGACGCAACGATGCGTGCCAACTTGGCGGATTTTTCTGGCTCTGAGAAACCAACGCGCTCCGCGAATGCTTGAATGTTATCATTCGCAATGCCAAGTTCGTGATAGGACTCGCACCAATACTCTGCATAGCCACCGTGACCATCTGGCAGTTGACGATACCCTGCCGTGCGACGATTCTTGTAGATGGTGGAAACGATGCCCAAGCGCAACAACATTCGTTGAACCGAATAAAGCGTATCGAGATTGGACTGACTCAGGCGCAGGCTTGCACCTTTAAGCAACGTCCCTTGGACTGAACCATCCGTATCGAAAAGCCCTTGCAAAAATCCGCGATAAAAATCCGATGACGCTCGCTCCACTGCATCGGAAATAAATTTCGCGCCATGCAGGATTCCATATTGCTCCGCGAGGTCAGCAAGTCCCGCGGACTGAATCCGAATTTTTTGTGATGCAGCGTACTCGTGACCCACCAAATCGGAGCGCGTTTTGACAGATTCTTTCAATCGCACAAGTGCGGTATCAGCCATTTGAGTCCGCGTCCCGCCCCAAAAATCCAGCGCGGCAACAGTATTGAGTTGTCCCGCTTTGCCTGTCTTGGATGCGAATGTTCCGTCACCCAGCAGTTGCCCTAACAACCAACCTTCCTCAAAACTTCCATTACCATCCCACTCCAGCCCACGATGATTATGAAGCTTGATTACATCACCAGATTGCAGCTGTCCTGCTTCACGCCATTCGAGGCGCTCTACTTTGCGCGTTGCATAGGAGACAACTTGCACAGGATGATTCGCCGTCAGGCGTAACGAATATCCTTCTCGCGTTTGCAAATGCAAAATTGGTTTGCTTCCGGTACTCCAGAACCCTTCGGATGTGGTATCGAATGCTTGACCGTTCACCAGAGTCATATGCGATTGACCAATCAGCTCATTCACACGACGCGGTCCCTCGCTCGTCATAACCCATGTATCACCCGTAACACACGGATTCGTACCAAACTCTGCTTCTTTTCTGCGCGACGGGCGCATCGCCATTGCCGAATCGCGATTGAAAATACCCGGCTCGCCCCGTCCGCCTTGCGCCATGTCAAGAAAGAATCGCGCAAATTCCAATTGCGTCAGTCCGCCGCGCGGCAGCACAGCGGAATTGTTCGCGTTCCAACGCTGACTGTTGTCGCGTTCAAAGTCTCCGTCTTTGGCGTGAAGCATGTCGCCGTCGTCGTAATCGAAAAGCGAAATCATTGCGGTGCGACGAACGCCGCCGCTCACTGCCGCGTTGCCCACCGCGCACATAATGTCGTGGGCGTCGAGCGAACGCAAGAAACTGCCCTGCCGCGCGAGAATGCGCGTGCGAATAAATTCAAACATTTTGCGAAGCGGTTCCGGTCCTGACGCGCGTCCGCCTTTGGTGCGCAGCGGCATACCCGCCGCGCGCAACAAGCTCAAATCAAATTTTACGTCGCCGCCGTCGAACCATGTTTCCAAACCGAACCGCAGCGCGTCCGCCCAACCTTCCGCCGAATCTTCGACAAAGTACGTCGTCGGCACTTTGCCCGTCTGGCGCTTGATGCGCGGAAAATTTTCGACGTACTTGCGTTCGACGGAATAACCGACGCCGCAGCCGCTCATCGAAATAATCAATGCTTCAACGAACGCGTCAATGCTTTCGACGGGCATGTACGAACAATTGTAAATCGTGATGTTGTTGCGCCGCGCCGCCGCGCCCGCCATCGCGAGCAAACGCATCGAGGGCATCGCGCGCATTTCCAAAATTCCACTGCGAATGCGTTCGTATGTTTCGCGCGGCAAACGTTCGCCTGCAAGCTCGTGCAAAAAATCTACCGAACGGTCAACCGTTTCAATCCACGTTTCGCGCCGCCCCAAGTCGTAATTGAAACGCGAGTACTTGTCATAGAATTGGAATTTTTGTAAATCGGTTGGAAAGTATTTGTCGGATTCATCAAACGCCGCGCGGACGCTTTCGGGAATCGGACGTTCGGCGCGCATTTTTTCATGTTCGGCGCGATAGAGAATGTAGCGTTTCGCCGCTTCAAATTCGCCCGCCGATTGCAAAACCATTTCTACAATGTCTTGAACATTTTCAACAGACGGCTGTTCATATTTTGCCGCAACAATGTTGCCAACTTGTTTTGCCAAATCCGAAATCGGAATCGTGGGCGTGCGTCCAAAACTCGCAAAACATCGCGCCATCGCGTTTTCGATGCGTTCGATTTCAAATGGCATCACGCGCCCATCGCGTTTCACAATCGTGGTGGGCATCACAATCGGCGCGTTCAAATCCAACGCGTGCGGTTTGTGTCCGTTGCCGTTCGAATGTCCATTGCCGTTGCCATTTGTTTTTCTCGAAAAGCGCGCGTCAATGCGCGTTTGTGAGCTGCTCATAGCGAATGCCTCCAAAGAAAATATGAGTGAGCGAGGTGCGATGTTTGCAAAAAGATACCGGATGAAAAAAATAGCGGGCGAATCGCGCTCTGGATTCGCCCGCCGTAATCGCGATTACGCGAAGGATTTACGGGGGCGAACCGACAACTGATTTAGCGCCGCGCGCGCGAATAATCGGTGCGAGCGTTGCAAAGGGGCAACATGATCTTACGCTTGCATCGCGTTCAAGAGGAAACACGCAAGAGGAAGGAAATTTTCGCGGCTCTACCATTTTTGGATGTCAGATGTTGAAAGTTAGAAGTTGGAATCCAATTTCCAACTTCCAATTTCCAACTTCCGATTTCTAACTTTCAACTTTTAAATCAGTTTCATTTGCGATTTTTGTTCTTGGTCGCGTTCTTTGCGGTCACGCAAGCGTTGAATCTCTGCCTGCAAACTTTCCAAATCGGCAAAGCGACGATATACGGACGCGAACCGCACATACGCCACATCGTCGAGCGTTCGCAAGCGTTCCATCACCATCTGCCCAACGCGCTGCGAATCTACTTCGGAGCGTCCGAGCGTATGCAGCTGCGCTTCGATGTCGTCTACAATCGCTTCAATCGCCTGCATCGGCACTGGGCGTTTCGCGCACGCGCGCGTGATGCCGCTCAAAAGTTTCTGACGGTCAAACGCTTCGCGCCGTCCGTCCTGTTTTATCATCATCAATGACGTTTGCGCGACGCGTTCGTAGGTCGTGAACCGATGACCACATTCCAAACATTCACGCCGCCGTCGAATCGCGTCTTCGGATTCGCGCGTGTCAATGACTTTGCTTTCTTCTTTGGAGCAATACGGACAACGCAAGAGTAAAGGATGAAGGCGGAAGGATGAGGGATGAAACAAAGAACACGCTTTTATTCTTCATCCTTTATCCCTCATCCTTCATCCTTGATAAAAATAGGGTATGAGCTGCCAGCCCAGACCCTAAATGTTGTACTTTAATTTGTTAAGCCACGAGATATTGTGGCTAAGTGTTGGAGAGTGTAGCACAAACCGCGCGTCGTTTCAAGAGGTTGACCTTAAAAAAGTGTTACATGTCACGATTCTGTACCCAACAAAAAACCAGAGTCTTGCGACTCTGGTTTGAAATCGGAGAAAACGCGTTCTCTATTGTCCTGCACCGACTGCGGCTGCGCCACCAATGATCAGTGCTGCAATTGAACCACCAACAACTGCCACAATCAAGAAATTGATGATTGCCGCAATAATGGCAGTTATAACTGCATTGCCCGTCGAAAATTCTGCCGCTTCGCGCACACCAATCACGTAACCGATAAGGCGCAAGATTGCTGCAACGAAACTGACCAAGCCGGTGACGCAACCGAGCGCGGGCGTAATCAAGGCGAGAATGCTCAAAACACCGACGAGACCAAAGATATTCACAAACCCGGTCACGCGCAGCATTTCTTGCGTGTTCGTTTTACCACCGAACCATTTGGAAACGAACGCCAACACCCACCCGGCGACGAACCACCCGATCAAGCCCAGAATCACGCTGATGATGGCGACAACAATACCGCCCGTCGCGTTAAAACTCGCGGTTTGTGCTGTTGTGTCAAATGCCACAGCGCCACTAAAGAAACCCGAAATCAGGGCAACTACTGCAGTAATAATCGCAGCAGGCGTCGTCGCGTTTGGGTCCTCCGCAATTTGGCGATACGTTGGGGCTTTGAGCGTCAAGACGCCCATAATACGATCCATGTCCATGATACTTGTCTCCTTTACAGATGGGAAAAGTTCGAGCGCCGTTCACTGCCGGAAAATCAATGAAAAGAGGGAGTGAACAATCGCCCGGTAAAGCAGAAATCAAACCGCTGTGTGCGCACGTCATTTGCGCGCATTTTGGGGGAATAAAAAATCGCGCCGCTTGCTAACCTCCTTTCCTTGCCGGACTGAAGATTGGAACTGACGTGCAATTCCACAAACAAACCAACGCGCTACAAGAGTATGATGAAAATTATAACACCGATTGAGGGAAAAGTTCCTTAAGAAAATTACGCGTTCTATTTCCATCGCAACGCGGCAAAAAAAAGAAGCGGGGTCCCACTACCCCGCTTCTCCGCCGGTTTCCGCCGCACCAGCACTTGTCTCGCACACAGACGCCCGGTGTGTTTTAACGAGTGTAGAGCGAGCGGTTCGAACCTCAATTGAACCTCACCCCCGACCCCTCTCCTGAAATTCTTTGGCAAAAATTGGAGAAGAGGGGAGCCATTCTTCTTGTTCCCCTCTCCTCAAAATCGGTTTCTGATTTTGAGGAGAGGGTTAGGGTGAGGAGTTACCCGCGCTTTCGCAAAAACGCGGGAATGTCCAAATCTTCGCGGTCAAATTGACGCACGGGGAAATCAATCGTTTTCTTGCCCGGTGCTGCGACCACGTTTCCCGTCGCGATGCCCGAACCCGTACCGGGCAATCGTTTTGCTTGCGCTTGAAAGCCCGTTGCAATGACCGTGATGCGAACTTCGTCCTTCATCTCGGGACTGATGACCGCGCCGAAAATCAAATTCACTTCGGGGTCCGCGACGCGCCGCACAATTTCCGCCGCTTCGTACACTTCATGCAGCGTCAAGTCTTCGCCGCCGGTGACGTTGAACAACACGCCGCGCGCGCCGTCAATACTCACGTCGAGGAGCGGCGACTTGATTGCCATTTCCGCCGCCGCGACTGCGCGATTTTCACCGCTGCCGCGTCCGACTGCCATCAATGCCGCGCCGCCTTCGCCCATGATGGTTTTCACATCGGCAAAGTCCAGGTTGATGAGACCGGGAACGGTAATCAATTCGCTAATGCCTTGAATACCTTGACGCAGCACATCGTCCGCCAAACGAAACGCGGATTGCAGCGATGCTTTCTTGTCAACAATGTCGAGCAGGCGGTCGTTCGGAATAATGATGAGCGTATCCACGTTGTCTTTCAAACGGTTCAACGCTTCGTCGGCAACCTTTTTGCGTTTCGCACCTTCAAACACGAATGGCTTGGTGACGACGCCGATGGTCAATGACCCCATTTCGCGCGCGATTTTCGCAATGACGGGCGCTGCGCCGGAACCTGTGCCGCCGCCCATGCCCGCCGTGACGAACACCATGTCCGCGCCCTTCATCGCTTCGCGGAGCTCGTCGGTGGTTTCTTCCGCGCTCCGCATCCCGCGTTCGGGGTCACCGCCCGCGCCGAGTCCGCGCGTAAGTTTGTCGCCGATGCGAATTTTTGCTGCGGCTTGGGAATGAATCAGTGCTTGTGCGTCCGTGTTGACGGCGATAAAATCCACGCCGCGCAGACCTTCGATAATCATGCGGTTGACCGCGTTGGTCCCGCCGCCGCCGACGCCGACGACTTTGATTGCGGCAAAATTTTCAAAACCGTTAAAGACCGGCTCATTCCGTTTTTGCGGAACCGGGGGACGGGGTGGGGTGAGGGAATTTCGCTCCATCGCTAGACCTCATGTCGGGCAAATGTTATGTTTGCCACTAGGCGGGACTGGACAACTTTCGATCTCCACAGACACCCTATATCTAGGTGAAAATAAACGGAAATCCCCTAGATTTAGAGGAGTGCGGAGATTATAAGCCCCAATTTACACTATGTCAAGACCCTATTTTCAATACTGCGGCAAGTAGCACCAACGTAATGACAAGCCGCATAAGCATCACAAGCCGCGAAAAATCGCTGACCGGAATGCTGGTTTTTAGTTTATCCATCGCTATCATTTACTCACCTCTCTCCGGCAGCAATGCGCGACGCAGCCAATCTCCCGCGTTGAGCAATGGCGCCAAAACTCCTTCCTCACTTTTCCGTTTCGCGCGCGCCGCCATCTCGGTCAATTGCAGCGTTTGCAAATCCGCCTGCCGCACACCCCAATGCGCGAGGCCCGCGCTCGTCGCGTACGCGGGCGAACTCACGCGCTCGACCAAGCCCTCCATCTTGCCCGGCGAACCGACACGCGTCGGCAAACCAACTATCTCGCGCGCCAATGCTTTCACGCCCACCAATTGCGCCGCGCCGCCGCACAACACGACCCCCGCGGGCAGCAGCCCGTCGTAGCCCGAACGTTTGATTTCCGTCAACACCATGTTGAACATTTCTTCCGCCCGCGCCTGCAAAATTTCCGCGACTTCACGGCGCGACACCACGCGCATTTCTTCATCGCCGAACGCGGCGAGCTCGATAATTTCTTCGGGACGCGCATCGTCCACCATGACCGTCCCGTACTTTATTTTCATTTCCTCCGCCGCCGCGAATGGCGCGCGCACTCCCACCGCGAGGTCATTCGTCAAGTGCATTCCGCCAATCGGCAAAACAACGGTATGCCACACACTGCCGTCAATAAAAATCGCAATGTCCGTTGTCCCGCCGCCAATGTCCACCAACGCAACGCCCAAATCGCGTTCCGCGCTCGTGAGGACCGCTTCGCCTGCCGCAATCGGTTCGAGGACGAGTTCAATCACGCGCACGCCTGCGGCTTCGACGGCTTTGTACAAATTTTGAATCGAAGCGACTGCGCCCGTGACGATGTGCGCTTCGACTTCGAGACGATAGCCCATCATCCCAATCGGGTCGCGCACCCCGTCCTGTCCGTCGAGCGAATAGCCGCGCGCAATTGCATGAACCACTTCGCGATTATCAGGCACAGCAATCGCTTGCGCGGCATCCATCGCGCGTTGAATCACATCTTGCGTCACCGCGCGCCCGTGCGGAATCGGCGCAACGCCGCGCGAATTGATGGACGAAATATGCGCGCCCGCGATTCCCACATACGCGCCTTCGATGGACATGTTCGCCATGCGTTCGGCTTGTTCCACCGCCAGCGCGATGGATTGCGCGGCGAATTTCACATCCACCACCACGCCCTTTCGCATCCCCTCACTCGGCGCGAGTCCGACGCCAAGCACACGAATTCCGTCACTCGCGGCTTCGGCAATCAACGCAACGGTTTTTGTTGTACCAATATCGAGAACTGCGACAGGTATGCTCATAACGCCTCCACGCTTGACGTTTCGCGTTTGACGTACTCACACATCAAACGTGAAACGTCAAACGTCACTCTTACTTTTTCGCGGCAACTTCTTGGTAATACGGCAATCCACTTCCCAAATCAATAAACGCGACCGTGCGTTTGTCGCGCAGCAACTGCGTGGTGACAATGTTCAGCGCGGTAAATTTGTCTTGCATTTGACTTGCGCTGCCGAAATAAATCAGCCAGCCGTGTTCGTCACGTACGGTGAGTCCGTGCGCCTTTGTCCATTCAAAATATCGTGGCGATTCTTTCCAAACGTTGATGAGTGAAACTGCGGCGTTGAACGCGTCGGGGTTGATGCGTTCCCCGTACTGGACCGGCTTGCCCTCGCTGTCGCGCACGTGCCAGCCATTGTTCACCATCCCGCGCGGGCGCATCGCAATCCCATCCTGGTCCACCCAATAATTTTTCCCCGCGACTTCCCACACAAAACGCGGTGTCCGTTCCGTCATGTAAATTTCCAACGTGTTCGGCAGCGTCACGTACACTTGCACATCTTGAAATTCGGGCAGTGTCCGCACGGCGTTTTCGACGACGCGGGGTTCGACGAAAAAGATATTCCAGCCGCGCATTCCCGACACTTGGACGATTTCTTCGCGCGGCACAATTTTGTTTCCAATCACAATCGGCTCGGTGATGAAAAAGAAATCGAGGTTGAACATGGCGTACAACGCGGCGATGAGCAACACAATCAAAACACCCGCCGCGAATTTCGGACGACTCGCTTTCCAATCGCGCTGCGTCTGCCACGGATGGATGACCAAACGCGGCGCGGCAATATCGAACGTCGCGCGTTTTTGTGACGGGCGCGCTGTTACCCCGCGTTTCGATTTCTCTTGCGCGCGCGGTTCCACACTCAACACGCGCACGCGCGACGCCGCGCCTACCACTTTGCGCGCCCGACGCGCGCGGCGCGGGGTTGATGATTCTGCTTTGGTATCACGTCGGCGAATGTTCATGGCAAGTGATAGGTGACGAGTCCAAGTGACGTTTCACGTTTTGCGTTTGACGTTCACTTTGTCGCCACAGATTACTGTTCACCGATTACCGATAACTGCTCACAGTCCTCTTTTTGTCTGCGTGTCGTTCCAACGCCAACTGAATCAAACGGTCAATCAACTGCGAATAACTCACACCACTCGCTTCCCACATTTTTGGATACATCGAAACATTCGTAAAGCCGGGAATCGTATTGATTTCGTTGACCAGAATTTTGCCGTCGCGCGCGTCCATGAAAAAATCCACGCGCGCCATGCCGCTGCAATCAATCGCCTGAAACGCGCGCACCGCGAGGTCTTGAATCGAGCGCGTCTGTTCGCCCGTCAAATCCGCCGGGACAATCAACTTGGTGCGCTCATCCGCGTATTTCGCTTCGTAATCATAAAATTCGCGTTCGGGAATCACTTCGCCCGGCAAGGACGCGAGCGGCGCGTCATTGCCCAACACACTGCATTCCAACTCGCGCCCGACAATCGCGCGCTCGACCAAAATTTTTCGGTCGTACTGCGCCGCTGTCGTCAACGCTTGCGTCAATTCATCCCAATTGTGCGCTTTCGAAATTCCCACGCTCGAACCCAAATTCGCGGGTTTTACAAAACAGGGATATTTGATAATCGTCTCGATATCGTGAATCGTTTCTTCGGGGTCATGCTCCCACTTGTGCCGCATCACGACAAGATAGTCGGCGACAGGCAACCCGGCATTGCGAAACAATGCTTTCATCAATGCCTTGTCCATTCCCACCGCGCTCGCTGCCACATTCGCACCCACATACGGCAAATCTGCGAGTTCCAGCAAGCCCTGAATGGTTCCGTCTTCGCCGTTCGGTCCGTGAATCAGCGGAAACACCACATCCACCGTTTCGTTCAACGCGTTCGCCGCGGTAATCTCCGCCGCCTCGCGCGTAACGATTGCGCTCGTTTCATTTGTCGCGTTTTGAACCGCTTCGTTCCTCGCTTTCAGCAATGGTGACTCCGTCGCGCGGACCAACTGCTGCAAGGGATTGCCGCCGGTCAACCATCGTCCCTCTTGGGTGATGCCAATCAACACCGCGTCGTATTTCTCCGCGTCCAACGCGCGCAGCACCGATTGCGCCGACGCGAGCGAAACTTCATGCTCACCGGTTTTGCCGCCGAATATCAATCCGACTCGAATTTTTTTCGTCATCCGTTGTTCGTCATTCGCCAACAACTTGAATTTCCAACTCCAACTCTACCTTAAATTTTTCGCGCACTTGGTTTTTTACCAACTCTATCAATTGCATCACATCATTCGCCGTTGCGCCGCCAAGATTCACAAAAAAATTCGCATGAACATTTGAAATTTGCACATTTCCAATTCGCGTTCCCTTGAGTCCCGCCGCTTCAATCAATCGTCCCGCGTAATCGCCTTGCGGATTTTTGAACATCGAACCCACGCTCGGTTCCGTCGGCTGTGTACGCCGCCGATGTTCCGTGTACTGATTCATCCGCGCAATGCAGTTCGCCGCATCGTCGCGTTCCAATTCAAATTCCGCGCGCAATACCACAAATTCGTTAGAATGTTTTTTCAAAAAACTCGATCGATAGTCGTACTGCAATTCCTCGCGCGTCCACCAGCGGATTTCATTTTGCGAATCCAAAATTTCCGCGCGCACCAAATTGTCGCTGAGTGAACCGCCATGCGCGCCCGCGTTCGTCACCACCGCCGCGCCGATGGTCGCAGGCACACCAATCGCCCACTCTAAACCTCGCCATCCCTGCCGCGCCAAACGATTCGCCAGCCCCGGCAGCGACGCGCCACTTTCGGCAATCACGCGTAACGTTTCATGTTTTACGTTTGACGCCTCTCGTTTCTCGACTCTCGTTTCTTTAACCTCATCCGCGTGATTCTCTATCACCATCCCGCGAATCCCCGCATCACTCACGAGAATGTTCGAACCGTTTCCCAGTATAAAAATTTCAAGGTGCTGTATGCGCGCCCACTGAATCGCTTTTATCAATTCCTCACGCGAATCCACGCGCACAAAATACTCTGCCGGTCCGCCGATGCGCAAAGTTGTATGCCGCGCGAGCGGTTCATTCCTCAAAAAATTTTTTTCCATCATCTTCCCCCCCTCGTTGTAGGAGAGGGGTTAGGAGTGAGGTTTCACGCCGATTGCGTATTCGTCTTGCCCCTCTCCTCGTCGGAGAGAGTAGGGGTGAGGTCTCACGCCGATTGCGTGTTGGTCAACCGATTCAGCGCCAGCAACGCGCCCGCAATCCCCCAAAAAACTCCCAACACCAAATTTGTCGAGAGCGTGTTCCCGAACGACGTGAGCAATCGAAAAAAGTCTGCCAAAAATCCGGCGGTCTGCGTCGGAAGCAAAAAGAGCGCAATCAACACCGCTTCTAGCAAGCCGCGCCAGAACGCGCGTCGACTGCTCACTCCGCCCCCTACAAACACCAAGACGAATAAAGCCAACATCAAAATCCAAAAACCCGCGAGCGGATTGTTCGTCAAAAGGTCCCCCGCGCCTTGCAGTGCACCGACATTTGTAAAGCCGATAATGTGCCCCTCAATGCGCAGCACAAAATACAAACCAAACAGCGTCAAAATATCATCACCCAACGCGTGGCTCCGCAAAGCGCGGACGTACATCGAAACCGCTCCGCCCAACACCAACAATCCAATAATGACGGCAAGGATCCAATTCGGCACCACAATGGGCGAACTAATCAGCGGCGCGTTCGGATTGAACTGCACCGCGTCTTCGATTCCTTGCGCCAACTGATCCAGCCAAATGTTCAAACCATATACCAAACTAAATGGAAAATTCGTCGGCGCAAAAAAACCGTTGTCACGAAAAAAACCTTCAATCGCCGGCAACACCTGCAAACGCAAAAACACACTGCTCGTCAGCGCCGCCCACCAGTACACCCAATTCCGCGAACCAAAAACATCACGCATATTCGTTCCCGACCAATTCAGCGGTCACCTGATTCACATCCCCCGCGCCGAGCGCCAGCAACACATCACCCGCGCGCAATTCCGCGCGTAACATTTTTTCCGCTTCCTCCAATGTTTCCACATAACGCGCACGCTTGTTCATCTGTTCCACTAACTCACGACTGCTCAATCCCGAATCGTCGGTCTCACGCGCCGCGTAAATTTCCGTAATCAAAATTTCGTCCGCGTCCTCGAACGCATTCACAAATTCATCGAGCAGCGCGCGCGTTCTCGAAAACGTATGCGGCTGAAATAACACAACAAGGCGCGCATCGGCAAAACGTTGCCGCGCCGCGCGGAGCGTCGCGCGAATCTCGGTCGGATGATGCGCGTAATCGTCTACGAGCGTCGCGCCGTTGAAACTCCCGTGAATTTCAAATCGTCGCCCCACCCCGGAAAATTTTTCGAGCGTTGCAATTGACGTTTCCCGTTTCACGTTCGCAACATTGGCTGCAATCAGCGCGGCGAGCGCATTCAAAACGTTGTGCTGCCCCGGAACTTGTAACGACGCGCTTACAGCAAAAGCATTTTCGAAAAAAATTTCAAAATCATTTCCGCCCCACTCGTTCGCGTACACGTTAACGGCGCGCCAATCATTTTCAGCATCAAACCCATAACAAAGCATCGTCTTGCCCGACGCTTTTGCGACGCGCGTCGCCGCGCGTTCGTCGCCGCAAACCACAACTACGCCATCGTCGCGCGTTTGTTTCAAAAATTCCGCAAACACATTTTGATACATCTCGCGCGTTGGAAACAAGTCGGGATGGTCATAGTCCACATTTGTCAACACCGCGATTTTTGGCTCCACTCCCAAAAACGCGTAATCGTACTCGTCCGCTTCCATCACAAACCAGTTGGATTTTCCAACCCGCGCGTTCGCATTCCAGCTTGGCACCGTCCCGCCAATCACAACCGTCGGGTCCGAACCCGCGTTTTCCAAAATTGTCGCAATCATTGCCGTCGTCGTCGTTTTGCCATGTGAGCCCGCGACGGCAATCACGTCATACCCGCGCGTCACCTCGCGCAAAAATTCGCGCCGTTTCAAAACCGGAATCCGTTGGTCATGTGCTGCAACCAGTTCAGGATTGTCGCTCGGCGCGGCCGAGGTTGCGACAATCAGGTCCGCGCCCGCGATGTTTTGCGCGTCATGTCCCGAAAATATGCGCGCCCCGAGTTTTTCCAACGAGTCTGTTGCTTCATTCGGCGCCGCCGGGTCCGAACCACTCACCACAAAACCGCGTCCCAACATCACGTGCGCCAACGCCGAAAGCCCAGCGCCGCCAATGCCGATGAAATGAATGTGCATCTCATCTCCGCCATTCAAGAGCTTCAACCTTCTTGCGCCCCCTCTCCTGAAAAATTCCGAATGGAATTTTTCAGGAGAGGGGGCTGGGGGGTGAGGTCTCTGCGCGCATACTCGAACAACAAATTTCCAATTCGCTCTGCCGCATCCGGTCGCGCCAATTTTTTCACCGCCGCGCGCATTTCATTCAAACACGTTTCATCGCGCAGCAGTTTCTTTATCGTCGCCACAAATTCGCTCGCCAACTTTTCTTCGGGCAGTTTCACTGCCGCGCCGCGCGATTCCAAAAAATCCGCGTTCTTGGCCTGATGCCCCTGCGCGAACAACCCCGGCACCAAAATGCTCGGTACGCCGACTGCCGGAAACTCGCCAAGCGTTGCCGCGCCTGCGCGTGCGACGACGACATCCGCCGCGGCGAGGGCGAGCGGCATACCATCGCTCAGATAGTCAAAGACGTGATAACGCGCGGCGAGATTCGACTCCAGCAACGCGCATTCGGCATCCAATTGCATTTTGTCGCGCGTTCCGCAGACGTGAATGATTTGCGTCTCACGTAAGAGTTCGCGCAAATTCATTCGCACCGCTTCGTTCAACGCGTGCGCGCCTTGACTTCCACCAAACACCGTCACCACCGCAACATGTTCGTCGAGTTGAAAATGCGCGCGTCCCGCTTGGCGCGTCGCTTGAAAAAATTCCGCGCGCACCGGATACCCCGTCACCGTCGCGCGTCCGCGCGCAAAAAATTTCAACACCTCGTCAAAGGATACCGCGACCTGATGGCTCAACCGCCACGTCGCGCGAATCGCCCAACCCGGTTCCAAATCGGGTAGTTCAATCACAATCGGAATTTTTTTGCGCCAGCCCGCCCACAACACCGGCGCGCTCACGTATCCCCCCGTAGCCAAAATAACATTCGGTTGGAAAAGTGCGATGATGTTTGCCGCCGCGCGCGACGCCTGAACCATCTGGGCGAAATTGCGCGCTTGCGTTACCGCGCCCATACTGCGTAACCCGCCCACGCGAATCCTTTGAAACGGAATCTGCAGCGCGGACGTAATTTTTTCTTCCGCGCCGCCCGCGCGCCCGACGTACAGCACATCCGTTTGCAAATCAATCCTGCGCGTCGGATTTTGCGCGGCGGCGAGGTGTTGCAGTACGGCGACGAGGGGATAAACGTGTCCCCCGGTCCCCCCCCCCGTAACCAATAGTCGCATTCTTTTTTGTCGTTTCGCTCCGCGAAACAAGGAGTTGATTTTCTTTTGTCGGCGCGCTCCCGACCGTCGGCACGCTTTTCACCACAGGCGGTTTCGGCAGCGCGCGCGAAATGCTCAACAAAATTCCCACACTCGCCAAACACATGACGAGCGACGAACCGCCATACGAAACGAACGGCAATGGTTGTCCTGTAAAGGGAATCAATTGCGTGATGACCGCGATATTGATGAATGCTTGAAACACAAGCCAAAACGTCACGCCCGCCGCGAGCACGCGTCCAAAATCATCCGGCGCATTCCGCGCCACGCGAAACCCGCGATACGCCAGGACCATAAACAGTCCCACCAAAATTGTCGCGCCGATGAGTCCGGTCTCTTCGCTCCAAATCGCAAAGATGCCGTCCGAATGCGCGAGGGGTACGTACCCGTACTGACCACCGCCGGTTCCGAGACCTTTGCCAAAAATTCCGCCGGACGCCAGCGCAATCAACGTTTGTGCCATCTGCCATGAGCCGTCCGTCAATTCTTGCGTCGGCTCGACATACAGCGTGCTGAACCGCGACATGGCGCGGGACGATTGTGTCACCACCAATGCCGCGACGCCGCTTCCAAAAATTGCCGCACCAAAAAATTGTTTCAAGTCCGCGCCCGCCATGAAAAACATCGTGAACGCGACGGCGGCAATCAACAGCGCGGTGCTATAGTTCGGCTGCAAAATGATAAGCCCCGCAATCAGTCCAATCAAAATCGAGAACGGCACAAGCCCGTACACGAGGCGCTTGAGTTTTTTCCCTTTGGATGCCGACCACGCCGCGACATACACAATCGTAATCAATTTCGCGATTTCGCCCGGCTGCACCGACGGACCAAAGAGCCAGCGCCGCGCCCCGTTCTCTTCATGCCCAAACAACAGCAACGCCGCGAGCAGCGCCAACGTCACCAACATCAACGGCACGGCATAACGCATCAGCAAGTGATAGTCGAGCCGCGCAAAAATAAACATGACCGCGACGCCGATGACGAGTATACCCAAATGCCGTTGAATAAAACCAAACGGGTCATCGCCCACCTGCAAATTCGGTCCGAACGAAACGCTGTAAATGCTCATCACGCCAATCAACAGCAAAAGCCCGACGACCGTGAGCAGAACATAATCGGCGGGACGCGTATTCGCGCGCGCCCACAAACGCTCGCGGAGGGAATCGAACAGTGATGTTCGGGGTGAAACGGAAATCGCCATGGTTCGTTTTTAGTTTTGAATTTCGATTTACAGCGCGTTCACAATCTCTCGAAATTTATCCCCGCGTTCAAACTCGTTCAAAAACATTCCAAAACTCGCCGCGCCGGGTGAAAGCAAAACAATGTCACCCGCGCTCGCGGAATTTGTTCCAAACTCGACTGCCTCTGGCAAATTTTTCGCGCGCGCCACAATTTGTGTTTGCGCGTTTGCCTCGTTCAACGCGCGTTCGATTTTTTCTGTCGCCGTGCCCTCCAACAAAATCACCCGCGCGTTTGTTTCTGCGATCACCTTTGCCATTTCCGTATACGGTAATCCTTTGTCGTAACCGCCTGCAATCAAAAAAATATTTCCGCCGCGCGGCGCCAATGTTTTTAATGCCACGATGGTTGCGTTCGGCGCGGTGGCGGTGGTGTCGTTGATGTATTGCACGCCGTCCAATTCGCGCACGAGTTCCAAACGATGCGGCGCGCCCCGAAATTCGCGCAGCGCCTCCGAAATTATTTCATTCTCGACACCCCACGCTTTCGCAATCGCCATCGCCGCGAGCGCGTTCTCGACATTGTGCTGTCCCGCAATCAATTCATCCGCGCGCAAAATTTTTTGTGGACCACTTTCGTCATTCCAAACCAGCCAGTCCCTGTCGAGACGCGCGCCTTGCTTGATGGCGCGTGTGCGGCTGAACCAAATCACTTGTCCAAGCGCTTTCGGGCGCAACCGCGTGCAAATCCCATTGTCAAAGTTCAGGATTACAAAATCGCGCGGCTGCTGATGCAAAAAAATTTGTGCTTTTGCCCACGCGTATTCGTCCATGTCACGATAGCGATTCAAGTGGTCGGGATAGACATTCGTAATTGCCGCGATGTGCGGACTGCGTTTCAATTCCTCAAACTCTTCGAGTTGAAACGACGACATTTCCAAAACAACGGGCGTTTCCGCGTCAATCGTGTCGAGCAATTCGAGCGCGGACACGCGCAAATTTCCTGCAATCACCGTTTTCGCATTCGCGCGTTTCAAAATCGCGCCGGTCATCAGCGTCGTCGTCGTTTTGCCTTTGGTTCCCGTGATGCCGATGACCTGCTCCATACCGCGCGGCAATAATTCTGTGAACAGTCCCAACTCCATCCGAATCCGGATATTTTTTTCGCGCGCAATTTGCAAGTAACGCGATTCGCGCGGCACGCCCGGATTGCGAATAATCAAGTCCGCGTTTTCAAAATCACTTGCGCGATGTTCGCCGAGAACAAATTCAACATTTGCATCGCGCAGCTGTTCGAGCGTCGCCTTCAATTCATTTTCTTTTTTAAGGTCCGTCACTGTCACCCGCGCTCCGTTTTTCAACAACCAGCGCGTCACGCCCAAGCCCCCGCCGTGCAGCCCCAGTCCCATGACAAGGACCCGTTTATTTCTCAAATCAATCATCAGGAGTCAAATGCTCTACATCATTCATATCTTTGTAGCGACCACTTGCTTTCTTATTCAACAATAGGTCTTTCAGGTTAATGATATTTACCGGAATCCCATCCATCTCGTCAACAATTTTTCCGTGAAAGCTTTCTTGAAATTCAACCCCGGAGATTCGCATCGTTATCTCGATGCGAATCGGCGGAATACCCATTCTCACGACACTTGAATCTTTCAAGAACATTTCAGTCGTTAATTCGGGAGACCCAAAGCCAAATTCCTCTAACGCCCTGACAACTCGGTTGGCATTGTCAGGATGTACCGCAATCCAAATATCGAGGTCTTGCGTCGCGCGCGGATAGCCGTGATAAATTACAGCATACCCGCCGATGACGAGATATTCAACTCCATGGACGTTCAACAATTTCAAAAAATCTTGAAAGTCGCTGTGTAGCTCGATGTCCATAATTCATCCGCCGTAAAATTTCTGCGTGACGTAGCCGTTCTTCTGGAGTACGCGAGAGCCAGTATGCTTTCTCATCCGAGTCATCACCCAAACGCGCAATCGTGATGATTGAGCGATTGACACGCATTGCTTTGCGCTCCATCTCAATACTCTGTTTCATTGTCTTGACTTTCCTTTTCTTTTCACAACAACGCCAACGCCACACCCAACATCGCCGCCAACAGCCCTACCAACCAAAATCGCTGTACCACTTGCGTTTCGCTCCAGCCCAACAAAATAAAATGATAATGAATCGGCGTCATTTTGAAAATGCGTTTGCCTTTGGTCAGTTTGAAATATCCGACCTGCAAAATCACGGACAGCGCTTCCGCGACAAAAATAATTCCCACCAGCGGCAACAAAAGCCACTGCCCCGTCATCAACGCGACCACGGCGAGCGTCGAACCCAACGCCAGCGAACCTACATCGCCCATAAACAATTCGGCGGGATGCGCGTTGTACCAAAGAAACGCCAGCAGCGCACCGACCATGATGAAACAAAACGTGACGAGATAAATCTGCTGCTGCAAAAACGCAATCACGCCGTACGCGGCAAACCCGAACGCCGTCACCCATCCCGCCAGCGAATCCAGACCATCCGTAAAATTGACCGCATTCGACGCGCCGACGATGATAAACATCGCAATCGGGATATAAATCAACCCCAGGTCAATTTTTTGCGGAACCGTCGGAATCGCAATGCTGTGAATGTCGAGGGGAAAATACAAAATCAGCGCAATGACAAAGGACAAAACAATTTGCGCCAAAATCTTGTAACGCCCCAACAAACCGACTGCGCCGTTCACCCCCCCCCGCAAGCCGCTCCAATCATCATACGCCCCCAACGCCGCGAAACTGATGAGCGTCGCCAACGGGACCAAAATCGAACCGCCCACAATCGTCCCGCCAATCAGATTGTAAATGTTCAAAACCACCGTGACGACGACCACAGGCACGACAATCATGATGCCGCCCATTGTCGGCGTGCCCATCTTGACCTGATTCGAACCGGGCTCTTCAATGCGAATTTGTTTGCCGATGCGATTCGCGCGCAGCCAACGAATCAGCGGCGAACCCCAAATCACGGCGAGCAAAAAGGACAAGGTGCCGAGCGCGAGAGGAATGGACATTAATGACCATGTCCTCCGTGCGCTTCCGTATCCAACGCCAATGCTTGCACGATGTTTTCCATCTGCGCGCCGCGTGAACCTTTTACCAAAACAATGTCGCCAGCGCGCGCGACGCGCGTGATGTGTTCAATTGCCTGCGCGTTGTCTTGCGCGTAATGCACCTCGGCATGTCCCTGCCCGCGCGCCGCGTCGCCAATAAATTTTCCCAATGCCCCGACGGCGATGATGACATCCGCCACTTCTGCTGCGCGAATGCCGACCAGTTGATGTCCTTCGCGTTCGTACGCGCCCAATTCGCGCATGTCGCCCAACACCGCGATTTTGCGTTCACTCATTTCGCTCAAGAGATTCAACGCCGAAAGCGTTGAGGGAGGACTCGCATTGTACGTGTCGTCCAGAATCGTGATGCCATTTTTCCCGGGGACCGCGATCAAGCGGAGCTGCGCCGAGACATCTTGCAGCCCGCGCAAAATTTCTTCCCACGACAACTTTTCCGCGATGCCCACTGCCGCCGCCGCGAGCGCGGTGTGTACGCTGTGCTGTCCGAGCAGCGGCACGCGCACGTGCAGATGCGTGCCTTGATGATGCAGCGCGAACGACATGCCGTCGAGACCGTGACTGGCAATTTCATCCGCCCACACATCATTCGTCGCGTCGAGTCCGAAGGTTACTACGCTTGCGCGCGTTTTGTCGCGCATCGCGCGCACACGCACATCATCGCCGTTCAAAATTGCCCAGCCGTGTTCGGGCAGCGCCGCCACCAATTCGGCTTTCGCGTTCGCGATATTTTCAATCGTGCCGAGCCGTTCCAGATGAATCGGCGCGACGAGCGTGACGACGCCAATCGTCGGTTCGGCAATTTCGCACAACGCCGCGATTTCGCCGCGCGCATACATGCCCATTTCCAAAACGGCGCGCTCGTGTGTTTCGTTCAGGTTGAAAATTGTGAGCGGCAAGCCCGTTTCACTGTTGAGATTGCCTTGACTTTTTAAGGTGCGATACCGCTGCTTCAAAACTGCCCAAATCAATTCTTTCGTCGAAGTCTTGCCGACACTCCCCGTTACGCCAATCACCTGCACGTTCGGGAATTTTTTACGCCAATGCCCGGCGAATTTTTGCAGCGCGCTTAAACTGTTTGCAGTGATGACAAGTGGAACGCTTTCTGGCGAGAGCGCCGCAAAGCTAGAGTTCGGTTGTAACCCGGCGACATCTATTAAAGTTAGAGTGCGGCCGAACTCTAGCTCGCGCGCACGCGCGTTTCCGACGATGGCGATTGCGCCGCGCGCCAACGCTTCGCCAATAAATTGATGTCCATCGAGCGCTTCACCCTGTAACGCAAAAAACACCGCCCCCGGTACCACTTGCCGCGAATCAATCGCCACTCGCGTAATGCGCTGCTCTCCCAGCGCCGCAACCGAGTACGGAACGCTAGCTTCAGCGGTTCCTACGGCACTCGATGGTTTGGTTCCGGTTAAAGCTTCAAACAAATCCCCCAGCGTCAACACCGCTTTCATATCGTATAACGTATAACGTTGAATGCATCCTCTTTTTTGCGTATCTCACACTCGAATTTTTTCGGTCGCCAAGGTTGGGCTGTCGTGAAGCAATTCGTGTTCATGCACAAACAGTTCAAGGTCGTGCCTTACCGGGTCGACGCGCCTGCGCGCACGAAAGCCGAATTGCCACGTCAGGTAATTCAGCAAGCGCGCGGTGTCCATTGTCGCATACACAAGCTCCGCCGCGACAAAGGCGCGGATTTCGCGCGCACTCGCGCGCAAACTCGCGAGAATTTTTAAAGACGCGTTTGGCGCGCGTTCCGGACTGCGTTTCGTTTTTGCTTTGTACCCGCGCGTCACACCGATTTGTTGTTTTGCGATTCCCATGAAATTTTTCTCCGCC
Organism: uncultured Chloroflexota bacterium; assembly: GCA_937870825.1. GTDB lineage: Bacteria > Chloroflexota > Anaerolineae > UBA4142 > SHND01 > SHND01. Next base: position 48,748 of record CALMZO010000300.1, on the reverse strand, counting down.
AAGTTTCTTTGACAACAGATGGGTAGGCACAAGGCACAGCCCCTACGTTTCTCGTCACCCGCGCCCCGTCACTTTACCCCCGTCCGCACATCATCCGGCGGCAGTCCGGTCAATTGCGCGAGCTGCTGCGCCACACTGGCAAAAATCGGCGAGGCGACTTGCGAACCCCACGGCGATTTTGTCGGACGGTCAATTTTTACGAGAATCACGTACTGCGGATTGTCTGCCGGAAAAAATCCGCCGAACGAAGCAATTGTCCATTTCGGGTCATAGCCGCCGGGTACGGGAATTTGCGCGGTGCCGGTCTTGCCCGCGATTTTGTAACCGGGCAAATTCGCTTTGTTCGTGGACTCTTTGCCGATGGAACGCGACAGAATATCAATCACCATCGCGGACGTTTCGGGTTTCAACACGCGGCGAATCACGCGCGGCTGCCGCACTTCGACGGAACCGTCCGGATGAATGATGCGGTCCACAATGTACGGGCGCATCAGATTTCCGCCGTTCGCCACCGTCGCCAACGCGTTTGCCATTTGCAAAGGCGTCGCTGCCAGCCCCTGCCCGAACGCATTGGTCCCCAAGTCGGATTCGTACCAAATCCCATCGCCCGGATTTTTTACCGTGCCGGGAATTTCGCCCGCGAGGTCAATGCCGCTCAACGAGCCGAAACCGAAATCGTGCAGATATTGATAAAACGTTTTCGCGCCCGTCGCCAACGCAATTTTCGCGGCGATGACGTTTAGCGATTTTTCCATCGCCGTCACCAAATCAACATTCCCGTACCCTTTGCGGTCGGAATTGAAAAAACGCCGTCCGCCAATCACCACCGAGCCCGGGTCATTCATCACGATGCCGCGCGAAATTTTTCCCGAATCGAGCCCTGTCGCGAGGGTAATCACTTTGAACACGGAACCCGGTTCGTACGGCAAACTCACGGCGGGATTGTTGAATTGGTCGAGTTTCGTCGTCGCGAACGCGTTCACATCGGGCGCGGGATAGCTCGCCAGCGCGAGAATTTTTCCTGTCTGCGGTTCCATGATGAGAATTTGTCCGCGCGGCGCGCCAAATTCTGCCAGCCCTTTTTGCAATTCGCGTTCCGCGATGTTTTGAATCGCGCTGTTCAGCGTGAGCACAATCGTCGAACCATCGTGCGCGGGCGAACCTTGCGGCAAATCGAACGGCAGCGTTTCATCGCCCAAGGCGTCGGACTCGGCGCGAATTTTTCCGTCGCGTCCGCGCAAGAGTTCATCATAGTACTGCTCCAGACCGTACGCGCCGAGACGACTCGCGCTGGTGAATCCGATAATGTGCGCGGCGAGCGAACCGCCCGGATACCGCCGAATCGGTTTCGCGACAAAATCAATCGCGCCAATTTTTCCCGCGTTGCGTAATGCGGTGAGTTCTTTGCCCGCGCTCGTCGGCGCGTTCAGCGTGACCATCACCGTGCTTGCCTTCGACGACAATTGTTCGACGAGTACGCTTTCGCCAATGTTCAAAATCGGTGCAAGAAATTGCGCTTGCTCTTTTGGATTGTGGATGAGGTTGGGATGCGCCGCGACTTCGTACGAATAAATGTCGGTTGCAAGCAAGATTCCGTCGGCAGTGAGAATATCGCCGCGGCGCGCGTATTCCGTAATCGTGCGCTCGCGCAAGTCCAGCGCGAGTTTCCCCAAGTCCTCATGCCGCATCACCTGCCAATAGCCAAGCCGCGCGACAATCACCAATGCCGCTGCCACCATGAGTGTGAACAGGACGTAGGTGCGGCGAGAGAATTGATTGGGAGTGAGAGCAGACACTGAAAAGTAGCGAGTGCAGAGGACTGAGTAATGAGTTTGCATTTCCACTCAGTCCTCCGCACTCATACCTCATCACTGACTTTGTGCATTCACACGTTCCGTCAGACTTGCCAAACCAAAGAGCGCGAGCAAATCTTCCAAAGTATTCGAACTCGATTGAAATGTTTGCGGCGCAGTGACGATTTGTCCCTGCGGCAAAAACGCGGGCATCAGTTCATTGGGTTCGGGTTGAATCCACGGCATCTCGGCATACACGACGCGTTTTGCCGGACCCAAGCCGAGTTTGCGCGCGCGTTGTTCGATGGCGGAGGGCGATGCGAGCGCGGCGATTTCATATCGCAGCTGGGCGTTCTCGCGTTCCACTTCTTGAATTTTCAACTGCTTGACGCGCAAGTCGCGCGCGAGCAATGCCGCATTCGAAGACTGCGCGAGATAAATTAACGCGACGAGAATAAACATGCCGAGCGCGAGCAGGGCAATGCGCGCCGTTCCAAACGCCGGCAAATTTTGCCAATGCGTGCGCGCGCCTTTTTTGAACGCGCGAAAATTTTGATTCAGTTCTTGACGCCACAATGCCAATCGCTTCTTCATCACCTTGTGTAACCATTTCGCAAATTGCAAAGCGCGGAGTGCTTATCTCACATTCATCGTCGGCGTTACAGAACGTCTTCGACGCATTTGACGTTTCACGCTTGACGCTTGACGTTTGAGGGCAAGCACAAGGCGTTGCCCCAACTGCACACTGCCTTCTGATTACCGCTTACTTTCTCTCCGCCACTCTCAATTTCGCGCTGCGCGCGCGCGGATTTTCGCGCGTCTGCTGATACGTTGGCTTGAGCGGATGCTTGGTCAAATTTTTCCAATGTTCATTTGTCTTGAAAAAATTTTTCACCATGCGGTCTTCGAGCGAATGAAATGTGATGATGGCAACGCGTCCGCCCTGCCCCACAACCTCTGCCAACTGCGGCAGTGTGTTCTCTAAATTTTCGAGTTCGTTGTTGACGACGATGCGCAATGCCTGGAACGTTCGCGTCGCGGGATGAATTTTCCCGTGCCGCCCGACCGCGCGCTCAATCACGTCGGCGAGCTCTTGCGCGTTTTGAATCGGACGGTTCGCCACAACCCATCGCGCAATTTTGCGCGAGGCGCGTTCTTCGCCGTATTCAAAAATCAAGTCCGCGATGTCTTGTTCGTCCCAGTCGTTCACAATATCCAGCGCGGTGAGCTCGGTGCGATTGTCCATCCGCATATCGAGTGACGAACTCGAAAACGAAAAACCGCGTTCGAGATTCGCGAGCTGCATCGAGGACAAGCCCAAGTCGAGCAGTACGCCGTCGGCGGGGACAAAGTCATGTTCGACGGCAACTGTTTTCATTTGTAAAAAGTTCGAGCGGACCAAAACTGCGCGCTCTCCAAATGGACGCAACGTATCACGCGCGATTTGTATTGCTTCGGGGTCGCCGTCCAGCCCCAACAATCTTCCGTCCGGCGCACACGCTTTCAATATCGCTTCCGCATGTCCGCCCGCGCCCAGCGTGCCATCAATGTATGTGCCGCCGGGTTTGGGCGTGAGCGCGCGCATCACCTCATCCGGCAGAACAGGCACATGCGGTTTGACGCTTGACGTTTCACGTTTCACGTTCATCGGGCAGACACAAGGCACAGCCCTACGCTTCTCGCCTCATCGCATTTTGAGCAGCGCCTCATTCACGCGCTCTGCCATGTCCGGCACCTTTTTCACCAATTCGGCATCGGCGCGGTCATATTGTGCGGGGCTCCACAATTCCACATGGTCGAACGCGCCGACGACCATCACCTCGCCGTTCAAATTCGCATGGTCACGCAGATTTTGCGGCAGCGAAATCCTGCCCTGTTTGTCCAATTCATCATCGGTTGCCTTGCTGCTGAAAAAGCGCGATAATCCGCGCGCGTCGGCGGCGGTCATGCCCACCGTGTTAATTTCATTCAGGAACGTCTCAAACTTGGCAACCGGAAAAACAAACAGGCACGGCTCCATCCCACGCGTGACGACGACGCGCTGACCGAGCTGCTCACGCCAACGCGCGGGCAAGGTCAAGCGCCCTTTTTCATCAAGATTGTGGGAATATTCGCCGAGAAACATGTGTGTGTCGTAGGAGCAGCGCCTTGTGCTAGCCCAAATTTAGAACAACCGTTCTAAAATTCCCCACCAGAGATGTCAAGTGGGGGAAAATATCACCACTTTCCCCCACTTTGCCCCACAGCGTTCCACATTATTACTTATTTTTCGGGGCATGTCAATAGGTATTCCCCACCGATTCCGCGCCCGCGCGTAAACTTTAAGGATTTCCGACTGTATGAATCAAATGACCTTGCTCGGTGAACTCCAGCACTTGGATACGCGAAGTGACGAAAACGCGGCGGCACGCGTCGCGCTTGAAAAAAAATTGGCAGACACGTCTGCGGTGCAATCCGCGCGCGCCGCGCTCGAACAATCGGAAAAAAAGGCGCATGAGCTCAAGGCGCAACTGCGCGCGCTCGAGCTCGAAACGAGCGGGCTGACGGACAAATTGAAGCAAGTGAATGAACGGCTGTACAGCGGACGCATCACCAACGCCAAAGAACTCGCGGGCTTGAACGCGGACGAAAAAATGTTGCAGCGCCGCAAGAGCGAATTGGAAGACCAAGAACTCGCGCTGATGGAGCAAATCGAAAGCGCGGAAGACGCCGAAAAGGGCAACCGCGCGGCGTATGCAAAACTCGCGGCGGAAACGAACGCGCGGAATGAACAAGAACGCACTGCCCTACGCGACCTGGACGCGTCCGACGCAGAATTGGCGCACAAACGCGATTCCATTCGCGCGCAATTGTCTACTGAAACGCTGCATGTGTACGACGAACTGCGGCGCACGAAAAAAGGGCGCGCTGTCGTGATGATGAAAGCGGCATCGTGTACGGCGTGCGGGACGGCAGTGCCAAGTGGCTTGGTTTCGCGCGTGCGTTTGGGGAATGAATTGGTGTCTTGCGTGAACTGTGGAAGGATTCTTGTGCCATAACCTATGAGCGACACCAAAATCCCCCTCACTCCCGAACTTCATCGCCAGCTCGCGGTGGACTTGTTCAATCATGTATGGACGTTGATGAAAATGGACATCCGCACGCGCGCGCAAGACGACGAAATGCTACACGCCGCGCATGCGTCGCGGCATCACTGGGGACAAATCGGCGAACCCGTGAATTTTGCGCGCGGCGAATGGCAATGTGCGCGCGTGTATGCGGTGTTGAAGCGCGCGGAACCCGCGCACTATCACGCGCAGCGCTCGCTCGCCATTTGCGTCGAACACAACATTGGCGATTTCGATTTGGCGTTCGCGTACGAAGCGTTGGCGCGCGCGGCGATGGTGGCAGACGACGAAGAAGAAATGCGCCGCTATTTGGAATTGGCGCGCGAAGCAGGAAAAAAGATCGCGGAAGAGGACGACAAACAAATTTTCGACGCGGACTTGGCGACGATACAAGTGGGATAAAAAAATCGTGACGAGAAATTCGTCACGATTTTTTATTCAAAATTTCCTGCAAGCGCGCAAGCGGAATGCCGCGCACGCGAACGACTTTGTTCCGCGATGTTTCGCCGCGCACGATTTCTACATTCGCGCATGCAACGTTCAACCGCTGCGCGAGAAATTTCAACAGCGCTTCATTCGCGCGTCCTTCGACGGGCGGCGCGTTCACCCGAATTTTTATCGCGTCATTTTCCACACCAACAATCTCATCGCGTTTCCCGCGTGGGACAAGTTTGACCGCGAATGTGATACCGTTTTTCGATTCTTGAAACATCATACGCGAATCAACCACAACGTGAACCACCGTACAACGCACAACGCGGCGAGAATTTGTATCCCGCGCGTTTCGGGAACGAGCAGCGCATAAACAACGGCATACATTCCCGCAAACGCCACATAGCCCCCGGCAATCACGCACAGCATACGGAATGGAACGAGCTTTGCCAAACGTCTCAACGCGAATGTCATCACTGCAATTTCAATCAGTGAGACGAGCAGCAACAAAACAAAAATCACAATCCCCGCGTCGGGCAGCAGGAGCAAAAATTTCAACGCGCCTTGCACTCGGAGCGCGAGAAAATAAAACAGCGCGGTGAGAAAAATTCCCGCCGCGCCGAATACCCATAACAAGATGCGTTTCATGGAAAGTTCGGACAGTTGGAAATCGCAGCAACATGCGATAAAGAACATCGCGTCACAAAATCGCCCTACGGCGATTGTTCAATCTCCGATTGTTCAACCTGCGGAGGCAGGTTTCGCGTTGTTGTTGGCGCGAATTCGATTCGCCCGCAGCCCTACCGCTTTCTCAATCACCGCGCGCGTCCACGTCGGCAAACCGTACGCGTCCAATTCCTCTAACTTGACCCAGCGCGCATCCATCACATCATCGCTTGGATGCAATTCGCCGCCGCGCCATTCCGCCCAAAAATCAACCAGCGCGTAATGAAAACGCACGCGTCCCGCGTCATCGCGCGAAATCAAATCTACGACATCCACCAAGTCGCGCAGTTCGATTGCCCCGCCGCATTCTTCGCCAAATTCGCGGAGCGCCGCATCGCGCACCGATTCGCCCACTTCCACTGCCCCGCCGGGAATGCTCCACTCGCCGCGTCGTGGTTCCTTGCCGCGCTGCACCAACAGCACAGCGTCGTCATGGAAACAAACGACGCCGACGCCGGGGATGGGAAAAGTCGGATATTCGCGGGAGGGCATGTGCCATTGCGAATTGCAAATTGCGAAATGGAAATTTGAAAATTCGCAATCCGCAATTACAAATCCGAAATTCTCAAGTCTTTTACTTCCAATTGCAAACGCGGTTCGTTCTGCCACACTTTGGACGCGAGGTTATACACCACGTCCACTTGCTTTGGCAGCGGCGCGAGGTGCGGCAAAATATCTTTTTGGCGAAACGCAATCGCATCCCACACGATGATGCCGTCCGAAACCGTGAGCGCGATGTGTTCTGTTCCGACGAGGCGCGCCGCTTTGACCAACACATTGCGCGAGAGAAAAATCGGTTCGCGGTTCCCGTACCCGTACGGCGCAAGTTGGTCGAGATGTTCCAATAATTTCCAATTCATGTCGCTGAGCGAAGCTTCCGCATCAATCGAAATCGTCGGCGTGAGTTCGAGTTGTCCGAGTTCGCGTTTGGCGATATTTTTCAAACGCGCATGCAGCGCATCAAAATTTTCGATCTTGACCGTAAAGCCCGCCGCCGCGGCATGTCCGCCATGTCGTTCCAACAAATCGGCACATTCATCCAACGCGGCGATAATGCTGAATTCGGGAATACTGCGCGCGCTGCCGCGCATCTTGCCCTTGTCGAGTTGATGCGTCATTGCAATCGCGGGACGATACGCGTCCTCTTGCATCTTGCTCGCAATCAAACCGATGATCCCTTCGGGAAAATCGGGCGAACCGGCAATCAAGATAAAATCGTCTTGCGGAAGCGCCGCCACCATCTCGCGCGCCTTTTGCGTCATCTCGTCTGTGAGTTTTTGTCGTTCGCGATTCGTCGTTTCCAATTGCGCGGCGAGTTGTTCGGCTTCGCCGGGATAATGGGTCGTGAGCAATTTGTACGCGGTGCGCGCGTGTTCGATGCGTCCCGCCGCATTCAAACGCGGTCCGAGAAAAAAGCCAATCGTCCCCGCGTTCATGCTGCGATTTTTTCCCGCCGCCTGCTGCATCATTGCGACGAGTCCGGGGCGCTCCGTCTTGCTCAAACGCGCGAGTCCGCGTTTCACCAACACGCGATTTTCTCCGACGAGCGGCACGAGGTCTGCAACGGTTCCCAACGCCACAAGGTCGAGCAACGCGTCCAAATCCAATTCCTGCGCGTGGGCTAAGGGTTCGACGTGTTGTGCTGTCGTCAACGCTTGTGCGAGTTTGAACGCGATGCCGACGCCCGCGAATTCTTGGAACGGGTACCCGTCGCCGTCTTGTTTTGGATTGATGACGGCGACGGCACGCGGCAATTCTTTGCCGCACGAATGATGGTCGGTCACAATCATGTCGAGACCGAGCGCGGTCCCGTTGTCCACTTCGGCAAGCGAACGAATGCCGCAGTCCACCGTGACCACGACGCGCACACCTTTGCTCTTGAGTTCTTTGAGCGCGTCATCATTCAAGCCGTATCCTTCGTTGATGCGATGCGGAATATAGGGCAATGCCTTCGCGCCAAGCGTTTTCAATGCTTGGGTCAGCAGCGCGGTGGAACAAACGCCATCCGCGTCGAAATCGCCGTACACTGCAATCGCTTCCCCATCCGAAATCGCGCGGCGAATGCGTTCCACCGCGCATGTCATCCCATTCATTTTGAACGGGTCATCGCCAAACGCATGTCCGTCCAACGCGTCGGACGCACCGACAAAACGATTCGCCTCGTCGAGCGTGGTAATGCCGCGATTGAAAAAAATCTGGGCAATGAGCGGAGGAAATTGCGGAAAGCGCGCGCTAAAGGTGGAAGGCGCGGTGGGGGCAGTGAGCCAGCGACGTTTGGGCATAGGTAAAGGAATTGTATTGAGATAGAGCGTCAAGTCAAACGAAAAATTGATTTCTGGACGCGCGGGATATGTTACAATTCAAGCCATGACTCGCATCGTCTTCATGGGCACGCCCGAATTTGCCGTGCCGATTCTGCAGGCGCTGGTTGAAAATTACAATGTCGTCGCGGTGTACACGCGCATTGACAAACCATCGGGACGCGGCAAACAAGTCGTCGTTTCGCCGGTCAAACATTTCGCGCTGCAACACAATTTGCCGCTCGAACAACCGCGCTCGTTGCGCAACGGCAGTGAGCAGCATCGTTTGCGCGAATACAATCCCGATGTCGTCATCGTCGCCGCGTACGGACTGTTATTGCCCAAAGCCATTTTGGAAACCCCCGCACGCGGCTGCATCAATACCCACGCGTCGCTTCTTCCGCGCTTGCGCGGCGCATCGCCGATACCATACGCGATTCTCGCGGGCGATAGCGAAGCGGGCGTGACGTTGATGCAAATGGACGAAGGACTCGACACGGGCGACATTCTCACCGCGCGTTCCATTCCGATTGCGCCCGAAGATACGACAGAAACGCTCACCCAAAAATTATCCAAACTGGGCGCAGAGCTCGTACTCGACACCCTGCCCGCCTATCTCGAAGGAAAAATTATACCGAAACCGCAAGACCATTCGCAAGCGACCATGACGCGCCTCGTCGCCAAAGAGGACGGACAAATCAAATGGGACAAATCGGCGACGTACATCGAGCGCATGGTGCGCGCATATCAGCCGTGGCCCACCGCGTACACGTATCTCCCCTCGCCCAGTGGTGGGAGAGGGGCTGGGGGTGAGGGGCTACTCAAAATTTTACACGCGTCCGTTCTCGAACGCAACGCTCCCGAAATTCCCGGCACGGTTTTGCAAATCGGCAAAGACATTGGCGTAGCGACGGGCAAAGGCATTTTGTTAATTCACAAAGTGCAACTCGCGGGCAAACGCGAAATGACGGCGGGCGAATTTGCGCGCGGGCAGCGCGAGTTTGTGGGAAGTCATCTCGAATAAAAATTTTCTGCGACAATTTTTATTCGAGATGATACACTTTTAGATTCTCCTCTCCCATCCCCCGCGTCACCGCACAGTCCGTCGAAAAAATTTCCTGAAATAGTTCATCACGCGCCAAGCTTGGATACCACGTTGGAAAAAAAATCGCGTACTGCGCGCCGCGTTCTCGCATCCACGTTTTCAATTTTGCTTCATCACGAATAAACGGAATCACTTCCGGCGAAACGAGTCCCGCCAAATCCAAAATCGGATGCTGCGGGTCAAAATATCCTTGCGCGCCAATGTCATGCGCGGCAATGAGCGCGCCCTGCGGCAAATTTTCACGCGTAAAATTCGCAACCGCCACCATTTCACAATTCACAATCGCGACAGATTGCGCGTAAAAATTCGCGCCGAACAAAACAAACGCGCTGAGCAGCACCGCAATCGTCATGCCCCACGCGCGACGCAATACGCGCAATGAAATTTTTTCAAACAAAAATTTTGTGCCGACAATTCCATAAATCATCATGAACGGAATGATAGGCATCATGTAGCGCCCGAATTGATATTCCACAGGCAAGCGCCACGCATACAACGCAGGCAATAACACAATCCACAACGCGGGCAAAAATTTTTCCCACGCGCGCATGCGCGCAAAACAAAACATTGCGTACACGATGCCCGGTACAAGTAACACTTGCGCGCCGAGCAACGGTTGACGATACATCATCAGCCAACGCGCAAAAAAATTGGTTTGCGTCGTCAGTTCCGCATATTCCGCGCCTTTGGCGTAAAAGGTGTTTGGTAAAAGTGTGCCACCGGTTTGGAAATTGAAAATGAAATAAGGAAGCAGCAGGACAACGAGTGCCACAGAAAAAGTAGAGAGGGAAATAAGCGAGATGCGGGAACTACGCGGCTGGTTTCGGATGAGTATTCCTATCCCAACAAGCACAGCGAACAACACGCCATCCGGTCTCGTCAACACCAACAGCCCCGTGAGCAATCCCAAAAAAATCGCGTTCCTTTTCGCAAAAAACGATTCGACGAGCGCGAGCGACAAAAACACAAACAACACAATCTCCATCCCACTCGCCGCCGCCCACACGAGATGCCATTCCAAAATCACCGAGAGCGGCGCGAACCAATTCGCAAGGCGCGCGCTTGCCCTGAGGGACGAAGGGTCATTCGTCAAATGTTCTGTGACGCGCTGTGTCATCATTCCCGTTGCGGCGAGAAACACGCTTCCCAACAAAATTGTCCAGACGCGATAATCTATTTGCGCCGCGTAACCGATGCCCAAAAAAATTGTCCACAGCGGAGACGTGGAACCCGCGCTGGGCTGTCCGGCAAAAAACGAAAATTCAAAACGCGTGCCCAGATTGCGCGCATACACCTGGTGAATCCACGCGTCGTCGAGGGGGAAACCGAACGCGCCGTTTTGGGAATACGCGGCGAGGAGGTAAAACGCGACGCAGAGAAACGAGATAAAAAAATAGAATGCAGGACGGAGGAGCGAGGAACGAGGAAGGTGTAAAAAGTTCATAGCCGATTCAAAAGGAGCGCGCCGCCGAACGCCAGGAGAATCGCGGCAATGAGGGGAACACCGAAACGCCATCCAAGGTCCACGAACGTCGGCGCGGGCGCGAGCGCCAAAACATACCAGGGTCTCGAAACCAGGCGCTGCGCGGCAAGCGCGCCTGCATCAAAATCGCGCGCGGTCAATTCATCCAACGCGCCGCGCGTGACGAGTTCCTGCGCGCGCGTGAGAGTGGTGGCGCGGGGCTGCGGCAGCTGCGCGCCGTACACATGCGCTCTCGAAATCTGCGCGGCGCGTGGTGCATCGAGCGGTCCGAACGACGTGAGCCGCCGCGCGGGATTTCCCGAATCGTCCAGGCGCACGCCATTTTCATCGCTGATGACCGCGTAAAAATTTTCGCCGCGCGGGGTGACGCTCCACATTTCTTGCGCCGCGACGCGAATCACCAGCGCGCCCGCGATTTCTTTGCGATTGTCGAGAATGGGCGCGGCATAGTACGTTGAAAATTCGCCGCGGTCTTGAGCGATTGGGGAAACGGCAAGTTGTCCGCGTAACGCGTCTTGCACAAATTTGCGCGCGCTTACATCCTCATTCCATCCTTCGCGCGTCGCCATAATCACAATCCCCTGCTCGTCGGTAATCACTACTTCGCGAACATGGGTATCGGACGCCACCCACGCTTGCAGTTCATTCAAGGCGATGGCTGCGCGCTGCGAACGCGTTTCGGGAGAGGTTGCCGCATACGCGCGAATCGAAGGAAACGCGGCAATGGTGAATGTCTGCTGCGCGCGCAATTGCAGCAAGCGGTCCAATTCCTGCGCGGCGCGTTGCGCGATTTCTTTCAGGTTGGGAGATGGGGGGGGGGTGAGCGCGGCGAGGGCGAACGGCACGCCCGCGACGAAAACAAGCAGCGCAAAACGAATCCAAAACGTTCGACTCATTTTACATTTCGCAAAACGCGCGCAGGATTGCCGACGACGACACAGTTTTCCGCCACATCGCGCAGCACAACGCTGCCCAGCCCAATCAGCGCGCCATTCCCAATCGTCACACCCTCTTTGATGCTCGCGTGACTGCCGATGTAACAAGATTCACCGACGCGCACATTCCCCGAAAGCGCAACGCCGCCCGCGATGCTCGTGTACTCACCAATCACATCGTCGTGACTGATGACCGTGTTGGGCAAAATCATTACATGGTCGCCGATGGTGACATTCGTCGTAATCGTGACGTGTTGAAAAATGACAACGCCGTTGCCAATGCGCGCGCTCCGCGAAACGCTCGCCGTCGGATGAACAATCGTGGCAAAATGTTCGCGCGGCATTTGCGTTCGCGCGAGAATGTCGCGTTTCTTCCAAAAGGAATGTACGCCCGCGATGCCGTTCACAAAAAAACAGTCTGCGTACTGTGATGCCGCATCCAACGCGCCCAACACGCGCGCGCCAAAAATTTCGCGCCCCCATTGTGTCGCGTCGTCGTCGAGAAACCCCGCGCATTCGTACACGCGTTCCCCGCGCGCCGCGTTGATGTCGTTCAGCGTGTCGAGAATATCCACACTGTTTCCGCCCGTGCCGAGAAGGATGATTTTTTGTGTCATGTTTGTCGCGTCCGCGTCACGCTCCATTCCCACGAATGCCCTCCGTCACGGCTCAATCATCGGCGACGGATATTTTGCCCCCGGGAGCAAAAAAGCCAGTCCGAGCCAAGTAATTACAAAGCCAAGGTGATTGTCATTAAAGGTGCGCGAAAAAAATAGAATTACGCTGAGCAGCAGTGCGTAATTCAGGACAAGCCGCATGAGTGATTGTTCCTTTAACTGTCGCCGCAGCAACCAAACAACGAGCGGGATGCCAAAAACAAGCTGCAGCCACACAAAGGGAAACGCGTCCGTGTTGTTCTCGACCAGACCCGAGCCAAGCAACACCGAACCAAATCCAAGTGACTTGATGGGATAAACCACTCCCCCGCCCGCCCCCGATTGATACGAAACGACATCGTCCCAAAATGCGTTCGGGTCCCACAGCCAAAACGGAACCACGCACAGCGCCAAGAGAAACAGCCCCGGAAGTAAGGGTTTTAACCGTCCTGCCCAACTCGTCTTTTCGCCGCAAGCCCAAACATACATTACAAAGAATGGCACAATAAACCACGCCGTCTGTTTACTCGCGACCGCTGCCGCAACTGCCAGCCCCGCCATACCGAGACGTTGTTTATTCAAAAGCACAAGCGCAACGACGAGCCAGAACGAAACGACGATATCGTTTCGCCCTTCAATCAAAAAGGGGATTAACAATGGATTGAGCGCCAGAACAATCGCTGCCGAAAAACGATTTTCGCGAAAGAGGCGCGAGTGCAAAATCAAAATCAGACTTGCAAGAAAACAGACCAGATAAACAACTCGCACATCGTACCAGCCCAAGACATTCTGGAAAACCAATGCAAACGGAATGGTTCCCAGCCAAAGCAGTGGGAGATACGGCAAATGGTAAAGCGCCGGATTTACCTTCAGCCCGTCTTCAGAAAAGGGCCACTCTGCCATCGGCGTCCGCGTATAATCTACAGTGTACGGATTCTGACCGCGCAGAAAAAACTGCGCGGCTTGTTCCACTTGAATCGCGCCGTCGTGAACGAACGTGTGTGGCTGTGAGCTGCTGCGATAAATGATGGCAAGGACTGTTGGCAGAAGCAGAAAGCCGATGACCATGCAGCTCAACGCAATGTTCTTGCCCCACGCCTGTGCGCGCCCACGCAGCCAAACATCCGCAACCAGATACAAGGCGAGTACAAAGCCCCACACACCGGGCAGCGGGTCTGTGATGGAAGCGCGCATCAACACTGCCGTCAGAGTTACATTGTTCTGTGTAGTTGGCGCGATTAAATGACTCATGCTCGCCGACCAAACCAGCGCCGCCCATGCAAAAAGGAACAACAAACCATCTTGCGACAGCGCGGGGTGTTGCGATTCACCGCGCGGGATTTTGATACACATCAAACTCACCTTGCGTTCGGACCCGTTCCCATGATTCGACTGTGCGCATAAAGTTTTCGAGGGCGGGCATGCGCTGTAAAGCCCAGCCGCGCCACAAGCGGTCCAGAATCACATAGTCCGCATTTTTGAAAGAGGCATCAAACAAAAAACGCGCGCGCGGCAGTCCTTTGCCATAATTGTCCGTGGCGTTCCCTTCATACGCCAGCGCTTGTTGAAAATCTGCAGTCTTGGCATTGAGCAGCCACGCGATTGTCGGTGACGCCAACACCACATCTTGCGCTCCCGTTCGCGCGTTCACCCAGTCTGTGATTTCACGCGCGTCCGACGGATTTGTCACGCTCACGGAATCCAAACGCGTTTGCAAGGGCGACACCGCAGCAGAGACCGAATAGATGTCCAACATTGCCAACCAAAACAAGGGAAGCATCAACAGCACCGCCAGCGCCGCATTCGCCAACAAACTCTGCGACACATTTGTTTTTGCCCACAGCATCCAACGCGGCAACGACGCAGAAACCAGCTCCGCTTTGGTTTGCGCGCGCAGAAAGGAAATCACGCGCAAAAGAAATTGCGCCGCGCCGAGCGCGAGAAAGGGCAAGATTCCCAAATAGCGATGAAATGCCAAATCGCCAACTCCGGGGAACGCGCGCATGACATTGAACAAAATCGCGAGAAACATCAACAGCGTGAGATACCGCACCGAGCGGCGTTCAATCAAAAAAAGTCCAACAAAGCCCCATGCCACCCATACCGACCAGTCGAACCAATACACATAACTAATAAAGAAATTAAACAATTGTCCGAAAATCGAATCGCTCGTTCGCCCGAACGTCAACGCCAAGTCTTGCAGCAAAGCATCGGGCGCCGTCCAATACAGCAGCCCAAGAAAACCGATGCCCGGCAAAAGCATTAACGGCGCGCTCCAAATCAATGCGCGCGGCTTGACCGCAAGCGTCACAATCGCGACACAAACAAGCAACGGCAAGCCCGTCAACGCCGTCATGTAGGCGGCGCACGCGGCAAGCGAGGCGACCAAGAGCCATCGTCTCGTACCAAGCGTGTAAAATTTCCAAAGCGCGTACCAGCACAACACCACAAAGAACGCCTGCACGTTGTACGCAAACGCGATGCGGCTCCACAGCAGCGCGTTCGGCATAATGCCCAGCGCCAAAACACTGAGCAGCGCCGCCCATTTTCCTGCCATTTCGCGCACCGCAATCAAAAGCAGCAGCGCGGTGGCAACGTTAAACAACGCGACGACCAAGCGCGCCGTCAAAATATCATAACCCCAAATTTCAAACGCGCCCACGAGCAAGAGATGAAACAACGGCACACGCGCCGCAACCAGCGGCGTTCCGCCCAAAGCCAGGTACTGCCACCTGCCTTGCGCCAGATGACGCGCAATATCCAAATCACTGCCCTCGTCCGAATACCATCCCGGATTCGTGCCCAGCTGATTCAGCCGCAAATAGAGGAACACCCCCAGCGTCAAGAGTGTCAGGGCAAACCAAATCGGTTGTTCCCGAAAGTGAACGCGATTGAGTCTCATCGTCGTTCAATGCACAAACACCCAGGCGACAAACAGCATCAGCCAGAAGGTTTGCATCACAAACAACAGCGCGAGCAATGGTGTTTGCCACCACTGTTTTGGAATTTTGCCAAGCAGCAGAAAAAGTGGAAACACCAAAATCGCAAAACGCAAGACGCCCGTAAGCGGAAATTGACTCGAATAGGTTGTCACGACGAGCAGCGGCGGCAGCGCGACGATTGCAGTATACGCGGTGTACGCCAACGGCAAACGCCGCGCACTCCACACCATGACGCCAAGCATCAAAACCTCTGCGGACAACTGAAAGAACGTGAGCGCACCTTCCAACGCGGACGGCGCGTTCACCATCGTCTGCCAAGATTCGAAGAGTGCCTGCCACGGCAGCACTGCCCTGTGCCACACAAGCTGCGCTTGCATCCACACCTCCAAGCTTCCAAACTGCAGCATCAGCCAAAGCCAATGTGCGCTTCCGCCAAGCACAATCAGACCCAGAGCCAAACTTTGTCGCAGTCTGATTTCGTTGTGCCGCCATTGAAACCAAAACGCGACGGCGAAGGGAAGCAGCACCAGGACGCCTTGGGTGCGCGTCATCGCCGCCAACGCGCCCAAGATTCCCGTCGCCCACCATTGCCGCCTCCGCATACACAAAAACGCCCCAAGGATGAATGCAAGGAACACGGCTTCTGTGTACGCGGCAAACAAATAGAATGCCGTCGGAAACGCGGCGAGGAAAAGCAATGCGCGCCGCGCCGCGCGTTCGTCAGCAAGTTCACGCGCCAGATGATACAACAAAATAAAACTCGCCAACGCGGCGATACTCGAAATCACAAGCCCCGCCGCGACCACATTGCCCGCCGTCACCAGACTCACCGCGCGCATCAGCAGCGGGTACAACGGCGCAAACACCACACGCACATCGTCGGCATAACCTTCCGTCGCGATTTTCGAATACCAAATCGTATCCCAGCGCTGCCACGGCGCAATGATTGCATCGCGCAGCGGTTCGACGCCATAGTACTGTTCTGCCGCGCTTGCCGACGGCTGGACATACGCGGCGACCATGCTCGCCCACACGAGCGTCCACACGCGCAGCGCGACAAACAACGCGATGGGGAACGCATTCGCGCGCGCAAATTCCATGACGCGCCGCGTCACGCCGACGCGGGTTCGCGGAGAATTGACTTCGCGTTCTGTGAGCGTGTCCATTTTTCGCGTACGACAAAAATCAAAGCGACCAGTGTGACGACGGCAGTCGGTCCTTCGCCGCGCCACAAGTCGAATGCGGGCAGCGCGAACGCGAGCCACGACAGAATTGTCAGCACAATCCACACCGGAAAGGATTTCACAAACAACGTGAGCAGCGTGAGGTCATACGAAACAATGACCGGATTCACCAGCAAATTTACAACGCTCAAAATATCAAAATCCGCGCGGCGATATGCCCACGCGAGCAACCCCACCATCAGCGCGCCCGCAGCGACAATCCAAAATGGATTCGGCAAAAAGGACAGCGCGCCCCACAACGTCGGCGCGAACGGCGTTCGCAAACGTTCGCCGCTCACCTCCAGCCAACGCGTCACCCAATTCGGCTGCACCAGAAACGACGCGCTCAGCAGCACAAACCAAATTCCGCCGAACCACACAAACCCGCGTCGTTCCTTTTTCCACATCCGCCAAAACACAAACGGCAATAACAGACCAATCAACTGCGGCTTGAGGCACAGCCACGCGGCGGCGATGCCCTGATGTTTTTCGCGCTGCAACAAAAAAAACAGGGCGAGCAGCGGCATCACAATTTGCCCTTCCATGAATGTGAGAATGACCGGCAAAAACAACACCGCATACAACGCGCGTTGTCTCACAACAGAAGCAAAAATGACAAACTCGATTGCCGTCCACACGACATGCGCGACATCGAGTGGCAATGCAGCAAGCGGCAAGAACACAAAGAAAAACGGAAACGGATGATACACGCCGAACACACTGTACGGGTCTTGCCCGTACAACACCGCTTGCGCGGCACGATAAAACACATCAAAGTCATTGAACATGTCAAAGCAAAAATCTCCTCTCCTTCCAAAGGAGAGGGTTGGGGTGAGGTCTCTGTCAACGCGTTATTTCAAACAACGTCACATTGCGTCCCAACGCGTCTTGCGTTGTCACAATTGGCGCGAGTCCTTGAATCGTCGCGCGTCCTTCGTACAACGCCCGCAGCGTGGCAGGTTTATCAAATTGCAAGACCAAATAGCGCGCGTCGAATTGACGCGCCGCGTCAAAAATTGCGTCCACGCTTTCCGTCGGCAGATAAATCGAGCGCCGCTCCGTTTGATTGATGAATGACGGCGGGTCAACCGTGATAATCGGCGAATCGTTCGGCACGCCGCGCGCATCCAGTTCGCGGTCTATCGCCGCGTATTCGATGTCGCGTTGATTCCACAACGGCGTCGTCGCGTTCACGCCCGGCGCGAGCCAAACGCCTTGCGCGTACAAATACACGCTAAAAAAAATCGCCAGCGCAACCGCGCCGATGCGAAATACTCGCTGCGCGAGCGCAATGTTCCACCGACGCCGCAATTTTCCAAACCACGTTATCGCCGCGTCGAGTCCCGGCGGCACGGCGACTGCGCCAAACGCAACCAGCGCGATTGCCGAATGAAGCATACTGCCATGTGTTGCCGGAAACGTGAACACGAACGCCATCGCCAACACGAGCAGTACGAGATACATCAACGCGGCTTGCATTTCCACACGCGCGCGCATTTTCCAAAAACCGAGCGCGGCGAACGGCGCGAGAAAAATTTGCCACACGCCAAAGACAAGCACAAGCAGCACAAAACCGAGTGCGTCGAATTTTGAAGCAAGGATGTTGCCAATGCCCCAATCGAGGTAACGCTCCAACGTCAAACGCGAAACGTCGTACGAAAAAAATTCATCATAGTTCAAAAGAAAAAGTGTGCGCGTGCCGCCGGGAGCGAATAAAGAGCCGACGGCGAAATAGTTGCGGAGGAGCCAGGGGAAAAGAACGAGCGCGAAACCGCTTGTGAGCGCGAGGAGCGAGGGCAACAAGGGAAATGAGGGAATTCTTTGGCGATTCAGAAAATATAGAATTGGCGCGACGAGCACGAGTAAGAGCGCGTCGGCGCGCGACAATTGAGACAAGCCAACAAAAATTCCGGCGATGAAAAATTTTTTCCAGTCGCGTTGTGCCACACCAAGCGCGAGAAACAACAACGCGAAATCGGCTGTCACCGCGAACGGCGTGAAATTGTCGGGGCTGACCCAGTAGATTGTGTAAAAGCCGCTGAACGCGGTGAGCAAGCCCGCCATCCACGCGTAATCGTCACGCGCGTACATTCGCCGCGCGAGGTAAAACGCAAACAGCGGCGGAAGGATTGAAAGGAGAAGGAATGGGAGTTGCGCGGCGCGATACGAAATGCCAAACAGCGTCATCGAAATTCCCGCGAGCAGCGAAGGCAAGGGGAGCCAGTACAGATTGCTCGGCTGCGGAATGGTTTTTTGTCCGTCGAGGTAATTCCAAACAATGTCTTGCGTAAAGCCGCGTCCGCGCGCAAGATTGCCGCCGACGTGCTGCGTGTACGACGCGTCCATGTAGCCCGCGCGTTCGAGCGGCAGCGCGGTCACGAGACGAAACACGAGAACGAGGAGAGCGAGGAAAAAATACGGGCGCAGATTATTTCACCAGATAGCGATATTTGAGCAGAGTATATATCGCTTCGATGCCATCTGTCCACGAGATTTTTTTGCCTGCGAGGTGTGTGCGCGGATTGTATCTGACCGGGACTTCGACGATGCGTCGTTTTGCGCGCAAGAGTTTGCCGGTGATTTCCGCTTCGAAATCAAAATGCACCTGGCGTAAACGAATGCCGTCGAGCGCTTCGCGGCGAAACACTTTGTACGCCGTTTCCATGTCGGTCAAGTGTCCGCCGTACAGCCAATTGGTAAATTCGGTGAGAAAGCGATTCGCCAAACGCGTCTTGGTCGAGATATTGGCATTCCGCGCTTTGAAACGCGAACCGTACACGACATCGGCGTGTCCTTTGACGAGCGGTTCGAGCAAACTCAAATACTCGCACGGGTCCAATTCCAAATCCGCATCTTGAATCAACAGCACATCGCCGGTCGCGTACTTGAGTCCAAAGCGCACCGCCGCGCCTTTGCCCAGATTGATGACAGAGGTATGGACCTGGACAATATCGGAATGCGCGGCGCGTTCGCGTTCAATCACCGCGTTCGAACCGTCCACCGAACCGTCATCGCATACGATAATTTCTTTGCGAATGTCGCCGAGGTCAACCGCCAACACGCGTTCGATGACTTCGCCGACGGTGGACTCTTCGTTATAAACGGGGATGATAATCGAGAGTTTGAACGCGTTCGGAAGCGGACGCGGCGCATTTTCACTTTCGCGCGCGAGCGTTCCCATAAAAGGCAGGCGCAAGGCAATTGGAAAATTTGATGCACGCATAAAAAACCTCGCGGAAAAAATACAGATGGAATGGCGCTATTGTCCTGCTTGTCGCGCGCGTTGTAAATAGGTCATTGGGTCATGTTCGGCAAAAGAGTGCGAATCCCCCCCGGTTCTCGTCACGGGAGTTGAACCGCGTACACTTGCGCGTCCACGTTTTCAAAGACGCGCGTCAGGTACGCCGCGCGCGCGGGGTCAAACGTGCCGACTTCTCGTTCACCACGTCCGAAAAACACAAAGTCAATTTTTTGCGCGCGCAACAACTCTATCCGCGCGGCATCCTCCGTCCGCGCGTCAAAGAATTTTGCCACCTGTTTCAATTTGTCTGAAAAATGATTGGTCTCGTAATACTGCCCGATGTATGCGCGCGTATCCGCGCGATACGGCAGCCACGCGCCCGACCCGTAACTCGACAGCACCAACGCTTCGCGGTCTGCATTCGCGCGCAGCCAGTCCATCGCCGCGAGTTCGCCCTGCGGACGAAATAACGGGTACGGCTGCTGCACGGTCATTGTCAAGAGCGCGCTGACGTACAAAAAGATGCTGCTCAGCGAAACAAAGGCGAGAACCACAACCGTAAAAAAGTTTTTCAATCCCGCGACACTGTAATTCGGACGCTGCGCCAGGTTTTGAAACCAACGCGTTTGCGCCAGACGCGGCAGCGCGGTTTCGTACAATCCAATCGTCGCCAAAATCGCAAGCGGCACATGCACCCCTTCGACAAAACGACGCTGCGCGTTCAACGGCGCGTACAACAGCACCGCGACGACGCCGACCCAAATCCACAAAAGCGCGCGGCGTTCGGGAAATGTTTTGCCAAATCCCACCCGTCGCAAATTCCACAACGCGAGCGCGAGATACACTCCGTACGTCAACAGATAATGAATCGGATTCGGCGAGTACGTTTGCACCTGTTCATTCCACGCGCGAATGACCGGGTTCGTCGCCAGCACATTCAAGTAATAGAGGAACAGCGGCACAAGGGGAAGAAACATCAACACCAAAAAAATGCCCGCGCGCCACAATATTTTTCGCGCGCGCAACGCGAGGAAAATGTAAAACACACCCAGCACGCCCGCCGTCAGCAGCACCAAAAACGGATACACCATCGCGACGCCCGCACTCGCCATCGCGCCGACGAGGCACAACCCAATCCAACGCGCGCGCGCAAGATGTTCCGACAACGCGCGCAGCGCGCACCAAAACGAAGCGAGGATCAACACAATCGCCGCGTTGTAATGCGGATACGTGAGCGCAGAGTAAAACACATGCGCTTCGGGCATTCGCAAATCCAACGGCACGCCGCTTGTCGGGTCCCACGTCTCGAACGGAAGTTGAAACACATCATAGCCCGCGCCGAACAACGCAATGAAAAACGCGACGAGCCGCCAATTCGGATGCGGAATGAAATGCGCGATAAATCCAAACACCACCAAAAACAAAACAAAACTCGTCACAGCAAGCGACACATGCCACATCGTCACCGCGTCGAGATTCAACAGCCGCGCGACGTGGCCGAGCGCGAGATAAAACGTGTACAAAAACGCGCCGACATGCGGCTCACTCGTAAACCGAATTCGATACAGCCACTCACCGTGAAAGCCGAGTTGAATCGCCACCAGATAGGTCGCATCGCTCAAATGCACCAACAGCCCCGAATACGCCGTCCCCGCAGGCGCGGTCCAATAGCCCAGCATGTACGGCAACTGAAGCAAGGCAGTCATCCCGAAAGAAATTGACGCCGCAATCGTCCATTCGCGCCGCGTCACGGTATCGCGTTTCGTGTTCGCCGATTCGTTCACGCCACCCACCCCCACACTAGAAACTGCGCGGTCAAGTATAAATTCAACGGCGCGCACACATACACCACTGCGCGTTCCACCCAACGATTTTTGCTCCAATGCGCCAGCAGCATCCATAATGGAAACAGCGTCAACACATAGCGCGTCATGCTGTTCAACGGTTGAGTTTCCACATAACGCAGCATCACAATCAAGAGCGCTGCCCCGCTGTACAACGCAAAGGAGGTTGGCAGCAATTGCCATCCCCGCAGCAAAACAAAAAATGCGAGCGCGGTCACGCACAAATTCAACACATCCGCCAGCAAGAAGTTTCCTGACGCGATCGTTTGGATTGCATAAACGAGATTGTCCCACGGCGGCGCAAGGCGCGCGTATAACTGCGGTTCACTTGTGGGCAAAACATTCCCCTCGCCCGCGACAGCGCGCAGAAACAAGTAAAATGCGCCCGCGAGAATTGGCAGCAGGAGCATCATGCTTTGCGCGAACGATATTTTCTTGGACACGCGGCATGAATCCCAAACACAAAACGCCAACGGCACACACAAGGCAACACCCTGCAACCGCGTCAGCATTGCGAGAAACACAAAAAAGCCAGCCCATAACCAATGCGCGCGCCGCAGCGCGTCGAAATACCACAGCGTCAAGAGCAAAAACAGTGATTCTGAATACGCAGTAAAAAAGAAAAACGCAGTAGGAAACAGGACCGTAAATATCACCGCGCGTTTTGCCGTGCCGGCATCGCGCCACCGTTCTGTGATTCGAAACAACAAAGCCAGACTCCACACCAGCGCGATCTGGGAAATCAACCAGCCAGCAAGAAAAAAACGCCCACCCAAAATTCTGCCCAGGATACTTTCGAGCAACGGATACAACGGCGGAAAGTGAATGTCGCCCACTGTCGCGCCATATCCGCGTTCTGCGATCGCCTGATACCACAGCACATCGAACCTCTGCCATACGCCGAACCATCCGCGTTCCGGCGCAACCCCGCGATAGGGAAAAATTTCTTTTGCCGAGTACTGCGCGGTTTGCAATTTCGCGCCTGCGAGCGCGCCGCCAATTGCCACACCCTCGCGCAGTGACCACACGCTCGATGTTTCGTTGTCAATCAGCGTCGCGTCACCACTCGCGCGAAATGTCAACACGCGGTCATTCACGTACCGCGAGTACGCGTAACGTTCACCCGTCGCCACATCAAAATACGCGACGACGGGGACGCCGAACAAATCCAAATTCTGCGAAACATTGGGAACGAGCAGCAGAACGACGATTCCCCACAACGTATACAACACGCGCGCGACGAGAAACACGCCGATTGCCCAACGCCACGCGGGACTTACGGCGCGCACTCGTTCAGCGAGTTGCGTAAAGAAAGATGCGGAGGTCGCCATAG
Organism: uncultured Chloroflexota bacterium; assembly: GCA_937870825.1. Taxonomy (GTDB): domain Bacteria; phylum Chloroflexota; class Anaerolineae; order UBA4142; family SHND01; genus SHND01. The sequence continues at coordinate 25,628 of CALMZO010000300.1, read as the reverse complement.
TTGGTTTCTTGAACGCGTTGCAAGTTCGCGTCGAGACGCGCGACGTTCGCGTGCGCGCTGTTCGCCTCATCAAGCGCCGTTTGAAAAATCACAAACCACACGCGCGTTTTTCCATTTACCGCTTGTTCAAAATCGAGCGGATACAATTCCATCGCGGCTTGCGACGCGGGCGCGAACGTATCATTGTCCGACTGCGGCGGGTCGGCGAGAAACACCTGGGGCAATTCACGGTCGTACAAATGCATCGGAAAAAACGCGAGTTTGTTGTCATGCAAAATCACATCGCCATCGCGGAACTGTTCGCGCAAAAACGCGTCCGCTTCCACATACGGCGCGCGCCGCCATTCGCCGTACGCGGAATAATAAAATAAAAGAAACACGCCCGCGCTGAGCAAGGTGAACGCGACGAGAATCCTCTGCATCGCGCGCGGCGCGCGCGACGCGACGAACCCCAACAGCATCGCATACACCAACGCCGACGCAATCGCGCCGCGCGGGACAAACACCGGACGAATCAGATACGACATGACGAACAAGACGAATGGCGGTGCCAACACAAACGTCACCAACAAGCCCAACGCGGAAAAATTTTTTCGCCGCGCGATTTTCAACAACTGCCAGCTTGCCAGAACGAGGACCAACACGGACATCAACAGCGCAAGCGAAATCAATACCGGCGGCAATGGCAAATACGTTGTAAAGACCAGCAGCATTTGCACAACGTCGAGCAGGCCGGGGCGCGTCGTCCAAAATGCCTGCTGAATTTTTTCCAACTGCGTTGGCACATAAATCAACCATGGCGTAAAAAAAATCGCGCCGACGCATTGTCCGAGCATCAACCGCACTTGCAGTCGCCACGCGCGCTTGAATAAAAAATAAAGGTTCGCCGCGCCAAGTGAAACAAACGCGAGGTTGTGCGAATACAACGCGATTGCCGTACCGAGCGCGACAAGTACGAACGCGGCAATGTGTTGATGTGAATGTTTGGGTTGCGCGGTTGTTTGCAAACCGTTCGCGTCGAGTACCAACAGGACACCGTACAAATACATCAGCACGCCCAACGCGAGCAGCGTGTACATTCGCAATTCTTGCGCGTGATAAATTTGAAACGGCATCAGCGCGGCGAGAAAACTTGCCCACTCTGCCGCGCGCACGCCGAACGCGCGCCGCGCAATCACATACACGAACGCCATCACCAACAGCGACAAACTCACCGACAACATTCGCATCGCCAACGGCGTTTGCCCCACGACATTCATCCACGCATACAACAACAAATAATATCCCGGCGGCATCGTGTCCACCGCCGTTCCCGACGCAATCGCGGCGGGTCCGCGTTCCGCGAGAAACACACTGAACGCGTCGTCGTACCACAACGGGCGCGTTTCAAGCGTTATCATCCGCAGCGCGAACGCGAACAAAAAAATCGCGACGACGCGGGCATACGAGCAACGGAACAATCTCATGTCAAGCGTAGGGGCTGCGACTTGTGCCTGCCCAAAAACGTCAGCGCGAAAAACATTGCCGAAACGAATAGCGGCAGGACTGTTGTAACGACAATCGCTTCTTTATCTCCTTCGAGCAGATTCAAAAAAACAAGCCACGGCGCAGTGAGCATACCCAACGCGACAAAAATCAAAAGTACGCGCCGCGTTTGACTCTGTGCCTGTCCAAGCCACGCAAAAAGGGGAATGAGCAGCAGCACTTGGTCAGGCGTACCGATTCTGCCCGCGAGAAGTGTTGTCACCAACGCGGCGAATCCCAACGATGTTTGAAACGCGAACCAATTTTGCGCGCGATGTTTCCACACGAACGCAAGCATTCCCACAATCAACAGTCCACTTGCGATAAAAAACAAACTCGTCGCGAACGAATTTGGCGCGAACAATTTGAAAAATGTTTCGAGCGGCGGACCGACAGGCGCGTACTGCGCGTAATTTTGCAAGCCATTCAAAAAATCGCCGAACCAACTCGGCACGAGCAAAAATGAACTGCCAAGCAGGAGCGCGAGAATAAGCAGCGCACCCCACACGACGCGTCGTTTTCCATTGCACCAAGCCCAAAATAAAATCAACGGCAATAAAAAAATAACCGGCTGTGGTTTCACGGACGCGAGCGCGAGCAGAATTCCTGCCGTCGTTGCGTGTTCCGTCGCAATCGCAAAACTCGCCAGCGCGACGAGCGTGAACGAAAACAGCGCGTATTGTCCCAAAAAAATTCCGCGCACGGACGGATAAAAAAATAACGCGCCGAGCAAAATTGCGGCGAGCGTGATGGGCGACAACGCGAGGCGATTCACGAACGCAAGGGCGAGCGCGCCCGCGACAACTCCCATCACAAGCAACGCCATCCACAATGCTTGTGCCACCGCGTACGGAAAAATGACAAGCGGCGCGGCGACATACGCCGCATACAACGGATACGCGAACGCGACTTGGTCCTGGTCCACGCGCGCGAGTTGTCCGTACATCCCCATCTGAATTTCGCGCGTCACATTTTCAGAATACGGATTCTCTCCGCGCAAAAACAACGCCCGCGCGCCCATCCACCGCGAATAAAAATCATTCGCGCCGAGCGCGTGCCGCGTCAAGCCGTTGTAGATGCCGAACGCGAGCGCGGCGTAGAGGATGACACATCCTAAACACGCGAGAACGAACGCCGAACGCCGAACGCCGAATGTTTCACGTTTCACGTTTGACGAGTCCTCACTATTTGATTTCATATATCGCGTACGGCGACGCCTCCACATCGCGCAACGACAATTTTCCCTCGCGCGCTTCCAGCCCCAATTCCGCGCCGCCGTAAATCAGACGCAAATGATTTTTTTCCAACGCGGAGAGCGTTTGCATTTCCGCGTCGCCGATGGGGTCATAACCCGATTGCAGCATCCCATCCAAACCCGCGCGCCACAACAAAACGTGTGTGTATCCTTCGCGCTTCCATTCATTCGCAATCGCGTCCGCATCGCCGTTGTATAGAAATTGCAAGTGCGCGAGTTTGTCGAGAATCGCGTCGGGCTGTACCGCGCGTTCGATATAATACGTGCGCGGTTCCCACAGCACGACAATGCGCGCGTCGCGCGGCAGATTCGCGTTCACCCACTGCGTCATCGCGTAATGCGCGCCGAGTTGCCGCGCAAGAAATTCTTGGCGCGTTTCAATTCCCAACAAAACATCGTAGGGGCGACTGCTTAGCGTTGCGACAAGATTACTCACCACGTTCAAGCCGAACGCGAGCGCGAGAATCAACGCGGCGAATCGCTGTAATGAAAATTGCGGGAGTGAAATTTGCGCGAGACGTTGAAACCCTTCCGCCGCGAACATTGCCAAGAGCGGGAACGCGGGAAAGAGCAAGCGGGTCTGCCACAACAATTTCGATTGCGCGATGCCAATGAGCCAAAACGCAAACAACACCGCAACGAGAAACCACATCGCGCGCAGCGGAAATGAATTTGTCGCCGCATCGCGTTTCAACACATTGAACGGCAGCAGCGCGAGCAGCAGCGCGCCAATCGTTGCATCGAAATCGCCGCCTTGAAATCCTTGCACTGTCGCCGTCCACGGGACGAGCAGCAATTGAAGCGGCTGATTCCACATGCCCGTGCCGAAACGCGCATACCATTCCGCGCGCCACGCGTCCCAATACACGCCGCCGAACACGAACGGATAAATCGGATTGCCGACAAAAAAATAGTTGCGCGCGTACCAGGGAATTCCCAACGCAAGCGCGGCGATGCCCAACAGTATTGCTTGCGTGAACGCGCGGCGCGTCGGCAATTTATTCTGAAACAAAACAATCGCGCCGAGCGCGAGAGGAATGAATAGCGCGGTATATTTTTCGCCGAGCGCGAATCCTGCAAGCGCGCCTGCCAAAACAAAATCGCGGGCGCGTTGGGTTTCGATTGCGCGCAGTGTCCAAAACAACGCGGTGGTGGTGTACAACATCAGCGCGGCGTCGTTGTACGCGTACGTGGACACGAGCAAAATGGAAGGAACGGCGACAAGCAGCGCGGCGGCGAGCCAACCAACGCGCGACGAAAAATAACGCGCGGCGAACGCCACAAGCGCGCCGAGCGTCAACACCAAAAACGTCCAATGCACCACCTGCGCGGCAACATCGCTTTTCAGCGCCATCGCCGCGACAAAGAGCATTTGCGCGAGCGCGGGATAATTCAGCGAAACGTTATCGGGGGGGGGTGAAAAACGCCCTTGTTCGAGGGCGAGTTTTGGCAGAATGAGATGATACTGCAAGCCGTCCCAACCCGTCGGCGGCGTGAGCGCAAATACGAGCGCAATCAAAAGATTGATGCCGATAAAGAGAGCCAACGCGCGTTCGGCACGCGTCACGCGCGGCAATTCAATCGCGCGCACCTCTCGCCATACTGCCCTCACATCACGAATCAATAGTCCCAATCCGAGCAGCAGCAAAATCCAAAACACAAGTGGCTGCACCAATCCGAGCATTCCCACAACAAAAATAACGAGTGCGAGAATTCCATAGCCGATGCTCGTTTGAATCACCAACGCTTCGAGCGCGCTCGAAAATTCAAACCCGCGCAAGACGCGATGTCCGAGCGACGCGGCGAGTACGAGCAGCAGCGCGACGATGCCGACATCGCCGAGCGTGTTTGCAACTCCGACAACATTCGCAACGTCGAACGGACGATGCAGCAAATAGTACGGGAGGACGACGACAAAAATCCACAGGACGGCGAGCGCGGAGAGAATAAGCGGGCGCGAACTTTTCATTTTTAGAGTAACGAACTCATGTTACGCATGAACAATAAAAACAACGATAGTGTCCAGAGACGGAAACGCGAATTCGCACGAATTTTGGCGAATCTGCACGAAAATTCTAAAAATTCGCGTAAATTCGTTTCGATTCGCATAGATTCGCGTTTGAAAACTTCGCCACAAGTAGTGACCGCGCAACGTGAGCGACGAATAAATTCGTTAAACACGCGGCGCGGGTTCGTATTTTTTTCGTAGCGCATCGAGCGGCGCGCCGCGCAATTCAATTTTGTTGGCGTCGAGATGTCCCAGTCCCGCCCACGCCATGAACGTGAGAATTTCAATCGTCGCGGGGTCAAAGCCCATCAGCCGCGCGCAGGTGGCATCCACCGCGAGAAAATCGGCTCCGCCAATCAACGCCCCACTTGGCACCGGCGTGCCGAACAACGGACCATCGCCCTGCAAGCCGACGATGCCATCAACCAGCGCGAATCGTTTCGGCGTCGGGAGCGAGTCGAGCAACTCTGCGAGAAACGCATCAATGCCTTGAATGTGCAAGGTGTTTTTTGGGAAACCGTATTTCGCGCCGGGAACGATGCCAAACAAATTTTTGACTGCGCCCGAAATTTTTGTCCAGTGATGCGTTTTGAGTTTGGGAATCGAAATCAGCGCGTCCGCTTCGGCGACGGTGCGCGCCATGAACAAGGAATCCATTTTCGCGTAACCGCCGCGCAGCGAGATTTTTATCAAGTCATCGTAATTCAAATCCACAAATTCGACGCGCTGGCGTTCGAGCATGTCACGGTAACCCGTTTCAAACAAAATCGAATGCGGGTCACGCCGAAAGGTCATGCCTTCCGCGACGACGAGCGATTTCACACGCACCTCATCGCGCAAAAATTGAATCAACGCCTCCGTCACTTGCGGCATGGTGTAACACGGACGTTCGGGAATGGAATCCACAAGATTCGGTTTCAACACCACGCGCGCATTTTCCAAATTCGGCGCGCTCGCGTCACGCCAAAGCGCGCGTATCGCGCTCAACACGTCCGCGTCATACAAAGGCACTGCCGCGAGCGCGACGCGCGCGGATGGAGTGAAACGCGCGGTTTGTCCGCGCAGCATCCAGCGCAGCCATTTGTCAAAGCCGACGCTTTCCGTCTGTTTGTAAATGACCGCGCCGCCCGCAAAGATGCCGCTCGCGAGTGCGAGGCGGAGAAGTGTGCGGCGGGAAATTTTTTGCAGAGACATTGTTGCAAGTAATCAGTGAACAGTAATCAGGAACGTGAAACGTGAAACGTCAAACGTCAATTGCGATATGCGATACGCTACAAATCAAACGTCATTGCTACCGACGCGGTGGTGAAAACATTGCCGTCGAAACTGCCGTCGGCGCGTTGTAGTTTTTCTAATGCCGCGTGCGCGCGTTCGAGCGGCGCGTTGCTCGTTTTCCAGTACAGCGCGCGCCATGCCCATTCAAACGCGGTGCCGGTAAAATGTTCGCGGGCGAGAGAGTTTTGCGCGCGCCGGGTGATTTCGTTTTCAATTCCGAACCGATGCAAAGCCATCAACGCAAGCGCGGTATTTTCCACCGTCGGCGGCAAGTTCCCCGTGACCATGAACGGGTTGCCGATATTCCATCCGCCGGTTAAAATCGCGCGGTCAAGCAAGTACTGGATTCCTTCGCGCACGCGCGGATGTTCGCGCACATTCATTTCATGCAGCGCGAGCAACGCGAGCGCGGTGGGAAAAATCCACGCCGCGTCGCCGGGCTGCCAGGGCCAACCGGTGATGGTTGCATCAATGTTCAAAACTTTTTTGACGCCTGCGACTTGAAGCGGGTCGGTGACGCGAATGCCGGATATCTCAAGCAGCCAATTGATGCCGCGTTGTGCCGCGTCACGTTCATTTTGTGCCAATGCCCAGACTGCCCACGCGGTCATCCAACCGCTTTCGTCGTCAAGCGCGGCAATGCCCCAGCCGCCATCGGCGCGCTGTAGTGATTTCAAAAAGGCGCGCGCGCGTTGAACGTGTGCGCTCGATTGTGCGTCTAAAGAGAGTGCGATGAGGACGGCGGCAGTGGGTTCGACGAACGACATGCCGCCGATTTTATAGCCCCAACCGCCATCGCTGTTTTGCGCGGCGCGGAGAAATTCGAGGGCGCGGCTCATAGCTCGCACGGTAGCACAAGCGCGTGTCATACGTCAAGAGGAAATTGGTCTTTTCCCCTGACACGGTTATAATTTTTCACGGAGGAGATTTTGAACAAGTTTTTGAACGTTCTCATCGGCGCGCTCGTCGCGCTTGTAGCGTTTTCCGCGTGCGGCGGCGTGCCGTTTGTTTCCCAAAATACGCCAACGGAAACCGCAACGCGCCGCACGATTCGGCCCACATTTACGCCCAAACCGCGCGTGACGGCGACGCAAGAAACCGCACCGACCCTCGAACCCGACCCCACCGGTGAGCCGGAACCCACCAAAGAGCCAACGCAAGAACCGGAACCTGTGACGAATACGCCTCGTCCCACGCGGCGTCCGCAACAAACACAACCGACCAAACCTCCACAGCCGACGGCGCCGCCGCAACCTCAATTCCTCATCAAAATTGGGACAAATTACTTGTGCGAGCAGCAAGGCGTGTACAAAGTTATCGTCAATGCCAAGAGTGGACGCACTCTTATGGCAGGTGCGACTTTTGCCTTTTTCGACGGGAGTGGACGCTTGTTGCAAGACGGCGCGGGCAAAGATTTAATCGCAGTCACCACCGGCGACTTTAATATCTCTATCGGCTCCAACTGCCGGGTCGAATCGGACCGCACCTCGCCCAACACCTCGAATGGCGAATTGGACGTCGGCGATGCCGTACGCGCGGGCAACAATCCAATCATTATGCGTTTTGTAAAATCGGCGGCAGACCTCACCCCCATCTCTGAAAATGTCACTATCAATTTCGCGAATGGCGGGCAGTATTGGATTTACACAAACACCCAGTAAGCGGATAGACTGGGGTTCCTTGCGGATTTGTGCCATCAGACCATTCCCTCAAGCCCCGTCAGGTCCGGACACAAAGGCGTTCATTGCGCGTTGACGCAGGAACGCCTTTTTTTGTGAACATGCTCAATCGTCGAATCGCGCTTTTGCTCGTTGTGCTGTTGGGAATTGCGCTGCGTCTCATCCGACTCGATTTTCAACCGTTGTGGTGGGACGAAGGATACAGCGTCTTTTTTGCGACGCGCGAATTTGGTACGATGCTCGCGCGCACGGCGATTGACATTCACCCCCCCCTCTATTACGCGCTGCTCCAAGTGTGGATGGGCGCGTTCGGCAAAGGCGATGTCGCGCTGCGAATGTTGTCGGTTGTGATTGGCGTGAGCGCGATTCCGCTGTTGTATCTCGTCGCGCGCGAATTGTTTAATGCGCGCGTCGGCATCATCGCCGCGTTTCTCCTCGCCATTGCGCCGCTCCACATTTACTATTCGCAGGAATTGCGAATGTACGGACTCGTCACGACGCTCGCGCTGGGTTCGGTTTTTGTGCAATTGAAATTATTGGCGAATGCAGGCGGGCGAACACATCGGTTCGCCCCTACGGTTACATATGTTGTCGTCACCGCGCTCGCATTGTACACACAATACTTTGCCGCGTTTTTCATCGCCGCCGAAATTGCCGTCGTGCTTTACCTTAAATATCGCGCGCGGTGGAAAATCCATGTGCGCGCGTGGTTCGGCGCGTGGGGCGCAGTCGGCGCGTTGTATTTGGCATGGCTGATTTACGCGGGACCAAAATTGTTTGCGTATGTGACGGCAAAAGTCGGCATCGAACAATACACGCGGCTTGACCCGCTCACTTATCTCGCGCAGCACATTGCCGCGTTCGCAGTCGGCCATGTCAGCGCTTGGACATGGATTCTGTGGGGCGCGCTTGTTTTCGCTGCGCTGGCGCTCGTTGGAATTTTTGCGAGTCGGCGTTATCAGGTTGGCGAGGGCAATTCGCAATTCGCCATTCGCAATTCGCTCGCTGCAATTTATCTTGGCGTTCCGCTCGCGCTCGGTTTCCTCGTCAATCTTGTGTACACGTTTCATCCGATTCGGTACGAACGCTTGCTGCTTTTTGCGATGCCGTTTTTTTTGATTTACGTTGCGTGTGGGCTTGTCGCGTTGTATGAGCGCGAACGTCCGTTGGGAATTTTGGCGGGCGCGCTCCTTGTGGGCTTGAGCGCGGTGTCGCTGTTTGATTTTTATACCGTCCCGCGTTACGCCGACGAAGATGAGCGCCCGTTGATTCGCGAGATGGAAAATCTCGCGTCGGAAAATGATTTGGTGTACGCGGTGTATCCGTGGCAAATTGGATATTTGGAAACGTACTATCGCGGCGCGAAATTAAAGGTGTTTGAAGTGGAGGGCGACAGGTGGATTCAGAATCGAGAGGAGATGACGCGGGAAATAAGGGAGCTGAGGCAAGTCTCTCCGCGCGCATGGATTCTCGCGTACCAAAAAGCGGGACGCATCTTGGAAGACCGCTTGACGAATGAATACATCAACGATTACGTCATTCTCGACCAAACTTTTGGCAACACGCGTTTGGAATATTTTGCGCGCGGCGCGACAACGGATTTTGAATTGACGCCGATTGTGTTTGCACCAAGTCTTACACTGCGAATTCAATACGCTTCATTCGAACCACAAGCGGGACCGAATCTCGCGCTCGCGCGTTTTGGATGGCACGCGAACAGTGACGCGTATGCGTACTCTTTGCGCGTGGTTGATGCGCAAGGCAACAAACTCGCGCAGCACGACGAGCCGATTCAAAACGGAGCATCTACCTCGAAACGCGCGCTCGCGCTTCCCAAAAATCTCGCGGCGGGTGAATACGCCTTGCAGCTCGTCGCGTATGAACGCGCGAATGGTTCTCCCCTCACCGCGCCAAACGGTTCGCAAACGATTACGCTTGCAAGAATTACCGTCGCGCCATGAACGTTGTTTTGTGCTAGAATCATTTGGGCTTGCGATTTGGAAATTGCGAACTGCGAATTTTTAATCCCCAATCCCTCGACTCTGCCCGGGACAAACCTCGACTCTCTCTCAAGGAGCGCCCATGAAACTCCAAGACTATCCGCGTCCGAAAAACGATAACGGCATCGGTCTGCATTTTCGTCTCGATTTGGTGGAAACGCCGAACAAGCCGCACATTTCGCAAGGCGTCGAATGGCTGCAAGCCATCAACGCGAAATGGACGCTCATCGCGGGACAGGATTGGACGCAAATCGGCAAAGCCGCGCGCATGTGTTGGGACGCGGGCATCATGCCGGTCTGCCGCCTCATCTGCAAAATTGACAAAGGGTTTATTGATTGGGAAACGGGCGTCAAAACTTTGCTCGATTTGGGAATTCCCGCGTACATGCAAATTTTCAACGAGCCGGGTGATTTGCGCGAGTGGCGCGACCAAGTACCCAAGATCGACCAATTCGCCGCGAAATGGGCGGATGCGGCAGGACGCGTTTTCGCCGCGGGCGGATTGCCGGGCATGGGCGGCGTGTTGGGCTTGGACGAATGGCTCGCCGCGTTCAATGCCGTCGAAGGCGGCGCGCAAAATGAACTCTGGAGCAAAGCGTGGTTTTGCGTTCACAATTACGGCAGCAATCATCCGCCGAATTATCCGTACGATGACGTGAATCAAAAAGGCATCCCGTGCACCGAAGAAGAGTACGCAAAATATAGATTTTCGATGCCGTTCGAGGAACTGAACATTTTGCGCCGCGACAGTGCAAATCCCGGCGACACGGTGATGCAAGACGATACAACCGTTTTGCGCGTGGTCATGTTCAAGAAATGGATGACCGATTCGCTCGGTTATTGTTTGCCCATGATTGGCGGCGAAGGCGGCTGGCAGTGGCAGACCGAAGAAGATTTACGCTATCCAAAATTGCCCGATGAATTTCACGCCGCGTACACGCGCGAAATGTTTGAATGGTTTCGCGCGGGAAAACTCTCCGACGGCACGCCGTTGATGGACGAATTGTTCTGCTGCACCCCGTGGATTCAAGCTGACGGGCAAGCCGATTCGTGGTGGTTCGGTCCGCTCGGCACCAAACAAGCGACCATTGATGCGGTTGCTTCGATTCCATCGTTCACGCGCAAATTCAGTTGGGATGAAACCCAAGCCCCCGTCGTGACGGAACCGATTGATGTCGGCGGTTTGCCGCCCGCGATGGAAACACCGTCGCCCGTTCTTGATGACCCGAACATCACGCGGCCCCTTCCCGATTTGGATGTCAACGTCCCGACGGAACCCGAACCGCTGCCCGTACTCGAACCGCCTACGGAACCAACTCAACCGGAACCGGAACAACCCGCGCCCTCCATCACGTACACCATTCAACAAGGCGAAACCTTGTGGGGCATCGCGAAAAAATTCGGCACGACAGTTGACGCGCTCATTGCCGCAAACAACATCGAGGACCGCAACAAAATTCGCGCCGGACAGAAATTGATGATACCGCGTTAAGCGTTGAGAGCGTTGAGCGTTGAGAACGCGATACTCAACGCTCAATGCTCGTTACTCCTTCCTTGCTCTTTCCCCGCCCTCCCCGTGACAATGGCATCGGCATGCATTTGGGCTTTGATCTTTCGCCGTCAACGCTCGAACGCTACGTGCCTGCGCTCGAACAATTGCGCGCGACGTGGTGTTTGATTCCCCATCGCGGCGAAGACGATTTGGCGCGCGCGGCGTACATGACCGCGCGGCGCGGCATCATGCCGATTGCGCGTTGGCTCTGCACGATTGACGAGAACGTCATTGATTTCGCGCGGTTTGCGCGGCTGCTCCGTTCGATGAATTTGCCCGCGTACATCCAGATCTTTAACGAACCATCATCCCCGCACGAATGGCGCGATGGTGTGCCCAAGCCGCGCGCATTCACCGCGCGCTGGTGTGAACACGCCGCGCGTGTCGTCGCCGCGGATGGACTGCCGGGCTTGCAAGTCTTGCACGCGGAAGAATTGGAAGCGGTGCTGCGCGAATTAAAAACATTGAACGCGCAAAGCGTGATTGAACGCATGTGGTTCTGTCCGCATCCGTACGGCGCGAATCATCCGCCCGATTACCCGTACGACGAATTGAATCAACGCGTCCATCCCGGCGCGACGTTGAACGACGACCCCGACACGGTTTTACAATTTTTGGAATTTGCGCCGGTGTTTGAACGCGAATTGGGATTCGTTCCGCCGTTCGTCGCGGGCGAATGCGGTTGGCAGTACGGCAACGCGTCCGACGCGCGCTATCCAAAAATTGACGCCGCGCATCATGCGAAATACCACGCGGCATTGTTTGAAATGTTCCGCGTCAACAAATTGCCGAACGGCGCGCCGCTGCCCGATTTTGTGTACGCGTTTTGTCCGTGGATTTTGTACGGCGCCGAAGCCGACGCGTGGTTTAGTTCGACGACAGGTGTCCGTCAGCAAACACTTGACGCAATCATCGCCATTCCCCCATTCACCCGCGACGCGGATAATTCACCCCCCCCCTCCGCGCAAAACAGCGCGCCCGCGTCCGCCGAAACATCGCGCCGCGCTGCCCCCCCCCCTCCGCCGCGTCGTCCACTCAAACATTACGTTTTGTTCGGCGCGCAAGGCGGCACACAATGGCAGCGTCTCGTACTCACGCGCAACCTGCTCACGCGCGAAAAACTCGCGTTCGGTTTTTCGCTCCACGACGCGCTGCAAGCCGAACAAGTCACCATCATCGGCGACACAACGCAGGTGAATTTGGAGGATGAGGCGCAATTGAAACGCGCGGGCATTCGCGTCGAACGCTGGTTCGGCGACTTGAACGCGCTGGAGATTATTTTGCGTGAACGGATGACGCGCAATGGGGAATCGGACCAAACATAAAAAAATCTCTTGAATTCGATTCAAGAGATTTTTTTGTTGCGTTTTATTCGCGTGCCATTTGTTTTGGTGCGATAGCGCGTGCGCCGTTCCCGCGCGTGTAGAGAGGTTGGGCGGCGTTTGCGTTTCGTCGCGTACTGTTCCACAGGCGATTCTGCTTTTACGGAAGGAGGCAGATATTTGAGCGGCTGCGGGACGACAGAGATGAGATAGTCTTTGTTCAAAAGCGCGTGCATACGCGGTTTGTCAATTAGTTTTTGCATATCCCACGCATTTTCCGCATCCGTATAAACATCAATGTTAATCTGGCGCGGATGTGGTTTCGGATAAACTTGTATTATTGCATCAGGATAATGCTGCTTGATTTGTGTCTTGATTTGGTTTATTTCGTCCTGTACGATACGGCGGCTCATTTTTGACCCTCCACTTGACGCGCAATCGAGCGAACAAATTCGCGGGCGCGGTCCACTGCCTCACGCGCTCGCTTGCTCGATACCGATGCAGGTTTGTAATCCCCTTCGCGCCGAATGTCAAAGTTGTCAGGCAGATAACGCCCCAACTCTGACGGATACAATTTACGCTGTCGAATCAGAATCCCTGAAAAGCGCGATTGCACAAAATCATGCTCCCACCGTTCATCTCGGATTCCTGCGACTAGCAGCGCCGCAATCGCCGCGTGAAAACAAGCATAGTACGCGCGATTCGCCGCGTTATTATAACGCCGATTCACCAGTTCGGATTCCGCGCCTTGCAAGGATTCGCGCGCCTTGTTCAAAAAATCCTGTGTCTGCTCAATCATGTCATGTCAACACTTCCGGCGCGGGAATGAAATCCGGCGCGAGTGTATCCACCGCAGGCGCGGGAGGGGGCGGCGGCAAACGGCGCGCTGTCCACACATTCAACCGTTCGCCGACAGGTTCCACTTTGAAAAAGCCCGAGGCTTCCAACATACCGCGATATTCCGTGCGTGTGTACACATCCGCATCCACACTCCCCAACAAAACATCCAGTCCCCACAACGGAACCATCCCCGGTCCGCGACGGTCATCTTCTTCCATCGCCGCGCGCACAACAATCCATCCGCCCATCTTGAGCGACTCGTGCGCGTTGTGCAAAATTCCAATGTTCTCTTCGATGCTGCGCATTTCTGTAATGGTGTCCACCACGACAATCTCGTACGTATCCGTTGGCAGCGCAGTCAACCATTCGCCTTCTTGATATTCCACGCGTTTCTGCAATTGCAATGCTTCGACATGGGGACGCAGCCGCACAAACTGCGCGGTATGGTCCAGCACCAACAATTTCGCGCGGGAAAATTTTTGCAGCAGCGTCAACGCGCGCAGTCCGGCTTCAATTCCAAACGCGACAATTTGCAACTGCGCGTTCGGTTGAAATTCGAACGCGATTTCATCCCACACGGGCGCGAATTCTTGGCGGGCGACTTCGGGGTCATACCACGTTGTCAACGCGCGCGGCAACTCGCGATTTTTTTCGAGCCACGCGTTCAAGGGTTTGTTGGAACGCACGGCGCGCGCCGTGTTGCCGCGCGCGTCCCATGCCCACTGGGCGAGCAGCACGTCGCCGAGATATTCTTTTTTGCCTTTGACCAAAAATGTTTCGGCAGAGGGCGACAAGGTGTATTCAAAATCGGTGCGCGCAAGATAGCCCATGTTCGCCAACGCATCGAGAAGCAAACGCGCCGCGCGCTCATTAAAACCCGTCACGCGCGCGAACGCGGGCAAGGAAAAATTGCCTTCTGCAATGCGCGAAAACACATCGAGTTCGAGCGCGGCTTTCAACGCCGCCGCTTTGCGAACGTTGGTCGTCAATTCGTCCAGGTCTTTTCTTCCTGCAAGTAACCGCGCCATACCTTATTCTCCAATCGTTCGTCTGTTCGCTCACGATAACCATTCCACAATCGTCGTCTCGCCTTGCCCTACACCAACGCATAACGTTGCCAGTCCGTAATACGGACGCGTTTCGTTCGACGCGCGGCGTTCCATTTCGTGAATGAGTGTGGTCATCAAGCGCGCGCCGGAACAGCCGAGCGGATGCCCCAACGCAATCGCGCCGCCGTTCACGTTTGTGATTTCGTGACGAAAGCGCGCGTGTTTCATCACCGCGAGCGCTTGCACCGCGAACGCTTCATTGAGTTCAATCAAACCAACGTCCTCAATTTTCAGATTCGCGCGCTGCAATGCTTTTTGCGTTGCGGGAACGGGACCGTAACCCATCGTGCGCGGGTCAACACCGGCGGCGGCAGAGGCAACAATTCGCGCTTTTGGTTTCAATCCAAGTTCGCGCGCTTTGCGCTCGCTCATCAACAACACCGCCGCCGCGCCGTCGTTGATGCCCGACGCGTTGCCTGCGGTCACAGAACCGCCCGCGCGATACGCGGGTTTCAACGCGGCGAGTTTTTCGAGCGTAGTGTCGCGGCGCGGATGTTCATCGGTGTCTACAATTTTTGGCTCGCCCTTTTTTGACGCGCTCCGTGAGAGCGCAGGAATCGTGACCGGCACAATCTCTTGCGCGAATTTTCCCGAATCCATCGCCGCAATCGCGCGCCGATGCGATTCGAGCGCGAACGCGTCTTGTTCTGCGCGCGAAATTTCTTGTTCCATTGCTGCGATATTTTCCGCCGTCTCGCCCATCGTTTCGAGTGGAAACAATTGCTTTATGCGTTCATTCGGAAAACGCCAGCCGAGTGTCGTGTCATACACGGTGACGTTGCCCGATTGAAACGCGTTTTCATTTTTCGGCATCGCATACGGCGCGCGCGTCATGGACTCGACACCGCCCGCGATATACACATCGCCTTCGCCCACTTTAATCGCGCGCGCGGCTTGATTGATTGCCGTGAGTCCCGACGCGCACAGGCGATTCATTGTCACCGCCGCGATTTCATTTGGAAATCCTGCAAGCAGCGTCGCCATGCGCGCGACATTGCGATTGTCTTCGCCCGCTTGATTCGCGCAGCCGAGATAAATTTCTTCGATGAGCGCAGCGTCAATGCCCGCGCGTTTCACAACCTCTTGTAAAACGATTGCGGCAAGGTCATCGGGACGCACCTCTTTTAACACGCCGCCGTGTCGCCCAATGGGAGTACGAACCGATTCGATGATGACACAATTTTCCATTTTCAATTTTCCTCAAAAGGATTATTCGATTATACGCAAAGGCGTGATGCAATCAATAAAAAAGCAGAGCCCCTTGGACTCTGCTTTCAATCTTCATCCTCAATCACTTGTCCATCCAAAACAATCGCGACGCCCAGCTCCTCAGCATCCTCTTTATCCGCAGGGCTAATCATGTCGCCTGCTACAACCGGCAGTACTCGCGGATAGATTTGCTGCAAAAGTTTTGCGCGCCGCGCCGCGCGCGTCACATCTTTGCTTCGAATCGTTTCAGAGATTTCCACTGCGAAATAAATCGGGGCGCGGTCGTCTCGTCGTACACCCTTTGCAAGCAAGTCCAAGCGCGCGATGGACGCTGCCTCGTCCTCAGAGAGCGTTCCTGCTTCCACTGCTTCTTGCGTTCGCGCTACAAAATCGTGTCGCGGAATCACGCGCACTCTGAGGGCAAGCTGACTCAAATATGCGGGCGCGCGCTCGGCAAAACGTAACTCGAGCGCCGCACCACTCAACATTCCAAGACGCTTTTCCATACGCTCTTGCGTCGTTTGGAACTTGTCCATCCGTTCCACCAAAGCAGCAATTTGCGCGTCGGTTCGCTTTTGCGCTTCCGCCAGTTCCTCAACACGCGCTGTCAAGGTCTCTAGACGCGCTTCGGTGCGCTTTTGCGCTTCCGCCAGTTCTACCACGCGCGCTTCGGTGCGCTTTTGCGCTTCCGCCAGTTCCTCTAGACGCGCTTCGGTACGCTTTTGCGCTTCCGCCAATTCCTCAACGCGTGCTTCGGTGCGTTTTTGCGCTTCCGCCAATTCCTCAACGCGTGCTTCGGTGCGTTTTTGCGCTTCCGCCAATTCGCGCACAATCGCGGGCAGTGAGTGAAACTCCTCGCCCAACAAGGCGCGTTCCATCTCGGCGCGCCATTCGGGACGTTCGCGCAACAGTTGAATCAGGTCTTGGACATCTTGAATCGTAATTGCCATTTCGCACCTACGCGCCAAATTATACCACGCCCGTCGCGTTCTTGTGTTTCTCTCCCACCAAAAACCACGTTGCCATTTTGCCTTTGCCCTTGACCTCTAAAATGCCGCGCGGCTCGCAGATGAATTCCTCGTGTATCAAGTGAAAGGTCGCATAACCGATTTGAATTTTGCCCGGCATACTGTACGACTCCATGCGCGCGGCGACGTTCACCGGGTCACCCCACAAATCGTACACGAATTTTTTTGTGCCGATGACGCCTGCAACGAGCGCACCCGAATTGATGCCGATGCGAAAATTCAACTTTTTGCCGTTGCGCGGGGGACGCCCGCGAATATAGGCGCGCATGTCGAGCGCCATGCGCGCGAGCGTTTGCGCGTGGTCGGCGCGCGGAGTTGGCACGCCCGCCGCGCACATGTAATTGTCGCCGATGGTGCGGATTTTTTCGACGCCGTATTTTTCGAGCAGCGAATCAAAGTACGAAAAAATTTCGTTCAACATTTCCACCATTTCATCCGGCGGCAGTTCCGCCGACCACGGCGTAAAGTTTACAATGTCCGCGAACAAAATACTCGCGCACTCGTACGAATCCGCAATCGTCGTATGATTGTCTTTGAGGCGCGGCGCGATTTCTTTTGGGAGAATGTTGAGCAGCAAATTTTCCGACTTGTCCCGTTCCACGCGGACTTGTGCCAGGGCGCTGTTGCGTTCGCGAATAAACGAATAGAGCAGGATAAACGCCACGATAGAAATTGTCCCGATGTTCATCACGAAAAAAGCGAGGATGAGCCACGAAGGCAAATTGTCCGTCGCGGCGAGAAACGGTTCGACAATAGTGCTGGATGCCAGCAAGACCAAATAGGCAAAGAACCACATCAGCGCTTGGCGCGGTCCATAAAAAATCAGCGCGCCAATCGGCGCAAGCAGTGACCACAGAACCACCGCGCTCGACGGCACAAATCCGCCGAGCGTCAACCCCAACACAAACGGAATCACCAAAATTAGAGCCAATTCCACAAAGCGAA
The DNA here is from genome assembly GCA_937870825.1 of uncultured Chloroflexota bacterium. Classification (GTDB taxonomy): domain Bacteria; phylum Chloroflexota; class Anaerolineae; order UBA4142; family SHND01; genus SHND01. The sequence continues at coordinate 7,882 of CALMZO010000300.1, read as the reverse complement.
AAAATTCGTACTTGCCGGTGAGCGCGAAAATCAAAATGCTGATTGCAGACAGCACTACATAACCCCAAGGCGACATTGCCGCGAGCGGTTGTCCAAACACCCAATAAATGGCACCCCATAACGCGCCCGCAGGCAAAATCAAAAACGCCATCGCGACGAGGTACTCTTTACGAATTCGAATTTCCGGCGCGTCCTCTGCCCGCGCGCCGAGGCGCAATATGTTTTTCATAGGCCCGCGAGGATAGTTTCCATTCTGCGTACAAAAACGGCGAGTGAAGAATCTCACTCGCCGCGTTTTATTTCCCCGTATAACCTGGCGCGCGTTTTTCCAAAAACGCGTTCACGCCTTCGCGATGGTCCTGCGTTTCAATCGCAATGTTTTGCGCGTACGCTTCGTAATCGAGCGCGCCTTCTAAATCGCTCACCAGCGCGCGATTGAACGCGCGTTTCGTAAGACCGATGCCGCGTGTGGGTGCGTTCGCCAATTGTTTCGCGAACGCGATTGTCGCGGGGAGCAATTCTTCGGGCGCAAAAAGTTTCGTCACCAATCCCGCCGCGTGTGCCTCGTGCGCGTCGAGCAACTCATTCGTGATTGCCATTTCCAACGCGCGCCCGAAACCGATGAGACGCGGCAGCAAAAACGACGTTCCCGAATCGGGCGCAAGTCCGATGCCGATGAATGCCATGCGAAATTTTGCGCTTTCGGACGCGTAACGAATATCGCACGCGCAGCAGATGCCGAGGCCTGCCCCCGCCGCCGCGCCGTTCACCGCCGCGATGAATGGTTTTTCAATCGTGCGGATTTTGGTGACTACTTTGTTATAGCCGTTCAACAAATGTTCGCGCACGCTCAACCCTTCGGGCGAATTTTGACGCTCCAAAAACGTGGCAAGGTCTTGGCCCGCGCAAAAATTTTTTCCCGCGCCCGTCAACACAATCGCGCGAATCGTTTCGTCGCGTTCAATCTGTTTCAACGCATCCAACAGCTCGCGCGTCATTTCATCGTCGAACGCATTCGCTTTGTCGGGACGATTCAGCGTGAGGGTGGCAACGCCGGAATCGGTGTCGAATAAGAGTTTGGAGTAAGACACAATTTAGAATTTCGATGTTCGATTTTCGATTCCCAAAACATTGCGTAATTCGAAAACCGAACATCGGCAACCGAAAATCATACGCTCGCCCAAAGCATATCATCCGCCGAGCGTTGAATCGCTTCCATGACGCGATGCGTCATAACGGCATCTTGAAATGTTGGCGGGACGCGTCCTTCTAATTTTTCGCCTTGCATTTGTTTCGTCAAATCCGTCGCGAGTTCGCACAATGCCCACATCAGCGGCTCGCGCGGACGGTCGGGCAATTCAAGACGGCGCGGAATTTCGATGAGTCCAAAATCGCGTTCGGTGTCGCGTTTGCCGGAAAGCGTGCCGCTGGTGATTTGCAGAGTCGCGCGCGAACCGACGAGCGTGATGTTCCATGACTGGTCCTGGCGCGCGCCCGTGATGAAATTCAAAATCGCCGTGCCGCCATTTTCAAATTTCAAGAGCGACAGAAAGGAATCGTCCGCCGTCGCGGTAAATTTTTCCATTTTTTGTTCGCGCCCCACCATCACCGGACGCCGCACTTCAGAGAACAGCGTTTCGCGGTCAGCAAAAACGGATTCGACCGGACCGAACCACCACAGCAGCGCGTCGAGAAAATGCACCGCGACGTTTCGCATCACGCCGCCGCCGCGTTTTTCGTCCGCCGCCCAATTGCCGTTGACGCCCCACGGCTGCGCCATGACGAACGTAATCGTCGCGCGCAAAAATTTACCGAGATATTCTTCGGCAATCAATTCTTGCGCGTACGCGTACGAAGGAAGATAGCGCGTTTGAAAGCCGACGGCGTTTTTGATTTTGCGCTGCTGCGATGTGTCTTGGAGAAACTTTGCCTCTTGCGAATTCAAACCGGCGGGCGATTCCACGAGGACCGCTTTTTTCGCCAGCATGGCTTTGTTCGCCAAATCTTTTTGGGTGTTGGGCGGCGTCGAAATCGTCACCAAATCAATTTCGTCGCGCGCAAAAATTTCGTTCGCGTCGCCCGTTGCATATGGAATGCCCGCGTTTTTGGCAATCGTTTTCGCGCGTTCGGCATCCGCGTCGCACACCGCGACAATTTCCAAATTCCGAATACGGCGCAGCGCGTCAATATGCAATTGCCCCCACGCCAAGCCAATCACCGCCGCGCGGATATCGCTCACGCTTCGTCCTCGTCGGCGCGGCGTGGTTGATTGTCTTGAATTTCGTGCGGTTGATGGCGCACCCACAAGTTCAGTAAATCGCCTTCGGGCAATGCTTCATATTTCGCGGCGACGATTTCCAATTTTTTGCGGAGACCGCTCATCGTCGGAAAATCGAGATGAATCGGACGCTGCGTATGCCACGCGCGCTGACAGCGTTCCATCAACATCTGTCCTTTGAGCGAGCGCACCTGACACAGCGAAATAAAATACGGGCGCGCCGAATCCATGAGCGAGTACATCCACTCGTCATTGACGATTTTAAATTCGGGCGGCGGTCCTTCGACAATGGTGATCAGTTCGGGGTCGGCTTCCATGCTTGCAGATAGCAGACCGCAGACCGCAGATAGCAGACAGCAGTTCTTTGCCATCAGTCATCCGCCATTTGCAATATGCTATTTCCCTTTCCGTTCTATTTTCATTCCAAACCTAAACGTCCTTCAAGAATTCCATCTACAGACAAATCTTCATCCAAATCGGGCCAATGCAAACCTGTCCCGTCGCAGACAAGTTCGATGTGGTTTAACTGTTTTGGTGATGCCTTGTGCAATTTGCGATTCTTGGTGGCAGGGAATCGAATTTCGCGTCCGTCCTCCAAATGAATCCACACCCATCCATCGTCTGCCCATGCACGGGTCGCGCGTGTTAATTCAACGACGGTGTACTTCATTCCACTTTCTCCTTATCAATACACGGTTCTCTTTTGCTAACGCTTCTGCGCGCGCCAACTCGCGCACTTTCATCTTTACCGAATATGCCAATTGAAACGGCTCCATCCAAAATTTGGCATATCCGTCAGCATGTCAAACATGAACATGCATCGGTTCATTTCCTTCATTCGAGTAAATGAAAAAAACGTAACCTTCTTGGCGAAACACCTCAGCCATGCGCTGTCACTTTCCCTGCCAGTTCGCTTTTCGTTTTTCGACGAACGCGTTCATGCCTTCGTGTCCGTCTTGCGTGCCAAACAAAAAGTAAAATAGTTTGCGTTCGTAATCCAGCCCGTCGCTGAGTGAGGATTCAAATGCTTTGTTGACGGATTCTTTCGCGAGCCGAACCGCAATCGGCGCTTTGGACGCGACTTCGCGAGCGAGATTTTTGGCTTCGCCCAAATACGCTTCGGTTGGCACAATGCGCGCGACGAGTCCGCGCGCTTCTGCCTCACGCGCATTCATCGCGCGTCCCGTTAATACCATCTCCATCGCTTTGGATTTTCCAATCGCGCGCGTGAGACGCTGCGTGCCGCCCGCGCCGGGAATGACGCCGAGATTGATTTCGGGCTGCGCGAATTGCGCCGACTCGGACGCGACAATCAAATCGCACGCCATCGCGAGTTCGCAGCCGCCGCCGAACGCGTAACCGCTCACCGCCGCAATGACGGGCTTGGAAATTTTTTTGATGCGGTCCCAATACGCAATCCAATTTTTTTCCAGCATCTCGACGGGCGTCGCGCTTGCCATGTCTTTGATGTCCGCGCCCGCGCCAAACGCGCGCTCGTTGCCCGTGACGACGAGGCAGCGAATCGCCGCGTCGGCGTCCAATTCTTCCAGCGCGCCGGTCACTTCTTGCATCACGCGGCTGTTGAGCGCATTGAGTTGCTTCGGGCGATTGATTTGTACGACCGCGATGGGTTCCTCGCGATGAATGAGAATGAATTCGTATTCCATAATTTTCTACGGGGACAGCAATTGTAATTCACCTTCGCGCACAAGCAAAAGTGTTGCAAGCAGACCGTTTGGAGAGTTTTGCGCGTCGTGCGCGACTTGCGCGCGCAGTTCCTCGAAGGCAGGATGCGCGCGCGCAAAGCCCAATAACAAATCGTGCGTCGGCAATCCCAAAACAAGTTCGCCTTGAATACGCGCCTGCCAATCGGAGAGACGCGATGGGAGCATCACATTCGCCGACGCGTTTTCGGAATGGTCGAGCAACAGTGTTTCGATTCCTTCCCCATTGCTGGTTGTCGCGTCAATTTGTCGGCGTTCCAAATTTTCCGTTGCCGCAGCATACGCCGTTTGCGAATCAATTTCCCACGCGGGAATTGCGTCAATCTGCACGTATTCAAAATCTGCGCCGTTGTCGAGAATCAACGCCGCGCCCAAATCTTGAACGATAGAACGCACGACAACGCGCAAACCTTCGTCGCGTTTTTTCATCCACTGCTGCGCGGTCATTAAACGCGGCAGCAATTTTTCACGTACGCGCGCGAACTGCTCATTTCCTGCGCGCTCCTCGGTTGCGCCGTGTAACAAACGGTCAATGAATGTATCAATGATGGGCGACAGGGCATCGGGATTTGCGCGATAGCGTTCGTAGGCGCGTTCGAGTTGTGCGAGCGTTTCCGCGCCGCGCACGCGCACACGCAATTGCAGCCCCTTGCCGCCGAGGATTTCGATTTCGTTCAAGGGACGCAAGCGCGCGGTCACCAGCGCAGAAAACATTTCCGCGCTCATCGGGGGAATTTCGCGTTCGTCGAAATCCCACGTTGGTCGTCGTTCTCCGTTTGTCATTGGTCGTTGGTCAACGCATTTCCACAATTTCCACAAAACTTCATTTCACTCGGCAAGCGCGCCGCGCCGCAATGTTCACACGTTTGCGTGTAATCGCCCCACGGCAGCGCCATTTCCCTCTCCTTGTGAAGGAGAGGGCTAGGGTGAGGTTGCCGCAGTTTCTCGTAATCCACCGCGCGTTTTTCGCGGAATGATTCCAGTCCCTCGCGCACTTCATCCGACGCGGCGTGCAGCGTGAGCCAATCGCGCGCGTGCATCACCGTTTGAGACCACGCGAATTCTTTCCAAAAGTTCGTTTGCGTTTTCGTGTACCGCATCACCTCGGGCATTTTACGCAGCAGTTGTTCCACCATCGCATCCACCGCCGCGTCGAGTTCCGCATACGGCACAACCTGATTGACCAAGCCCCATTCCAACGCTTTTTGCGCGGGAATTTCTTCATTGAGCCACAGCATTTCGCGGGCGCGCCTATCACCAATGAAAATCGGCAGCCACTGAGTCGCGCCGCCCGCTGCAACACTGCCGCGCGAATTGCCGATTTGGCGAATGGTGATGTGGTCGGCGGCAATCGCCAAATCGCACGCGAGATTCAGTTCGTTCCCGCCGCCGACGACGATGCCATTCAAACGCGCAATCGTCGGTTTGCCAATCCAGCGCAGTTGGTCGTGCATGTCTTGAAACGCGCCGAACCATTTGTAATAATCGTGCGGACGTTTCAAAAATTGTTCTTGCTCTTTTAAATCCGCGCCCGTGCAAAACGCGCGCTCGCCCGCGCCTGTCAACACCAACACACTCACCGCGTCATCATTCGCCGCCGAACGAAAGGCATCTTCGAGTTCGCGCAACGTTTGCTCATCCAGCGCGTTGTACGCGCGCGGGCGATTGATGGTAACAGTGGCGCAGTGATCTTGAATTTCAGACGAGATTTTTTCGTAATTCATTTATTCGATTTCACCCCAACGATACACCGGATGCAATTCCGCGTGTCCGCCGTGCCACAAGTCCAACACCCAACGCCCTTCCGCCCAAATGCGCGCGCCGTCGCGCGGGAGTTTGTGAAGGGTTTGAGTCTTGTCATTTCTACAAACGTAATGTGACCAATGCGATTCTTCGGGTTCGACAAAGCAAACGATTTCGAGATGCAGGTTGCCGCGCGTGTTGCGCGTGTTTGCGTCGTTCAACGTGTACCGAAACGGCTCGTCCACCTGCACATCAAACATGCCGTCGCCTTCCACCAAACTGAACGAACCGCCGCGCACGATGCCCGTCACGCGAAGACATGGCGAAAGAATCAAAAAGCGCTCCGGTGAGTAGATGTACTTGTCGCGGTCTGTTGGCGCACATTCCGCCGCGCGCGCGGGAAACATTTTCGCGGGAAACAGGTACACGAGCGCGGCGAGCAGGCAAAGAGACAACAGGATTTCGAGATATTTCAAATTTTATTTTTCAGGCGCGCCCAGCCGCAAATACTCGTTCACGCGTCCATCGCCGATGCGGTACACATCCGCAACCGTATTGCCTACGCTTTCCGCAATGTCGCCGAACATTTCGAGCAAATCGGTAAAGTCGGCGTTGGCAGAAATTTTATACCACTTGCCGCCCGTTCGCGCTGCCATTTCTTTGTAATACTTTTCGGGCGTCGCGACGACAAAGGTGAGCAGTTCGCGTTCGCGCAGTTGTTCAATCACGTCGTTCGCTTTGAGTTGGCGCGTTTGGAGCGCGGGTTCGTCGGTGATGAGCAGCAGCGCCTTGACAACGCCATCGCGGAAATCGAGCGCCATCGCTTTTTGTAATGCTTCGAGCGCGGACTCGCCGCGATTGCCGCCGCCGCTGTAGCGCGGAATTTTTTGCAAACTGCTTTTTGTGATTTCGAGGTTGCGTGTAAATCCCGTTGCGACAATTTTGTCCGTTTTCACGGTCAGGTCGCCGAACGCGACAATGGCAATGCGCGAGTCCATTTGCAATTTGCCAAAGCGTTCGACAAATTTGACGGCGGTTTGCAGCAGCCCTTGAATTTTGTCCGACATGGAACCCGTCGTGTCAATCACAAACACGAGGTCAACGCTTTTGCCGCGCGTCGCCAACAAGGTTTCTTCCGTAATCGGACGTTCCACACGCGCAAGCCCCTTTGATTCGTTCTTGCCCGCGCTCAACAAATTTCCAAATAATTTTTTGCCGGTCTTGCCCATTCGCGTTTCTCTCCCAATCACACAGGGCAAGCACAAGGCATTGCCCACCAGGGCAAGCACAAGGCATTGCCCACCAGGGCAAGCACAAGGCATTGCCCCTACGTGGTGTGACGTCACGCTTGACGCATCCCATTATACGCGCATCTTGCGCGTCTTGCGCGTCATTGTTTCAACATCACCACACGCCACAAACTTACGCCCTCGCATTCATACACGCCGCGTAATACGAATGCGCCGCGCCATCCGTTACCGCTGAATTGCGATTCCGCTTCGTTCGCCTCTTGGTCGCCGTAACCCAACTCGTAACCTTGCTTGGGCAATTCCGCGACGAGGTATTTCAACCCGTCGAACAAATCCATCGGCGCATAACCCAACACCTGAAGCGAATTGGGGTCATTGTTCAACATCCAGAAATTTGTAAATTTCGTGCCGGGCGGAAATGGAAATTTTGGAAATTGTTCCGGCAGCGAAATCACTTGTTCGAGGGGGGGGGTGCAAGCAGGCAGCGCAACATCGGCAGTCGGGTCACGCGTAACAGGAATGTCTGCGCGCGGTGTTGGGGTCGCGCGTCCGCCGATGACGAGTCCGCCGTTTGACGATGAGGGCGTTTCAATCCCAATCGGTGTGTCTTGTCCGCACGCGACGAGCAGGAGCACCAAAAGTAAAAAGCAAAAGCGTGGCATCATAAAAAAATTTGGACGTTCGGGCGAATGGAATTCGCAACAACAAACACACAAAATCGCCCTACGGCGATTTCAAACCTGCGGGGCAATCCGTTGGATTGCAGCAGGTCTTTGTGTCCTCGTTGCGGCAAATTTTATTTGCTCAGGCACATCACTCACGGTGAACCCAAATCGCTGAGGTTCTGTTGAAAATATTGGCGCGTGTTTGCGACAGCGGTTTGCGCC
>CALMZO010000299.1 GCA_937870825.1 uncultured Chloroflexota bacterium | reverse complement strand
TCCGCGCGTTTGTCACCAACAACGTCTGCCAGCGGATACAAAGCAGATGAGCGGATGTACTCGCGCAATGCCGCGCGCTTTCAAGAGTTCGTGAGTTTGGGTGCGTTGGGGTTGAGTGTTGCATATTTATTTCCCACTTTCTTTCATGCGGAATGAATTTCCTCTGGTGATCGCACAACGCTAAAGGTATTTAGCAAGCTCAACGATCTGTTGGAGAAGTTTGTCCAAGTGATTCTCGATCCTGTTGTGTTGTTCTTTCAAAAGTTGTAGCAATTTGTCTCCAGACTCGGATTGCACACCTTTAACGATAACGAACATTACCTTCGAGTAATCATCTTGAAACTGATAAAGCTGCCTAATATCCGATTTGAGTGTTGGTGCATAGAAATAAATTAACATTGTTAATTCGGAAAGCGGCAGATTTGGGAACTGTACTTGATTGTTTCCAGTCTTGGACGTTAAAATCAAATCGCCAGTCACCTGAATATACGCACTGCGATATTCCTCCACTATCTGATAGGCTTCTTCAAGTTTCGTTCTGACAAGTTGTTTTCTCTCCCATTTCTTTTCTCGATTGAATTGCACACTGCTTGCCACAAGACCGGCAACGCCTGCAATTATTGCACCTAAAATGACACCGAATAACCCAATCCATGCTTCCATTCGACTTACTCCTTTGATTATCAAGCCTCACTCACCGCCTCCACCCGCGCGTTCGTTCGCCACACGAGCACCATCGCGGTGAACAACATCTGCCAGCGGATGCCAAGCGGATAACCCGCATCTCCTATCCGCTTATCCGCTTTTACAAATCCGTTGGCAACCTCTCACACCTCACTCACCGCTGACGTGTCATCACGCATATTGATAGAGATACGCGGGGTGCGTGATGACACATCACCACCCGCGCGTTCGTTTCCCACACGAGCACCATCGCGGCGAGCAGCATCTGCCAGCGGATAAGCGGATAACGCGCGTCTCCTATCCGCTCATCCGCTTTCCTCATCCGTTGGCAACGTCTCACACCTCACTCACCGCTGACGTGTCATCACGCATATTCATCGAGATACGCGGGGTGCGTGATGACACGTCACCACCCGGACGTTCGTTCGCCACACGAGCACCATCGCGGCGAGAAGCAGCATCGCGCCGAACAATCCTGTCGCGCCCAACTGTTCATTGAAAATAATGACGGCGAGAATCGTGCCTGTGAGCGGTTCAAGCAAACCGATGATAGTCGCAATCGTCGCGGGTGTGCGTTCGAGCCCGAGCAAGAGAAAAATGTAGGCGACGACGGAAATGCCGATGCCGAGATGCGCGAGCAAAAGCCAACCGACGGGCGGATAGTTGATTTGAAAACCGTTGAACAGCGTAACAGGCAACAGCGCGAGTGTGGCGACGATAGAAAAAATGGTGAGCGATTGGAGCGGATGGTAATTTTTGGAAAGCACGCGTCCGCACACCTGAAATGACGCGCTGCTCACCGCCGTCAATAACGCCATCGAAATTCCCAACGCCACGTTCGTCCCCAAGTTTTCAATCGGCTGCAAACCGACAAGGAGTACGACTCCAACAATCGCGCAGCCCATCGCGAAAAAAATGTTGCGATGCAAACGTTCACGCAAAACGATTCCCGAAACCAGCGCCGCCCACACAGGCACTGTGCATAACGTCACCAGCGTCGCAATCGTCACGTTCACCGCTTGCACCGCGACGACGAACGCGGCTTGGTACATTGCCATCAACAGTCCCGCGAAAATCATCAAGCGCAAATCGCGACGTTGAATGGAAAACAATTTTCCGCGCAGTACGAGCAAACCAATGCCCAACAACGCGGGCAGCGCAATCAGCGCGCGCCACAACGTAATCGAAAGCGCGTTCGTTTCGGAAACATGGAACACGCCTTTTGTTGCGACGCCGATGGTGCCAAAAATAATTGCCGAGATCGCGACGAACAAAAATCCCCATGACGCGCGATTTGAAAAATCGGGCATCACGCGTGTTCCGTTCCGCGAATAAATTCAATCACATCGTCTGCGCTCAATTCCGTCGCGCGTTCTACAATTTTGTCCGCGCCGGCTTGTTCCAACTCGCGGCGCGAGTGCGTGGTGATTACGGCGATGACGCGCAGTCCTGCCGTCTTTGCCGCGCGTACACCCGTCGCGGAATCTTCGAGTACCGCGCAGTGTTGCGCGTCCACGCCGAGTCGTTCCAACGCTTTCAAATAAATATCGGGCGCGGGTTTGCCGCGCGCGACATCCCGGTCAACCACCACCGCGTCAAACAATTCGCGCACGCCCAATTGTTCGAGCGTCCATTCCGCGTTGCGGCGTTCTGCCGCCGTTGCCAGTCCGATTTTCACACCGCGTTCATGCAAGCCGCGCAGCAATTCCAAAACACCGTCGTGCGCTTGAACGCCGTGCGCGCGCATTTTGGAATGACCTATCTCTGCTTGGCGCGCGACATGATGTTCCAATTCTTGCGCCGCAACATCTTTACCAAGCAGCGCGCGAAAATTATCGCGCGTCGCCCGACCGAGATAAAGTTCGGGGTCATCGTCCGCGCCAAATTCCTGAATCAATTCCGCCCATGTGGCGCGATAATGCGCGGTGGAATCCACAATCGTTCCGTCTAAATCAAAAATAAAACCAATCATGTTGTCCTTCATCCCTCATCCTTTACGTTGTTGGGTCATAATAATGCGCGTACTGCCAAACACACGCGGCAGTTAATTCTTTATCGGTCAGATTTGAATTGCGAAAACGCACGGGCGAAAATTCCGATAAATCAATCGAGGGTTCCCCGTCCACAATCCATTCTGCCATCACTTGGCCGAGCGCGAGGGAGGACGAATAACCGCTGCCGTTGCATCCCGTCAACGCCCACAAGCCGCGCACGTTCGGAATCGGTCCCGCGAGAAATTGTCCATCGCGCGTCATGGTAAAAAGTCCGCCGCGATGTTCTTGAATTGTCGTGTCGCGCAGCGCGGGAAGGTTGTCCTGAATCGTCGTCGTCTGTTTTTCGAGAATCGAAAAATCGAGCGGCATTTGTTCGATGGAAAAATTTTCGCGCGAACGCGGGTCAAGCGGCATTGGGTCTGCTTCAAAACCGCCGACCATCAAACCGCCGCGACTCGGGCGCACATACACGGCGGAATCCACAAAACGAATCATCGGCATCTGCGAATCCACACCCATGAGCGGATGCGTGATATACAATTGATGCCGCACCGGCACGATGGGCAAATTCGCGTTCGCGGTTAAACTCACCGCGCGCGCCCACGCGCCCGCCGCGTCAATCACAATCGGCGCATCGAGTTCGCCTTTCACTGTTGTTACACCTCGCACCTCATTTTTGAACATGTTGATTGAGGTCGCCGGAGAATTTTCAATCAATGTCACGCCATGCGTGTTGCACGCGTCCAAATACGCGCGCAAGAGTTCCGTCGGCTCTTGAACAAACGGGTCTGCCGAATACGCGGCGGCGAGCAAATTGTCCGTCTCGAGCATCGGCATTCGCCTGTGCGCTTCCGCGTTACCCACGAGTTCGACGTTCGCGCCCCACGCGTTCGCTTGCTCAACTTCGCGTCGTACGTACGCGGCGTGTGCGGGATTGCGCGCAATCATCAGACTGCCGATGCCGAACACGGGTGGAGCAACGCCGGTTTCCTTTTCAAAATTCTGCAGTTTGTGGATGCTCAAGACGGCGATTTGTGTGCGCGTGCGCGTGGATTGAATCTGCTTGAACATGCCCGCCGCGCGCGCGGACGTTTGCGACGCGGCGTGGAAGCGGTCAACCAACGCGACGCGCTTGGCTTTTTGCGCGAGATGAAACGCGAGCGACAAACCGAACGCGCCCGCGCCGATGATGATGGTGTCGTATGTCATTTGAAAAATGTGTAAAGCTGTTGCACAATGCTTGTGTACGAATTATCTTGTAACTGACGCGATTGTCAAGGAGTATTTTCGCGAATGAAGCCGAATGCGCCGCGCCGCGCGCAACTTTTTGCAACGTGTTTGATTGAAACCTTGCGCCCCGAAGCGGGAATGGCAGTTGTGCGCGTGTTGGAAAAGTTGGGCGTGAGTGTGGAATATCCGCAAGGACAAACCTGCTGCGGACAACCTGCCTTTAACGCGGGCGCGTGGGACGACGCGCGCGCGATGGCGAAATATACGCTCGATGTATTATCCAAATCGAATGCGCCGATTGTCGTCCCGTCGGGTTCGTGCGCGGATATGCTCGCGCATCATTATCCCGAAATTCTCGCGTCCGACCCAAAATATGGCGCGCTTGCCGAAACTATCGCCGCGCGCACGTTTGAATTTTCTCAATTCCTTGTTGATGTGCTGGGCATCACACGCTTGACGCCTGATGTTTCACGCTCCACCCATCACGTTTCCCGTGTGACGTATCATCCCTCCTGTCATTTGTTGCGCGGGTTGCATATTACTGAACCGCCGCGTAAACTTTTGGAAAATGTAGAGGGCGCGCAAGTGATAGAGCTGCCGCAAGAGACCGAGTGCTGCGGCTTTGGCGGATTGTTTGCAATCAAGATGGCGGACATTTCGAGCGCGATGCTCGACCGCAAACTCGACGCAATTGAATCCACACACGCGCAAACTGTCGTCGGCTGTGACGTGAGTTGTCTCTTGCACATCGGCGGCGGTTTGCATCGGCGCGGCGACAATATCGAAACCAAACATCTCGCGGAGATTCTCGACCCCGCGCCAAAAATTCAAGTGACGCAAGAAATTTATTTGCCTTGACGATTTCATCCTTCCTCCTTCATCCCTCATCCTTTCTCTATGCACACTCCCAACGTCACTTTTCACGAACGCGTAGACAGCGCGCTGCGTGACGAAATTTTGCATACCGCGCTCGACCGCGCGACGGGACGCTTTCAAACGCTGCGGCTTGGCGCGTTGGCATCGCTGCCCGATGCGGACGCCGTGCGAGACCGCGCCCGCTTGATTCGCGCGCATACGTTGTCGCGTCTGGATTTTTATTTGGAACAATTCGCGGCGAATGTGGAAAAGGTTGGCGGGCATGTCCACTTTGCGGCAGATGCAAACGCGCTGAATGAAATTGTGACGGAAATTGCGCAGAGACACAATGTCAAAACCGTCGTCAAAGGCAAGTCCATGATTTCCGAAGAGACGGAACTGAATCACGCGCTTGAACGAGAGAACCTTCGCGTTGTCGAAACGGATTTGGGCGAATACATTATTCAACTCGCAGGCGAAACGCCGTCGCACATTATCGTTCCCGCAATTCACAAGACCAAAGAACAAATCGGCGAACTCTTGCGCGAAAAAATTTCAATTCCGTACACCGATGACCCCGCGCAAATGACCGCCGCCGCGCGCGCGACGTTACGCGCGGAATTTCTGAACGCGGACATGGGCATCAGCGGCGTGAATTTTGGCGTGGCGGAAACGGGAACGATTTGTTTGGTAGAGAATGAAGGCAACGGACGCTTGACGACGACCGCGCCGCGTGTGCATGTGGCATTGATGGGCATCGAACGCATCGTGCCAAATTTGGACGATTTGAGCGTGATGCTGCAAGTGTTGGCGCGTTCCGCGACGGGACAGAAAATCACAGTCTACACAAATCTCATCACCGGCGCGCGGCGGAATGGTGAAAATGACGGACCGGACGAATTGCACGTTGTCCTTTTAGACAATGGACGCTCGCGCGTGCTTGGCACAGAGGTTGCGGAAATTTTGTACTGTATTCGCTGCGGCGCGTGTTTGAATGCGTGTCCCGTGTATCGTGAAATCGGCGGACACGCGTATGGCAGCGTGTATCCCGGACCCGTTGGCGCGGTATTGACGCCCGCGCTCGGCGGCATCGCGCCGTGGAGCGATTTGCCGCACGCGAGTTCGTTATGCGGCGCGTGCCGCGAAGTGTGTCCCGTGCGAATTGATATTCCGCGCATGTTGCTCGTCGAGCGTGATGACGCGACGCGTCATGGAAAAATGCAGTGGTGGCTGCGCGTCGGTTTGAAAATGTATTCCTTCACGGTCACGCGTCCCGCGCTGTTCAATCTTGCCACAACGTTTTCGCGTTGGGGTTCGCGGCTCGTTGCCGGGCGCAAAGGGTGGATTCGCCGCTTGCCGCCGCCATTGAACGGTTGGACGCAATCGCGCGATTTTCCCGCGTTTGCAAAAAAATCCTTCCGCGAACAATTCCGCGCATCGCGCCACGCGGATTTGATTCATATTGATGAGGAACCGGAACGATGAGAGACGACCGCGCGCAAGTGTTGGGGCAAATTCGCGTCGCGTTAAATACCGCGCATTTGCCGTCGGCGCGCGCAAGTGTGCCGCCGCGCGCAATGGCAGAGCAGGGCGACCCCGCAGAAATGATTTCAAGTTTTCGCCGCGAGTTAGAACCTTTGGGCGGATTCAGTTACATTGCGCGCGACGATGCAGAGGCGATTGAATTGATTCTAAAAATTTTGCGCGAAACGAGTGAACTCGAAGTGTTGACGTGGGACGATGCCGAAATTCCGGTGCGCGGGTTAGGGGAGGCATTGCGCGCGAACGGTTACACAAGGCACAAAATCGAAATGCCCGACGATGCGGTGGCGCGAAAAAATAAATTGCTCGAATTGGAACGCGCGACGGCAGGAATCACCGGCGCGCTGGCGGGCATCGCGGATACGGGAACGCTCGCGCTTGTTTCCGCGCCAACGCGCCCGCGTCTCGCGTCGCTGCTTCCGCCGACGCACATCGCGCTGTTGCCCACCGCGCGTATGTTTCCAAACATGGCATCCTTTTTCGCCGCGCATCCCGACATCACACGCGACGCGAGCAATTTGGTTTTCGTGACGGGTCCAAGTCGCACGGCGGATATTGAACTCACGTTACAACGCGGGGTGCATGGACCCAAGTTCCTGCATATAGTCTTGTTGGAGAATTGACGAGAGCGGCAAGCCCTCTTTGTTGAGGATAAAAGGGAATGCGGGAAATAAGGGAACCCGAGTTCCTTTATTTCCCGCATTTCCCTTCTCAACCAGTTGCCTGTCAATTTCCGCGCATGAATTCTACCGCGCGCAAAAATTTTCCTTTTTCCACATGCCGCAATTGAAATTCCTTTTGCAGCCATTCCGCGATGTTTTGCAAATCGTTTTCCGTCCCCGCTTTTTTCAATTCAATCTCCAATTCATAAAACGCGCGTTTGCGTTCGCCCGCGCGATATTTTACAAAATCCAAACTCCACTCGGCAATCACGCGGCGTCCGCGCAAAACATTTCTCACCTCGCGCGTTTGCGAGATGGAAAACAGTGGGTACAAATTTTCCTGTGTGACGGGCGCGATAAGTTGCCGAAATTTTTTGGGCAATTCATTCACGCGCAACACGCGCGTCGCGCGCGCGGGATTCATTTCCATTTCGATTTCGGGGCGGCGATGGATTGCGCCATCGGTCGTCGTCGGCGTTTTGAGCGTGAGGAGAAATTTTCCGTCGTTCCGTTTCCGTACGCGCAACACATAGTGAACGTTTTGTAATGCGTTCGCGCGCGTATCGAAAAACGTATCGCGCATCGTGACGCGTTCGCGTTCGCCGAGCGCAAAGTTTCCCACGCGGTCAAGCGCGCGCAATTTTTCCGGCGTCGCATCAGCGGGAACCGCGAACTTGGCTTCGATTTCCATGGTGAGATAAAAAGACCTCAAGAGTTTCCAAAAACCCTTGAGGTCTCTTGTTTCTACTGCAGATTTTTCCACCGCACGCGCTTGAACTGATTCTTGGCGAGTTCTTGTACGTTTGCAGTGGCGAGCAGCTCATCGGTAATCGGGTCGCGGAGTTGCACGACAAACGGACCGCCTGCCGGGACGCGGATGAGGAAAAAGCCGTTGGCGTCGGTTTGTGTGGTCGCAACCTCTTGATTGTTTTTGAGCAAGCGCACTTGATAACCTACGCGCGGGTTGCTGCTTTCATCGAACGCGAAACCACCGACGCCTGTCAAACGATTGCCGACGAGAATCACGCCGGTAGTGTTGTCGAGATTCGCGGGGAGTTGCGTATCGCCAAGAGTTTGCGAACCTTTGACTGTGGTCGTGAGCAAGAATGCTTGGGCGTACGCGCGCGGCGCGTGCTTGGTAAAACCCGTCGCGCCCTTGCCCGCAAACGCGAGTTCCATCCTGATGTACCGTTTCGCGTGAGCAGGCACTATCACGTCCACTTGGATTTCACTCACACAGGTAAGCGTATCTGGTGTCGCGTCCACCAATGGCATCGTTGGTGAAAGGATTGCCTTGTCCGTCACTTCGCGCGTCAGTTTTTCATCCGCGTACACGCGAATCGCATTCGCGCCGACGAGACAAAATGCTTGCGCGAGTGCGGGGTTGTCACTCGACGGAATCGTGAGCGTGACTTTTAACCCAAGCGAGACGTCACCGCTGTTGTCGAGCGTCTCCATATAGTTGAATGTCGCGGGTTTGGTTGCGCGCAAACGCCATTCCGTTTTTTCTTGGTTCGCTTTAAAAGTTACTTTGAATGCGTCGAATCCTTTATTTTGCAAGTTTCGCACGCGCGTGTTGTGCGAGAGCGCGACTGCCTCGCCCGTCACTTGAAGTGGTGTATTGACATTCGGCGCTTCAAAGTAACCGCCGAGCAATTTTGTTTCAATCGTGTGTTCGCCGCCGAGAATGCCGCTCGCCGTCGCGGTGGCAGCGCCATCCGCCGCCGCCGCAACCGTCTCGCTGAACAATGTTTGTCCATCCGCGTTCTTGATAAGGAAACGCACACGCGCTTTCGTGATGTCGCCGGGTGAACCATCGTCCGCTTGTGTTACGCGCGCGGCGAGTTGCACGTCGTTGCCCACTTGAATTTCTGTGTCCCCGATGTATTCGAGTGTTGCGTCTTCCGCAGTGACAGTGATGTTGGCATTGTCGCTCGAACCGTTGTAGCGCGTGTCGGTGAGGTCAAGCGTCGAACCGTCGCTCAAAGTGACGAGTTTTCCGAACGACACCGCGACTTGATAATTCCCACTGCGTACCGGAATCGTTCCGAGTCCAGCCGCGCTTACGAGGTTTGTAATTTCCGTGCGTGAGGCATCATCGTCTTGACCGTCGAGAACGAACGCGACAGAAACTTGTCCGAGCGCGCGATTGTTCGCGTCGCGTACGGTTGCGCTCATTCCA
Source organism: uncultured Chloroflexota bacterium (assembly GCA_937870825.1). Lineage (GTDB taxonomy): Bacteria > Chloroflexota > Anaerolineae > UBA4142 > SHND01 > SHND01. The sequence continues at coordinate 4,808 of CALMZO010000299.1, read as the reverse complement.
CTCTCATCACTGTACTGCACTGCCGCGTTCGGCGCGTCAATCGTGAGCTGCGTGTTTTGTTTGGCGATAGTGAAATTTTCTTGTGTGGACGACGGAGCGAGCAGCGGCTTGCCGTCGAACGATGCTTGCAATTCATACGCGTCGGGCAAACCGTACAGTGACAGGGTACTCGACGCGACGCCGTTCGCATTTGTGATGCCGTTGACGCGCTGCGAGCCGAGACCGAACCAAATGATTTCATTGGCGACGGGTGAGCCGTTGCTCCTCAATGTCGCGCTGACGTTGAGTTGATTGCCGTACGCGCCGCTTGCCGCGCTGTTCAGTTCGAGCGATGTTGTTTCTTGCTGGGGCGTGTTGTTGACAAAGCCGTCCGGTGTGTAGAACGCGCCCTGATTCGCCGCGAGCGATGCGAGTCCGACGCCGTTGACCGCTTGCACGATAAAGCGAATGTCTTGCGGCGGTACGTTGGTGTTGAGCGTGCCTTGCCACAACGTCGAGTCTGTTGCGTTTTGCGTCAAGTCAAGCGACTGCCATTGTCCTTGCAGATTGCCGCTCGTGCCGGTGTATGTCACCCACACTTGTTGAATGCCTGCGGACGGATTGCCGACCACGCGCATTGTAAAGTTGATGTTGTTTCCGTTCGAGACAGCATCAATCGTCGAAATCGCAGGCGCGGCGGACAACGCGGGAACTGCGCCGCTATTCGTAATCAACGCGTTCGCGCTGTAGAACAAACGCAATTGCAGTGAATTGAAGGTGCGCCATGTGCCGCGCAGCGGGTCGTTGTCATTCGATTTGTATTGCGCGGGTGTCAACAGCAAACGCGTGCTGCCTCCGCCGGTGAGCGCGTCAAAGTAATTGATGTTCCACATCCGAATCGGGAAAAATACTTGCGAGGGATAGGGAATATGCACGCCGCGAATTTCTGTGGCAGGCGCGCCTGTGAGCGCGATGATATTCTGCAGCTCGGAATACGCGCCGCCGCGAAAACCGACGCCGCGCAGCACCGAATCATTCACCGACACATTTACATTTTCGAGTGGGAGAATCGGCTGCGATGGATTCGTGACGACTCCGTTTGTTCCCTCAAAGTACGTTGTTTCAATCGGCGTGTTGCTGCTCAAATCGTTCAGCGTCGAATGTTTTTCGGTGAGCGACGGATTGATGGTGACATCCGCGTATTCGAGTCCGAGTGTTTGTCCGGGGTTCGTCGTGTACGGAACTGTATTGGAAACGATGGATGCGTCGCTATCATTGCCCAAACGCGCGCCGGGCATATTGACGCTCATCATGGGCAGACCAAAAATTGTCGTCTGCAACAATGCTTTTTGGTGAATGCCTTTGAGCTGTGGCGTTGACGCGAGATATGTTTGTTTCGCGCGCACCAACGCTTGCCCAATCGAAACGGGACCCGAACCGCGTCGCAACTCTTTCGTGAATTCCAAATACAAACGTTCGCTGTATTCAATCACGTCGGTATCGCCGTACTGATAACCGGTGCCTGCAATCAACGTTGCTTTTTTCCGCGCGAATGCTTGCGCCCAATCCGGTTCGAGTGTGACGCCCGCGATGCCGTGCGTGTCAACGACGTTGTAACCCGAATGACAGCCCGCGCTATAAAACAACGCGTTCGTGAAATCAATGTTCGAGTTGGCAATTTCGGACGCGAGGACGCGCGTGCTGAAATCAGCGGCGAGCGTGCTGCCTGCAGAAAAATGTCCGGCGAGGAAATTGATGTCGTGCCGTTTCGTCAACAATGCCGCGCGCAAATCGTCCGCCGTCCACGATTGCGGGTCCGCGGGCGCGATGTAGTTTGGCGCGATGAGCGTGTCGGTTGTTTGTCCGGTGCCCGCGTTCAATTCATCCACAATCGCGCGCGCGGCGTCTTCCAGAAAATCGTACCCGGTGACGAGCGCGCCATCATTGAGAGGAATCGTGCCGTTGCCGTCGAGGAATGCATCAATCATGCCGCGCGCTTCGTTCGCCGTTTCGACGAGCCGCCCCACAGCGATTTCGGGAACGGCGAATGTGTTGGTGCCGAGCGAAAGTTCTGTGCGCGCGCCGTACGGGTCTTGCGTCAAAAGATAACCGAGCCGCAAACTCGCTTGCGATGACGTGCTGTCGCGCACGGGCGGAATGTAGTTGGCTTCGTTCGCGAGGAGCGCTTGGTCGGGATGTCGAAAGAATGGAATCACTTCGTCGTTGCCGACGAGGACGATATAGTCAAGGTTCTTGTTCTCGTCGTACGCGTTAATCACATCTTTAATCGCGTCGGCGACGAGATTTTTAGCAAACGGGCAATCGGGTTTCGTGTCGGCTTGCGCGTTCATCTCGGCGACGCGCGCGTCGCCGCTCACATCCACGACAACCCCATTCGTCGCCGCCGCGAGGTCGTTCATGCGCGCGAGCAAAGAATTTTTCTGATTGGTCGTGCCTTGCATGCGCGTCGAATCCCAAACGATGAGGGTGTCTTTGTTCGACGCGCCGCCGAGCGTGGTTGGCTGGGTGGGCAGCGAGACGGAACCGCACGCGCCGGACAATTGCGTGATGGTAATTTTGAACGGCGCGTCGGGATTGTACGCACCATTTTTGCCGCGCACGCGAATAAAGAACTCGCCGGTGTTGTCCCACGTATTCAGCACAATGCCTTCGCTGGCAGTGCCGGGGAACGCCGAGACGCCAATGATGCTGCGCGATTGCGCGCTCGAAAAGGCGTCGGGCGAAAAGGCGTCGGGCGAAAATGCGTCGGGACTGAACGCGTCCGGTGAAAATGCGTCCGGCGAAAACGCGTCCGGTGAAAATGCGTCAGGTGAGAACGCATCGGGCGAAAATGCGTCAGGTGAGAACGCATCGGGCGAAAATGCGTCGGGCGAGAACGCATCGGGTGAAAACGCGTCGGGACTGAACGCGTCGGGTGAGAACGCGTCCGGCGAAAAGACTTCGGGGCTGAATGCGTCGGGTGAGAACGCGTCCGGTGAAAACGCGTCGGGGGCAAATTCCGCGCCGAGTTGTGTCAACGCGTTATTCGTGTTGTTGGTGTTTTGCAGATTTTGTAAATCTTGCTGGTACTGCGCGCCGATGTCTTTGAAAATCGTCAAATCGAAATCGCTAGAAAGTTGAGTGAGCGTGATGATAATTTTGGAACGCGGCGTGACGCAAAATTTGAACCAACGCGCTTGGTCTTCTTGGACGATATACTCGGTTTGCGTATCCGCTTGCGTGTCCGGCGGCGGATTGTCGGAGTCGGGACACGCGATATTCAAGAACAACGCGTTGACCCACGATTGATTGTTCGCGGTGATGGGAATGCACAAGGAAAATTCCGACGTGTTGTTGTCCGCGCTCGTCACCGTCGCCGTGAGAAAACTATCGGCGGGAACATTTGTGAGTGTGGTGGAAAAATAAATGTTGCCTTGCGCGTCTGTCTGTACGTTCGCGGATTGCAAAAAGTTTTCGCCTTGCGCGATGCCGTTGTCGCATGCGCTGTTGGCAAAAAATTCGAGCGAGTGAATTGTGTTGGCGAGCGAGTTCAAGCGTCCTTTGAGAACAATGTCGCTGCCGGAAGGTGACGCGACGAGAAGGACGCCGGTATTTTGGGTGGCGTTCGCGCCCGCGTCCACGTCCCCGTCGTCATTCGCGCTTACGCCGTCATTGTTCAAATCAATCCCGTGGCCCGCGTTGGAAAAAATTTCGTTCGCGGAAATTTTGTTGTCCGTGCCGTCGCTGACGGAAATGCCGTCGCCCGCGTTGTGCGCGATGCGATTGTTGCGAATGATATTCGCCGACGCATTGGTGTCGAGCGCGATGCCGTGTGAATCGTTGCCTGCCGCCGTTGTGCCGTTCGCAGCGACGCCGATGAAATTGTTTTCAATAACGTTGTTGCTCGAACCGTTGAGATAAATCCCGCGCCCGTTGAAATTTTTGATGGCGAGTCCGCGAATCGTGTTGCCGGAAGAAGTGAGCTTGAGACCATTCGCGCTTTCGCCCGCGTCTGTGCCGTCGAGTTCAATCGTCAAACTGGCGGGAACCAAACTCGTGTCGGGCGGTGTGAGTCCGTCTATCGTGAGCGCATCGCTGATAGCAGGCAGAGGCGATTCAAGTGAAATAGTCTTGTCCCCACCGGGAATGAAAAAGCGAATTTCGTCTGCGCCCGGATTCGAGTTGGCATCGAGAATGGCTTGACGCAGTGAACCCGGTCCGCTGTCGGCAAGCGAATCAACCACGAGCGCGCCTTCGATGGGTGTGTTGGTCGGCGTTGGCGTGTTGGTCGGTGTATTCGTTGGGGTGAATGTTGATGTGTGTGTCGGTGTATTGGTTGGTATATCCGTTGGCGTATTCGTTGGCGTGTTCGTCGGTGTATCAGTCGGCGTGTTGGTCGGTGTATCGGTTGGTGTTTGTGTCGGCGTGTTGGTCGGTGTATCGGTTGGCGTATTGGTCGGCGTATCAGTTGGCGTGTTGGTCGGTGTATCGGTCGGCGTATCAGTCGGCGTGTTGGTCGGTGTATCGGTCGGCGTGTTGGTTGGAGTGTCTGTTGGTGTATTGGTCGGTGTATCGGTTGGAGTAAATGTCGGCGTGTTGGTCGGCGTGTCTGTTGGTGTTTGTGTTGGCGTGTTGGTCGGTGTATCGGTTGGTGTGTCAGTGGGCGTATTGGTCGGTGTATCGGTTGGTGTATTGGTCGGTGTATCAGTTGGAGTAAAGGTAGGCGTATTGGTCGGCGTATTGGTCGGCGTATTGGTTGGAGTGTCTGTTGGTGTATTGGTCGGTGTATCGGTTGGAGTAAATGTCGGCGTGTTGGTCGGCGTGTCTGT
>CALMZO010000298.1 GCA_937870825.1 uncultured Chloroflexota bacterium | reverse complement strand
CTGCGTTTCCTGAAGGTTGTTCATTTCAACGACAGCAAAACGCCGCTCGGTTCGCGCGTGGACCGCCACGACCACATCGGCAGAGGCACCGTCGGCAAAAACGGCTTTCGCGCGTTTCTCACCGATGAGCGCCTCGCCGACATTCCCGGCATCCTCGAAACGCCAACGGACGGCACGGGCAAGGACGAAAAAAGAAATCTCGCCGCGCTGCGAAAACTTGCGGCGTAATATTCAACAAAAAGAATCTCACTCCTCATCACATACGTAATCATTTATAATGGGCTTGGAATTTGGGGCGTGCAAGACGAACGTTTTACGTTTGACGTTCCGCGCTCCGCTCGCCACGCTCTCTCCTTTGCTCCGCAGAAAGGATTGCGTATGACTCGGCGTTCGTCACTCCTCATTCTCATTCTCGCGCTTGCTGGTTGTTCGTTTCTCGCGCTTTGCCTTGGCGTCGGCATTGCCGGTTACTATGTGTATTCTACGAATGCAAATCCCCTCGCCGCGCTGAACGCGCCCGCCGCGACGAATCGCATTGTTTTTGTCGGCAATGATTTCAACATTTATCTCGCAGACCCATCGAGCGGCGCGACGACGGGATTGACCAAAGATGGCGGCAATGACCGCGTGTACAATTACCCGACGTGGTCGCCCGACAATGCGCGGCTTGCGTTTGTGGGCTATACTTTTGAAAACGGCGCGCCCAAAGAAGGCGCGCTCTATACGATTTCGCCAACGGGTGAAAATCTCACACCGCTTTACAAGACCGCGCAAAATTTTCCATTTTATTTGTACTGGTCGCCCGACAGTCGCGTCGTCGGCTTTTTGGCAAACAAGGACGCGCAAAACATCGCGCTCAACATTGCCCGCCGCGACGAACCCGATTCCAAACAAGAGATTGATTTTGGCACACCGTTTTATTGGGCGTGGTCGCCGGACAGTTCGCAATTGTTCACGCACGTCGGCGGCACGCGCTCTAACCGGGAGGATGCGCGGCTGGGTGTTTTGCCATTTTCAGGCAGCGAAACCAAACGCTCGTTAGAGTCCGCGCCGGGAGATTTTCAAGCGCCGCAGTGGTCCAACACCGGAACGATTTTGTATTCTGCCCAAGACGCGTCCTCACAAGTGATTGCGCTGCGCACCGCGCTCGACCGGGAGCCAAAAAAATTGGTCACCTACAGCGGACGCGCATCGTTCGCGCTCGCACCGGATGCAAACCAAGTCGCATACATCCTTACCGATACGTCGGCGGCACTGCCGCATCTCGGCGCCATGCGCGTGGTGGATGCGACCGGCGAAAACATGCGCGTCATTTCTCAGGAACCTACGATTGCGTTCTTGTGGTCGCCCGACAGTTCCAGACTCGCGTATCTCACTGCAACCGTCGGCGAAAATCAATCGAACTTTGATTTTGAATCACCACTGCCGAATTTTGATTCGCGCGTGATAGACTCGAACACGTTGCTTGCGACAACGCAGCCCGAAACGTTTTTCACGGCGCGCAATCCCGCACAAGGCGGTGAACTGCGTCTGCAACTCCATTGGCACATTTGGGAACGCGCAACCAATACTTCGCATCTTGTCGCATCGTTCGTTCCTACAAGCAGTTTCTTGAGTGTCGTCCCGTATTTTGACCAGTACGCGAATTCGTCCACCTTTTGGTCGCCCGACAGCCAATCGCTCGTGTACACAACCCGCGAAACTGCCAGCAGCGGCGCTGTGTATATCGCCGACGCGACGGGCAAAACGTCACCGCGCAAAATCGGCGAAGGCGTTCTCGCGTTTTGGTCGTGGAAATAACAGGAACGAGTGCCGAGCATTGCCCTGACGCGAAATACTCAGAACTCATCGCTCATCACTCAATGCTTATCATGCGCGCGCTCATCATTCACAATCCCTCGTCCGGTATGAACAATCATCGCGCGGCGTTGGACGCGGCGATGGAGGCGTTGCGCGCGTTGGCGTGGCAAGTGGACGCGCGGGAAACGCAAGGGGGGGGTGACGCAACCCGTTTTGCGCGACAAGCGGCAGAGGAAAAATTGGATGCCGTGTTCGCGCTGGGGGGCGACGGCACGCTGAACGAAGTTGCGAACGGCGTTCTCAACACGCAAACGGCGATTGGCGTTCTTCCGCTCGGCACGGCGAATGTGTGGGCGCTCGAAATGGGTTTGCCGCTGGACGATTTGGCGCGCGCCGCGCGGTTGCAAGCACAGGGCGGCGTGCGTCGCATTGACGTCGGCGTCGCACAGGGCAATGGCTTTGCCCCGCGCGCATTTCTCTTGAGCTGCGGCGCGGGCTTGGACGCGGCAGTCATTCGTCAGGTGGAACAAGACCGCGACAACAAACGCCGTTTCGGAAAATTATTTTTTCTCGCGATTGGTTTTCGCGAAGCGTTACAATATCGCGGGCGACGCGTACAAGTCAAAGTGGACGGCATCACCTATCGCCGCCGCGTGCTACTCGCGCTGACGAGCAACGCGCAATTGTACGGCGCGATGGTACGCCTTCCGCCGATGGCGCAAATTGACGACGGTTTGCTCGACGTCACTCTTTTGCATGGCGACAATGTTTTCAATACGCTGTGGCACTTTGTGCGTCTCGGCGCGGGATTCTTTGAACGCGAAGCCGACATCGAACATCATCGCGGGCGCGCCATTGAAATTCGCGGCGACATCGTGCCCGTGCATGTGGATGCCGAACCGGTTGGCACAACGCCCGTCCAAATTCGCATCAAGCCGCGCGCGCTGCGCGTGTTGGTACCGGAAACGGCGAATCGAAATCTTTTTAAAAGTGTGATCGTGCGATAGGGCGATAGTCTGTTCGTGACGACCACCCCATTGCATCATTGCACTACCAAACTGAAAATGTCTGACTTGAAACCCAACGCCCCCATCCGCCGCTTTGATGTATTCGCCGAATACAATCGGCTCAAAGGCATAAAAGAGGGGATGCCAAAAACAAAAGCGAAAGGGTACGGCTTGTGGCTCGCCAAAGTCGTCGCCGCGCAAAAATTCGGGCGGATGCCCAAACCGACGGGCGAGAAAAAAGAGGGCAAAGAAAAAGCCAAGTCATCCGAAGAACGCGCAAAACGCGCGTGGCTTGACCTCTCGGGCATTCCGCAAACGGACAAACTCTTTGACAGAGAAATTGTCAATCGGATGGGCAAAGATTTTTATACAAAAATTTTCGCGCCCGCGATTCAAGAAGCGTTTGAGGAGGGGAAACAGTACGTGGAAATCCGCGACGCGATACGGAGAGAATGGAAACCGACCAAGTAAAATGGTGTATGAAAATGAACAGTGTGCCGTTTCAATGTCAAGTTAATCCATTTTTGGCAATTTACAAATCAGGGCAACTGCCAAGTCGCGTTAACTGTCATTTCGAGCGAATGCGAGAAATCTCACTACGCGCGGCAGCCGAGATTTCTCACTCCGTTCGAAATGACACCTCCTTGTCAAGGGACTTGGCAGTCGCCGTGTTTACAAATCGAAAACGCACGTCAACCGACTTTGATTTGTGGCGAGGTTGGGTCATGCGATATCTTTTGACGTAACGTGCCCGGATAGACCCAATCGAGGATGGGTGTCGTCATGAGTGTAGTCGCGATCGCCATCATCACCATCATCGTATAGAGCGCAGGCGAAATGACACCGATCTCGAGCCCGATGTTTAGGACAACCAATTCGACCAGTCCTCGCGTATTCATCAACACTCCAATGGCAGTGGCTTCGCGCCACGGCAACCCCGCAAGATGCGCAGAAACCGCCGCGCCCCCCAATTTACCTGCCATCGCAACAATCATGATTACCGCGAAATACGACCACATCTCAAAACTGTTAATGAGACCAACGCTCGTCTGCAGTCCGGTATAGGCAAAATAAAGCGGAAGCAAAAGCACAATTGCGATATCTTCCAACCTCGCCTTTACAGCATGAACAAACCGACTATCCTTTGGCATGATTGCGCCGAGCAGAAACGCCCCAAAGAGTGCATGAATTCCCAGCGTCTCTGTGACCCAGGCGGATAAGAATACAAGCAGCAGGATGAACCCCAACAGACCTTGACTCATTCTGTTCTGAAGAATAAAGCTCTGCTCAATCCTCACGAGCAAGCGGCGCGCTCCCAGCCACATTACACTGATGAAGGCAAGTGTGCCAAGCAGCATGAACCAGATTGGCATGACTTGCGCGCTGGACCGCGCCAACAGCACGACCCCTGCCAGAATACACCACGCCGTGATGTCATCTACCGCAGCACATGAAATTGCAAGTGACCCCACCTCCGTATCCAAAATTTTTCTCTCGGTCAGAATACGGGCGAGCACCGGAAACGCGGTGACGCTCATTGACACTCCCATAAAGAGCGCAAATTGCGTAAAGGGCACACTCGCATCAGAGAGCCGGGGATAGAGGAGCAAGGCGACCAAAGCGCCCAAAACGAAGGGAATGAGAATACTGACGTGGCTGATTACAAGTGCAGTGCGTCGCTGGGACGCGATTCTCTTTGGGTCCAGCTCCAAGCCGACAAGAAACATGAACAGAATCATGCCGATCTGGCTCAGGGCGTTTACAAAGACGAGACTTGGCGCCGGGAAGACGTACCGGGAAATATCCGGGCTTAACCACCCCAACAAGGAAGGACCCAACATGACCCCCGCCAACATCTCTCCAACTACCTGCGGCTGGTGGAACTTTTGAAAGAGCCAACCGACTGTCCGGGCAGCGATGAGGATGACAATAATCTGGACAAGGAACAATGGCAGGTCAAACATCACGGTAACTCTCCAACTTTTCTTGTGTTTCGCCGCTCACTCGTATCTTAGAACCTCTTTCACTTTCATCCGCGCTGCCGCGAACGCGGGAATCAAACTCGCGCCGACGGTAATCACCAACGCGAATCCAAGACTCGCCAACACCATTTGAAAAGTGAATACATAATTCAAATGAAACAACACCGCTTCCATTACGCGCGTCAAAATCAAACCGAGCGGATAACCCAGCACAATGCCGATGAGCCAGCCGCCGATGCCGAACGCGAGTCCTTCGGTGAGAAATGTTTGCATCACATTCGCGTCGCTCGCGCCGACGGAACGCAGCACGCCAATTTCGCGGCGGCGTTCTAAAACATTCAACGTAATCGTGTTCACAACGCCGAGCGCGCCAATCAAGCCCACCAACACACTCATCGCCGTTAACGCAATCGTCAAAATGCGCGTTTGCTCTTTTGCGCCCTTCACCTCGCGCACCGCGCTGTCACTGCCCATTTGATAGCGTTTGAATTTTTGCGAAATCGCGTCGAGCTGCGCTTCGACGCCTTGCTCGCTGTGGTCTGAAAAACTCGCGGCAAAAAAAGTTGCCCAACCTTCGCGCCCTTGCATTTTTGCCACAACCGTTTCGGGAATAAACACTTTGCCCGCCACTTGACTGCCGAGAAAAACCGAATTGTCAATTGTGATGCCAACTACGCGGAATGTTCGCAAGCTTGTGCTGAGCAGAGTCGAAGCATCGCCCGTGTCCACCTGAATCGTATCGTCAAGACCAACGCCAAGCGATTCCACCAAATCCGTCGAAATCACCGCCTCATCGCTCGCGCCCGCGTCGTACCATCGCCCTTGCTGCAAATTCGCCGCATACAATTTCGTATCCGCAGGCAAACCCCAAATGCGCGCGCGTTCCATTCGTTTATTCGTTGCGACGTTTTCCGTTGCGACGTTTTCTGTCGCGACGTTTTCTGTCGCATCATTCGTTGACACCCACGCATTTTGCAAAGACCACACTTCCGCGCGTTCCACACCTTCCACACTCGCCAACACCGCGCGCATATTGTCGCCCACATATTCGCCGAACCACAGCCACGCATCCGCGCGGTACGTGTGAAACAAATCGTCAATCGCAAAATCAACCGACGCACTTACCGTTTGCGCGGCGAGCGAGGTTGCCACCGCGACGCCAATCACAAACATTGTCACGATGGCGCGCGATTTTCTACGCGCGAGATTTCGCACCGACATGGCGGCGAGTGGCGGCAGCGCGACGATTTTTTGCAGCGCGCGGTCCAATCGCCCCGCGCCGTATGTTGGCGTGATGCCGTATGCTTCGAGCGCGCGTTTCACGGGAATCCGCGTCGCCGCAAACGCGGGAATCATGCCCGCGAGCAGCGTCACAAAAATTCCGACGAACGCGCCGAGCGCGATGCCGAGTGGTGAGAGTTGAAAATCAATCGAAAGATTCAACAGCGTTCCGATAAACACCATCAGTCGCCAACTCGCCAGCGCGCCGACGAGCAAGCCCAACAGCGTTCCCACAATTCCATACACGAGCGCGGACATCAAGTACACCAACATCACTTGCTCGCGCGTCGCGCCCAATGCTTTCAGCGCGCCGATTTCGCCCACCTGTTCCGTCACAATCGCGGCGAGCGTATTGGCGACGAGAAAGCCGCTCGTGAGCAAACCGACCACAGAAAAAATTGACAACACCGCGAGCAGCGCGTCGAGTTCGCGTTTGCCGATGTAATTCGCCGGGTCGCGCAAGGTTGGAGTGTTGTGTTGAATCCCGCGACGGTCCAACAACTGCGAAATGTTTTGCGCGGTCTCGTCTGCCCGCGCAATATCGTCCACTTTGACGCGCAAGCCGTTTGCGCCCGTTGAACCGAGCAATCGCATCACATCATTTGACGATGCATACATCGTCGCGTAATCCAAAAGCGATGCGCTGGGATAATTCGGCGTTTGAATTGCGCCGACGAGCGTGAACGTACGGTCCGGTTCGCCGCTGTTGCCGCGACAAGTGAGCGTATCACCAAACCGCAGGGGCAGCAGCGCGAGCGCGGACTCTTCAATCACAATTTCGCCGTCGTGTGGAAAACGTCCCGCGCGCAAAAAAATTTCATCCACGCGCATATCTTCGAAATGATTGACGCCGTGTATGTACACGTCCCGCGCGTCGTCATACCAACGACAGCGCGTAAAAAAATCAACGCGCAGTTCTGCCACGCGGACGTTTTCGATTTCGCCGAGCGCGCGCGGCAAGGACGCGGGCGCGTTCCACACCCAGTACGAAATGTCCGCTTGTGACGCGTCCGCATACGCGGCTTGTTGCGCCCGCGCGAGGTTTTCACCGGTGGAAACAATCGCGACGACGCCGCCGACGCCAATCAAAATTCCCAACAGCGTCAACAAAGAACGCACGCGGCGTTTTGTGACATCGCGATAGGCTTTACGAAAAAGAGCAAAAATCATTTCGGCTTGGCGGCTGCGAATTTGGAACTGTTGCATTTCCAAATTTGCAATGGAAAATTTCAAATCTGCATTCTGCTATAATACGCTCATGCTGCGTGAGCTCTTGCTTGAATTTTCGACACCCCTGCTCGTCATGCTCATCGTCGGCGGCAGTGCGCTGCTTGCCATCGTGTCAACCTATCTCGTGCGAAAGTTCATTGATGAAAGGATTCACCAAGCCAACAACGAAGTTGCGGGATTTATCTTTGCTGCGGTTGGGGTAATCTACGGCGTCCTGATCGCGTTTATGGTGTTGGTGGTTTGGGAAGAATTTCAAACCGCGCGAGTGATTGTCGAACAAGAGGCAAATCTCGCCGTCAACATTTTTCGTCTCGGGCAAGCATTGCCTGAACCCGATTCCGGCTTGGTACAAGAAACGATTATCGAGTACACGCAGCAGGTGATTCAGTCGGAATGGCATACGATGGAGACCGGGCAAGCGAGTGAAAGCGTGGATGCGGCGCTCGAAAAATTGTGGACCGTGCATCGCCAAATTGATTTCGACAAAGCGAAAGGCACTTTTCATCCAGAACACTTGTTCAAACTGCTCAACGAATTGGGCAACACACGGCGCCTGCGCCTGCTCGAAAGCCGCACCGAAATTCCACCGCTCATGTATTCGCTGCTCATTAGCGGCGCGGTGGTGACGATTGGGTTCACTCTCTTTTTGCGCGCGCCCAATTTGCGCGCACACTTGCTCATGGCTGGCATGTTTGCAGGGCTCGTGGCGTTTGTCCTGCTTTTGATTGTCGAACTCGATAATCCATTTTTGGGAGAAATTCGGGTCCAACCCACCGCATTTCAACAAGCGCTGGAACTCCTCACCGACCTGCGCGGAAAGTGACAGGTGCCACGTTTGACGTTTCTCGTTTGACCTTTCACGTTTCACGTTCCTCGCCTCTCGCTTCTCGTTTCACGTTTCTCGTTTCTCTCCCCATCTCTTTATCCCTCATCCTTCATTTTCACGGCTGCGGTGTAAAGCCCGGACGCGGCGTTGCGTTCGGTAATGCTTGCTGCGCATTACGCGCAAGCAAACGCGCGTACGCAATCACATCCAAAATCTGGTCTTGCGAAAGGCGACTGCCGAATGCGGGCATGTACCCGCGTCCGTTCAGAATCGTCGCGTACAAGTATTGTTCATCGTGCAACAAAACATGCGTCGTCAAATCCAACGGCTTGACAGGCAGAGCCGCGCCGCCGGGTCCGTCACCGTACCCTTTGACACCGTGACACGCCGCGCAGTTTTGTTCATAGATGGTTTGTCCCGTTGACGCGCGCGCCGTGTTGACCGGAATGTTTTGAGATGCCGCCATCGTTCCATTCACCGCGTCAATGAACAAACCGATTCCAAGAATCACCGATGCGGCTCCGATGCCCAATGAAACCAAACGCGCGCGACGCGGGCGATTGCCGCCGCTGCCAATCAACATCACCACCACTCCAACCACCACCATCACCAACGCGCCGTCGCCTTCCAAATCGCCCGTGATAAAACCTTTCGCCCGCGGCGAACCTTGCACGGCGGTTTGCAACGGATTTCCCCCCCCACCGACGCTTGGCGCGGCAGTCGGCGCGGGCGGCGATGGATTCATCACAACATTCTCCGGCGCAGCAATCGCAATCTCGTTGCTGTCAAAATCGCGATAGGACTGCATCATGTAATGACTCGCCGTCACCATCGCGAACTGCAAGACGCGCGGGTCGTCATCCGCAATCCAGTATGCGTAATGAATGAGTTCCGTGCCGCTTGTATTCGGGGTGTCGAACAAGAAAATTTTCGCGGGCATATTGCCAATTTTGTCGGCGCGTCCTTGGCGTGTTGCCTGCGCGGTATCGGCAAAATCAAATTTTGGAAACACAAAATTTTCGCCGCGTGCGCGCAGTGTCCACGTTCCATCGCGGTTTTGATAATACTGGTCTGCGCCCCGCGCGATGGACTGCCCCTGCCCAACAATTTCAAATTTTGTCTTGTCCGGCGCTTGATACTCGTACAATGAAATCACAACCCCGTTCGCGCCGTCGTTCAATTCTTGCCGCGAGCGCAAGGTTGTGAGCGAATTCATTCTTTGCTGCGCGCGATTCAATTCGAGTTGCGCGGTCATCACGGGCGTCGTGTCCGTATCCGCAAAACGCGGCGCGATATAGTACGGAAAATCAACTGTCGTATCGTCTTTACCTTGCTGCCGCACGCGCACCTGAATTTTCCACATGCCCTCCAGCGGCAAATAATTTCCTTCCGCGACGTACAAATTTTCGCCGCGCGCCTGCGCCGTCACATTTTCCGCGCCCGTATCCTCATTCAAATACATGAAATTAAAAATGACGCGCTGCAAATTTGACACCGCGTTGCCGCTGCGGTCTGTGACCCGCGCGGAAAATGTGGTTGGCGCGTTCGGATTCGGACCGATTTCGAGTTGCACTTGAACATTGTCAGAGGGATAACCGACGAGCAAAGTGGGGCGTTGTTGTTGTTCTTGCGCGAGGGGCGCGTTGTCTTGCGCGGGTTCGGAGCGAGGGGGGGGGGTGAGGGTGAGAATGCCTGCCAGAAAAATCGCGGTCACGCCGAGCAAGACTTCTGCCGCGACGGTAATGCGAAAACGCGAAAAAAGTTTTGCGTTCGCGTCGGGTTCGGAAATGAATTTGCGAAAACGCGGCGAGAGAAACAACAGATTTAACGCGCCGAACCCAATCATGACCACAAACAGCGCGATTTTCGCCAACAGCGAACTGTTGTACGTTCCTTGCGACAGTTGTTGAAATGTCGGCAGCGCATTCGTCGTGAAAACATCGAGCGCGGGAATTTGTTGCACGGAATTGTAAAACCCCGTCAGCGCAATCACGACAGTTGCGGCGATTGCCATGATGGAAAATTGCGGAACGAGCCACGCAATCCACTGCCCGCGCGTTTTTGCGTCCAGCGCGCGCCACAACACGGGCATCACCCACGCAAAACAAAACAGCCCGCCCACCCACACCGCGACGCCGAGCAAATGCAGCCAGTCCGCAAACACCGGCAGCGAAAAATTTCCGAATGCCGCCGAATGACTCAGCAGGGAACGCGTGATGAGCGCGACATTCCCCAACACAATCAGCGCGGAATCATAGTACGGCGCTGGTTTGCCGCGCGCTTCCAAAAATACCAGCAGCGCGCCCGCGCCAATCAAGCCCACGCGTACAAGCCACAACATGCCGAACCGCGAATTGAACAGCACGGTCCCTATCGCGGTAACGGAAATCTGCTCCGCGACCAATAAAACTTGGAGCGCGAGTTCGCTCAGGTTGGCGAGGAACAAAATTGCCAAGGCAAGCGCGGTGAATTGCAGCCAGCACGTGTACGCAACCTGGCGCGCGTGTTTGGCGGCTTGAATGTAATCGAGGGAACGTTCGAGCAAGAAAAAGCGAAACACAAATCCGCCGACGAGCGCGAGCAAACTGAGCAAACTCAGCCAGCGCACCACCATTCCCATCGGCGTCAATTCGCTCGGCGTGAGGGCTTGGCTCGAATCCACAGGCGCGGCGCTCACGCCTGCCGTATTGCCAACACCAAACGCAAACACGCCGCGCGTGATATGTCCGTCCGCCGCCGACAACACTTTCCAAACCACAGTGTACGTTCCTTCGCCGACGGGCTTGAGCGGAACTATCACCGAGTACGGGTCACCTGCGACGGGTTGCAATTCGCCGGCGTCAACCCGCTGGCGTTGTGCGTCGAGGACTTGTGCCTCGCTAAAATTCAATTCGAGCGGTTCGTCGTACCACAACTGGACTTGGGGCGGCGCGCTGCCCAATACGCTATTCGGCGCGGGCGTCGCGCGCACCAATTTCGCGTGCGCGGAAACGACGCTGACCGTCAGTAACAAAAACATCAACGTAACCGTTAGATGCAGTACAAGTTTCATTTCAATTCTCACGAGACGCTTGACGTTTCACGTTTGACGCATCCGCCAAAACAAAACGCCTATCGCAATCAACACCACAACGCCAACGCCAATCAAAAAACGCGGTATCAAATCCGACACACCGCCTGGCTGCGGCGCAATCGGCGTTGGCGTCATTACCACTCCCGGCAAAACCGCCGTCGGCGTCGGCGGCACAACCGTATTCACGCCAAACTGGAATTCGCCGTTCGTGAATGCCTGGTCGGCAACGCTTTGCGTACGCCATTTCACCGTGTAGAGCCCGCCCGACATTTTTTCCGTGTCGAGTGAAACGACGAGCGTGTGGTCATCATTCTCGAAAAAGCGAACATCATTCTTGTCCACGCGCGTTCCATTCGCATCCGTCACGGTCATCGAAACACTCGCCGGAATCAATGGCTCGTTAAATTGACAAATCACTTGCGTCGGCAGGCTGGTGAGATTGATGCCCATGCGCGGCAAGCACGCCAACGCAATCGCATGTGCCGAAACGATGCGCGGTGATGTCAACAACGCGAGAGCAAGAACGAGGAATGCGAAAAATTTTTTCATGTCGTTTGACGCGGACGCAGACGCAGTCCCAACAGAATAATTCCAATAATGACCACTGTGAACACTGCCATGAACGGCGCAAACCACGCGCGATTAAAAATCGGCTCGCGCTTTTCCACTGGCGCGGCAATCACCAAAATATCGTGCGCTGAAATCACATTGCCTTGCGGGTCATACAATTGTGCGGTCAAGTGATGCGGACCCGTCGGTCTCTCGACGTTAATTGTCGTCGTCATCGCATCGCGCACGACACCTTGCGGCACGCCGTCAACGAGCATTTGCCAGCTGTAGCCGTCACTCAACGCGACACCGGAAATTTCCACCGTCACTTGTGATTCGCCCAGCTCGATATTACGGCGGTCACCGGGTTTGATAATTTTTATCGAGCCGTTCGTTTGCGCGAGCGCGAACGACGGCAGCAGACTCAGCACGAGCAGCGTACAAAACATCCATCGTTTCATTTACAGACTCCGAAATCCAACAACTGCCATGACCATTGCGCCGAGAAAAAATAGCGCTGCGACCGTCTGAATCACAATCCGCCCTACCCCCTTTGGCGCGTCCGCGGGCAAGAGAAACGAATACGCAATCACCGCGAAAAAAACGAGCGCGATTGCCAAATCAAATTCCCAGTGTCCCGTCAAGACGCTGCCATGTTCGTTCCGAATCGGATTCGGCGCAAGTGGGGGCAGAGTACGCCAAGAATGCATGTGTGATTGCGGGGGGCAAAAAATTTTACCCCCCGCGTTTCCTTTTATCTCCGCGCGCGCACGATACCATACGCGCCTAGGGCGAACACCGCGAGCGCAAACAACACGACCAAGCCGACGAGCGCGGAATTGTCTGTGCTGCCGCTCGCCGGCAAGGTTGTTGCCGGGGTGGCTGTCGCGGCGGGTGCCGCTGTCGGTTCTGCTGTCTGCGCGACAGTCGGCGCGGTTGTTGGCTCACTCGTTTGAATTGCCATCGTTGCGGTGGCAGTGGGCTGCGCGTTTCCATGTCCCACAGTAAATTTGAATGCGCCGCGCGCCTCATCACCGTCGTCCGCAGAGACCGTCGTCCATTTCACCGTGTACACACCATCTTGCATCTTCGGCGTGTCGAGGGAAACAGAAATCGTCAGACGGTCCGGGTCATTCAAATCTACGGCAGAATCTTTTTTGTCAACTTGTGCGCCGTTCGCATCGAAAACTTGGAGCGACGAACCTTCCGCCTTCATTCCCTGCGATGCTTTGCAAGTCAATTTCTCCGGCGCGGTTTCAACCGTGCCGTCCATCGGCGGCGTACATTCCACGATGTCAGAATGAGCGCGCGCCACCGGCGCAAACACAACCAAAGCGAACGCGACGACAAACAGCGCGCTCCACACACACGCGATTATTTTTCTCACAATACTTGCTCCCGGAATCAAAGATGAATGGAATTGTAAAGCGACGAGATAAATGAGGAATTAGAAATTGGGCGGAGGTTCCGACGGAGAATACATCAGTTCGCGCGCGTGCATCGTCGCAACGCGCCACGTAGCAACGGGCATTCGCGGTAAAGGAATTTGGACTCGCTCATCACGCACGAGGGCAGTCAAAAAACTTGCCATCGAAAACGCGCTTGCGCTGTCGGGGACCGAAGCGAGGACCGCATTCGCAGTTTCTGTGCCATCACAGAACTTGGCAAAAAAAACCGCGCCGCCGATTTGATGTTCGCGCGCATGGGCTTGCCACTGTGCGGAATCCACCGCGCCGCGCGTGATGTGTTCATGCGGCAGCACGAAACCCCACGCGGGTGAAACTCCGAGCAAAAACATTTGGAGACTCAACCACAAGGCAAACCAGAACGTGAGCGCGATTCGACGCGGGTCTCTGTCACAAAACATGTTAGCAGTCATTATACCGTTAGCAAGCGCACCGCAAAAAAATTCTCTATCGCCAATCCACTTTGATATTTCGACGTTCGCCGTCAAAGTCCACAAAAAAAACGCGCCGATTCTGCGCGCCGTACTCGAACACCTGGCGCACGAGCTGCACATCCGTCGCGCAGTAGCGTTCGAGCCGCGCTTGATAATACGCGCCCAACTCGTGCGCGCGGTCTGCCCCTTCGTGGTCATTCGCTTCGCGTAGCGCGTACGCGTATTTTTGCTTCAACTGCGCGGCGAGCCGGTACCAAATCACCGCGAGCGCGGCAGTGCCTTGTTTTTCGCGCCGCAGTGTGCCTTGCGCCAACGCATTCAACGAGAGACGATAGCCGACGCGATTTTCCAAATCAATCTGCAAATCAAACGTCCGCGCGTCAAACACGCGTTTCAAGTCTTCCGGCTGCGCGGGAATTTCCACCTTGTCAATTTTCTTCGGCGCGGCGCGTTTTTCCTCTTTCACCGGCGGCGTTTCCAAGCGCGTCCAAACATAGTTGTATGCCAGCACCGCGTTGTCGAATTGACGACTGCTAAAGCCAATCATCCGTTCGTGCAAGAGAATGTGGTCGCCCATTGCATCGGCGCGATAAAAAATTTGTTCCTTGTGACATTCGCACCACGTCACGCCGACGGAAAAATGAAGCGCGCGAATCGCGGACGCCTGGTCTTCGAGGGTCAGGTCGAGGAGTTCTTTGGTTTCGAGGTCGTAAAAAATGTCGGACATACCGGCGAAATTATACCACCTTGCGCGCCCGCGCTAACAAAAGTAAAATGCTGGGCGAATGGACGCCCTGCTTACTCACGAGAACGCCGATTTCGACGCCATCGCCTCGCTCGCCGCTGCGAAAAAATTGTATCCCGATGCGGTCGCGCTCTTGCCGCGCCGCGTGAATCGGAACGCGCGCGATTTTCTCACGCTGTACGGCGAACCCTTTTCATTCACGCCCCAAGACCAAGCCCCGCGTCGGCGGTTCAAACGGATTCTGTTGGTGGATACCCAAACGCTTCCCTCCGCGCGCGGGATTGCGGATTCGCCCGGTGTGTACATTGTTGACCATCATCCCCTCGCGCGTCCGCTCGACGAACACACCACGTTTAGCGGCGGCGATGTGGGCGCGACGACGACGCTTTTGGTGGAGACGCTGCGCGAAAAAAATGTCGCCCTCACGCGGCTCGAAGCCACACTCCTCGCGCTCGGCATTTACGAAGACACCGGCTCGCTCGCGTTTTCTTCGACAACGGCGCGCGATTTGAACGCGGCGGCGTATCTGGTCGAACACGGCGCATCGTTCGACCTCATCGGCGAATTTTTGCGCCAGCCACTCGCGCCCGAACAGCGCGCGCTCTATAACCAGTTGCTGAAACACTGCGAAACGCACGAAATCGGCGGACAAACAATTTTGATTGCGGCGGTGCGCGTCAAAGAGTACGTCGAGGAAATTTCCACGCTCGCGCATCAATTGATGTCCTTGTATGACCCCGGCGCGTTGTTTCTGCTCGTACAAATGCGGAACGAAACCCAACTCGTCGCGCGCAGCAAAACCGAAGCGCTTGATGTTTCGGAAATCGCGCGCGCGTTTGGCGGCGGCGGACACGCGACAGCGGCAGCCGCGTTGATTCATTCGCGCGGACTCGTAACGCAGCAGAAAAAATTGTTGCAGCTGCTTCAAGAACACATTCATCCTCACACCACCGTCCACGACATCATGTCGTACGGCGTACGCGTCTTGACGCCGAGCGACACCATCGCGCGCGCGGCGGAACAAGCGCGCCGTTGGGGACACGAGGGCTTTCCCGTCGTCTCTAAAAAGAAATTGGTCGGCGTCCTCACGCGTCGCGAGATTGACCGCGCGCTGCATCACAAATTGCAAAAGCAGCCCGTCGCGCGATTCATGAGTCATGCGATTTCCGTCGCGCCGAGCGATTCGATTGAACAGTTGCAGCGCGTGATGACACAGAACAGTTTGGGACAACTGCCTGTCGTCGAAGACGGCAACATCGTCGGCATCGTCACGCGCACCGATTTGTTGAAATTGTATTCCGCCACTGCGCGTCCCTCGCGCAACGCGGAATTTGCCGCGCGTCTCGAACGCGCGCTGCCGCGCGACTTGCTGCTGCTTACACAAAACGCGGCGCGCATGGCGCGCGAACTCGGTTACTCGTTGTACGTCGTCGGCGGTTTCGTGCGAGACTTGTTGATTGGCGAAGCGAATCTCGACATTGATTTGGTGGTGGAAGGCGATGCGATACATCTCGCGCAGCGGCTCGCGGAAACGTTTGGCGGACGCGTGCACACGCACGCGCGGTTTGGCACCGCGAAATGGATTTACGACGACGACGAAAAATTGCATCTCGATTTCGCCACCGCGCGCACGGAATTTTACGAATACCCTTCCGCGCTGCCCGATGTCGAACGCAGTTCCATCAAACTCGATTTGCATCGCCGCGATTTCACCATCAACGCGCTCGCGCTCTGTCTCGACCCCGAACGCTACGGCGCGCTCCTCGACCCGTACGGCGGCGAATTTGATTTGCAGCGCGGCATTGTTCGTGTCTTGCACAATCTCTCGTTCATCGAAGACCCCACGCGCATTTTGCGCGCCGTGCGTTTTGAACAGCGGTTCGGTTTCAACATCGAAGCGCGCACCGCGCAGTTGATTGACGACGCGCGCAATCTTTTGGACAAAGTAAGCGGGCAGCGTTTGCGGAACGAACTCGATTTGATTTTGAGCGAGACCGCGCCCGAGCTTGCGCTCGCGCGTTTGCAGCAGTTGGGCGTGTTGGAAAAACTCCAGTCGTCCCTTCAGGCAGACAACTGGCTCGAACAGAAATTTCGCCAATTGCGCGAAGCATACACGCCGACACCGATGTTGTATCTCGGCGTGCTCGCGTATCGCCTGCGAACATCCGAAGCGCGCGCATTGGCAAAACGTTTGCGCTTGACCAAAGGTGAAACAGAAATTCTAGTGCAGATGGTGACGCTGCGATTGCTCGAACGCCAGTTGAGCAGCACAAATCTCGCGCCAAGTCGCGTAGCAGAATTGTTGGAACGTTTTGACGATGCCGCGCTCGCCGTGTTTGCCATCGCGTCCGATTCCGCGCAAGCGTCAAGTTATGTGGACCGTTATCGCGAAGAATGGCGCGCCGTGCAGACCGAATTAAATGGCAACGATTTGAAAGCGTTGGGCTTGCCGCCCGGTCCGCGCTACAAAGAAATTCTGAGTTCGCTCCGCGCGCAAAAATTGGATGGGCAGGTTGCGACGCGCGAGGATGAGGAACGTTTTGTGCGCGCGCAGTTGGTGTAACAATTTTCAACGGTTGTCGTAAAATGTTTCGCGACGTTTGAATCAGAATAGGAGAAAATTATGAGCACAGAAGAAGCCCGCATGGACCCTGCCGGCGAACCGATGAATGAAGATACATCCACCGAACAACCGACATCCGGCACAAACGCGGGCGCAAAAACTGCCGACGCCGTTCTCGCCGACGAACTGCGCGAATTTGGCAAACAAATCGAAGCGATGTTTCACACCGCACGCACATCCACACGCGGTCAAGAAATCGAAGCGCAATTGACTTCGGCATGGCGCGATGTGGAAAAAGGCGTCAACAATGCGATTAGTCAAGCAAAGACGTCGGACATCAAAGGCACGATGCAAGGCACCGCGCAATACGCCGCCGATGAAATTCAAACCGGTTTGGCAAAGGGTTTGAAAAATCTGAATCAATGGCTGGCGCAAAAACGCGCGGAAGCAGAAGAACGACGCAAAACGCGCGAAGCCGCTGCGTCCGCCGGCGCGACGAGCAGCGCAACGGACAATGAAGTGGCTGACCGTTTCGGCAATGATGCGCCCGTGTTTGGGCAGGACATTCAAGTGCCGATGGAGCCGGACCCGAAGGGAATGACACAAGACAATCCGATTGCGGACCGGTTTGAGAACAAGTAAAAAAGACGGAGCAAATGCTCCGTCTTTTTTTTGTGTTACAATCGCCTCGCACACGCGTTCTGAA
>CALMZO010000297.1 GCA_937870825.1 uncultured Chloroflexota bacterium | reverse complement strand
CATCTCCGGCGTCTGCGCGTTCGGCAGGGCTGAGATCGCTTGCCAGCAAATTGACGAGGCGCGGGACAAGACGCTCCAAAAATGCAGTTCCCCCATCCGGCACCGTGTCTTGATCGACGGTGGCACGTCCGAGCAGGACAGTCATTTTGCCTGACCACAGCGTCGCGCGGCGCAATGCGGTGGTTCGCGGTTCCGCCGAACTCGAGAGACGATACGCCAAATCCAAAACGTTATTGGGCACGCCGCGGTTGTAATACAAATCCTCTGCGCCCAATTCGGCTGCCAAATTCCAATACTCGCCCTCGGCGGCGTGTTCCAAATACAAGCGGGTGGCATCGCGGTGTACTGCCATGTAGCAACCGGCGAGATATTCTTGAAACGTCCGATGCGGAAAACCATAGACCGCAGGATGCCCCGCTTCGCCCCCGCGCCCAACCAACAAACCCGCGCGCTGATCCACATAGTCCAAAAATTCTTCGGCGCGTCCCGCGCTGCCCAAAAATTCGTTCGCTTCAAGGATGGTCAAGGCATCCCCGCGTGACAAATCGGCGGTTTCTTGCTTCCCGCGCCCGGCGCGCTGCGCGTGGTACGCCAGCCGTTCCATCGTTTTGCGCAATCGCTTGTCGTCTTGCAAAAAATCGGCAAGGAGCGCGCTCTTTTCCTTTTGCCAACGGCGCAGCAACACATCTACGGCGAGATGATAGAGGCGCACGCGCTCGCTCGGCAATCCGATATCGCGCTGATGAATAATCGCCATGGTCGTAAGCAGCATCGGATTGGACGACAATTCGCGCAAGGCATGCGCCAACGCCGCGTGTGCCAAATCTTGCGCTTTGGCGTCCGCTTGTGTTTCGTTCAAACGCCCCAGTGCCTTTTGCGCGTTGTACCATGCTTTCGCAAATGCCTGCACACGGTCATCGTCGAACGGCGCAATGGTGTGAGTGATAAAATTCGGCAGCACCGCCTCTCCATTGTAGGAACGGACGCGACAAGTGACAATCACGCGGCGCGGGTGATACGTTTGCAGAACTGCGCCCACCGTACGCCGCACCAAAGCGCGCAAGCCATACGGCACTTCGTCCATGCCGTCGAGGACGAGCAAACAATTGCCCGTTTCCAGCGCGTCCAATAGCGCGTCGGCGGCATCGGGAGTATCGTTCTCGACCGCCTGTACGCGCAGCTGCTCGCGCACCGTTTGGGCAAGCGCACGACGACGCTGTTCTTCGGACACATTGTCGAGTGTCAGGGCATTCAAGCGCGGCGCAAGGTCACGCAAAAAAATCAACAGAGGCATCAAGCCGTTCTCGAATCCTTCGGGCAGAGCGGATTGATTCGGGTACGCCGTGGCGAGTTGATCGACCAGCCGTTTGACAAAGGTGCTTTTGCCGGAACCCGGATCCCCCAACAAAACAAGCCGCGACGCGCTCGCCGCCGCTGCCAACGCGCTGAGAGGTTTTGTCTCGCCGTCCTGTTCGCGTATGGAAAATGATTTTTCCTTGCGCTCGGCAAGTTCTTGCTCTGTCAGAGGAATGTGGGTTGTCGTATCGAGGACAATATAAACGCGGTCAAGCGTAATCTCTTCGTCGGGGGTCTCGTCACCACCCATAGCCGCCAGCCGCAGCGCGGAACAGGCACGCCGCAGCGCGCTCAAGTAGCGACGCAAGGCAATATCGCGTTCGGACGCGCGGGCATCCTCTTGCGTTTTGTTGCCACTGACAAGGTCGCCGTGTACATTCACCGTCCCGCCCGACATTGTAAAGCCGCCCTCTTGCCGGATTTGCGTCGCGTTCTCGCCGATCACATTCACCGCATTGTTATTCCCCTGCACCGCAACATTGGCATCGCCGAAGATAGTTTGCGCGAAGGTGTTGGCGTTGCCGAGGCGCGCGAGTTCGGCGCGCAGCGTTTGACGAAACCATGCGCGTTCAGAGGCGGGCAGCGCGTTTTGGGCAATGGCGAACGCGTCCAATTTCTCCAATACCGCGTCGAGTTCGCGGCGCAGTTCGGCGTTTGTTTGCGTTTCCGTTTCCAACTGCGCGGCGGCATCCTTTTCGTCGCGCCACTTTTGAATTTGATTGGCGAGCAGATTTGTGCCGACGCCCGCGGTCACTCCGCCCAATGCGGCGAGCGCCGCCCAATCGCCCTGCTGTGCCGCCTGCGCGACAGGATATAACGCGGCGGCAGAGATAAAGGCATACGTGGATTTCACACCCGCGCGCGTCATGCGCGGTTTCCAATCGCGTAGATTGTCCGCGGTTTGTTTTTTCCACTCCATTAGGTCGAATGCCATGACACCTTACTCCCACTCAATACTTTTTTTTCTGCAACACGCGCTTGTCTACTCAATGCTCATCCCTCATCCCTCATCCCTACAATTCGTTCAGAGGCGGAATGGGGACGCCACCACCCGAAAACCGAGGCTCCAGTACGTGAGGTTCGGGTTAAGCCTGTCGCGGTACGCACAACGGGCGAACCTAAGCGCACTGACGAAGGAACCCCCGCGCACCACGCGCAAGACTTGATCACGAGCTTTCAAATCTTCTCGCTGACGATCTTTACTATCAAAAGGATACTTGAAAGCCGGGGACCTGAAATCCTCTCCCCATAAACTCCGTGTCCACTCCCACATATTCCCGCTCAGCTCTTGAATTCCATACACACTCGCGCCGCGCGGAAAACTGCCAACAGCACTTGTCGTTTGAATCCCCGTTTCACTTGTGTTGGCATGATTCAGATCAAACGTATCACCCCACGGATAAACCCGCGCCGGAAGCGGGTTTGTAACCGCTTCCATTTTCTCGCGCAAGGAAAAACCGCTTTCGATTTTATCAAAAGGAAAGGAAACAATTTCCAGTCCACCCCGCGCGGCTTTTTCCCATTCGGCTTCCGAAGGCAGTGCAAAATGATAGCCGGAAGGCAAATTATGACCAAACGCGTTATCGAGCCAACGGCAAAATGCCAACGCTTCGTACCATGACACGCCAACGACGGGATGGTTCATGAAATCAAATGGCTCGCCAAAGGACTTGGGAGATGTTCTCGCCTCATTATCGTAACGTCCCTTAAATTTTCCATCTCGCCAAAAGCCCGCTTGTTCCGCTTCGCTCCAATACGCCGCGTGACTGTAGCCACCTGCTTGCACAAACAAGGTGAATTGGGCTTGCGTGACGGGAAAACGTCCCAGCCAAAAGGCAGGCAGCGTTACAACATGTGACGGCGGCACGTCATCATTTGCTCTCGGATCC
>CALMZO010000296.1 GCA_937870825.1 uncultured Chloroflexota bacterium | reverse complement strand
CTTGACTGTTGCCAAGTCTCGCGCTTTGAAAATTTATGCGTCAGTATTATATGCAGTTTTCGTAAGCTGTCAAGCGCAAATTTTGGTCTCGCAATTTAGCGCAATGTCTTGTCTTTGTCCGAAAATCAGTTGGTTTCTTACTTGCCGCCTGCTGCTTCCAACATGGTAGCAATTTCCCCATAACCGCGACGCGTGGCGTGTTGAAGCGGCGTGATGCCTTCTTTGTCGGCGATGTTCACATCCGCGCCATGCTCGATAACGAGTTTCACAATCTCTTGATGCCGCGCGCCACCGTCAGACAAAATAACTGCTTCCAGCAAACAGGTCCAACCCAAATTGTTGATGTGATTGACATCCACCGAGGTCTCATTCAGCAAATAGCGCACGACCTCTATATGTCCGCGCTCACACGCGGGAATCAACGCAGTGCCGCCGAACCGATTGGTGATTTTTGGGTCCGCACCCGCCGCATACGCGAGTTTCAAAATTTCCAAATAGCCCGACGCGCCCGCGTACAAAAATGGATTGTTCCGCATTGTGTCAAGCACATTCACATCCGCGCCTGCCTCCAATAACACGCGCACCGTTTCGACATGGTTGCCGTACGTCGCCGCCATGACTGCGGTGCGTCCCTGCGCATCTTGCGCATTCAACGGCGCGCCCCGGGAAATCAATTCGCGTACGCGCGTTGTGTTCCCTTCAGCGGCGGCAGAAATCAATTTTTGACTCAATTCGTATTGCTCCGTTTGAGTCAACGCGCGCGTTGCCATGAGTGAAACGGTATGGGTTGGGGAGGGATTGCGCGTTGGAGTCCAAACAGGAATTGTCGGCTCAGGCGACACGATGTATTGTGTTGGCGCGGGGACGAGCGTTGGAACTTGAACATTTACGCACGCAGTCGCGATGAATAACAAAAATGTAAGGCGCCAAAATTTTTCAATGTTCACCCAACCTCTCCAAACCCAAACGCCGCGTAGCGCACCAGCGACAACATTCCCAATTCGATGAGCGATAACAATAACGCGAGCGCGATGGGATTCAACGTTTCGCGCCAAGCGCTTGCCACGCGTTCGCGTCTGCCAAGCGTCAACACCAACACCACATTCAACGAAACAAAAATCGCGACAATCCCGGCGGGCGCGAGAAGGGCGAGCGGATAAAAAAACAATCCCGAACCGCTGACGAACAACAGCAAAAGCAAAATTCCCAAGAGCAGCAAGGGAATCAATTCGCGTCCGCGTTCAAACAGCGCGCGGTTCTGCGCGTCGCGCCACAAACAATAATTCAGCACCGGCAAAATAATTCCCGCCATCGCGATGCCGCACAACCAGCCCGTGACGAAACGCAAATCCAAACGCGGCTCGTACGCGTACGGAATCGGCACACCCGCGTTGTGTAAATCAAAAATCGTCGCGTTCACCCCGTCAACCCCCATCACGGCGATAAACAAAACATACGTGAACAAAATCAAAGGACGCGGCATCACTGCTGCTTTGCCGCGTCCGAGCAAAAACGAATACAGCCACGTTACGAGAAAGCCCGCGAACATTCCGTACATGCGCGCTTCGACGGGCATCTTTGTCGCTTGCGCGGGCGCGACAACATTCACCAATGGAATTGTGGCGCGCAAACTCGCTTCGCCGGGCAATTGCGTTTCACCCAAAAAGTACGAATGCCCCGCGCGCTGCGGACAAATCCCAAATCCAACCGCGTAAAATTTATCGAGCAGGGGAACGGGCGCGAACAAAAACACAGCCAGCGCGATTCCCAAAACCATCCCGCCCCATGAAAAATGTTTCGCGGTGCGTTGCGTTGCTGCGCCTTCACTCATTCTTCATCCCTCACGGCTCATTCCTTAGCGTGGCACCAACGCGTACCACTTCCACGCGCTCGGCGCGGGCGGAACATCTTTGAGGTACGTCCGCGAGGGCGCGCGACCGATTTCGCCCACGATGGTTTCCCAATCAAAGGTTTGTTGCAAAAGGTCGGGCGGGTACACTTCTTGCATTGCTTGCCACCAATTCATTCCGTCCTCTTTTTGAAAATGCCAGTACTCGAGCGCTTCGCGATTGTTGCGCCAATCGAAATCCACGTCGTCGTGCGCAGAAATACGGTTCCAGCCGTACTGCCGCGCGAGCTCGGTCAAGTCCACAAAATAACCGTACTCGACGGCGTCCTCAAAACCGCCGAGCCCCGGCGCGATGTGTGAGCGCGCATTCACCGTGATATTCCACGGCGCGTCCGTGAGCGGTTCGCCTTGCGAGCCGTCTTGTTTTGCCGCGCGCAAGTAGACGCGCCAATGCACTTCGGCATTCACATCTTCACGCACCAACACGACTGTTTCGAGTCCGTTGCGCGGCAGCGTCAACAAGGTATCCACCGCGCGTCCCGATTTGTGCCACGACAATGTGTCGCAGGTGCTGTCACACAGATAACTAATCAAACGCGTCATGTCAGACAATTGCGCGAGAAAATCCACGCCGCTTTCAGAGACGACACGATTTCGTAACGCGCGAAATGATTCCGAAACCGCGCTCGAAACGATGCCGTACGACGGCGCGAGATATACTTCGCGCAAGCCGACGAAATCAAATTTGCTGCCTTCGCGCGGGTCTGCCGCAATCGGGCGCTCGACGTAAAGCGGTTTTTGGGTAACTGGCGTGCTCCCAATTTTCAACGCAACATTTGACCACACCGCCGAACCGAGCCAAACACCGTCTTGATTCAACGCGCGCGCGATTTCGTTTCCATTTGCGGAAGTTGTGAACAATGGATTGCGCGTTGGGCGTGACGAAACAAAGGCAATCGTGTTTCCATCCGGCGACCACGCGGGCGCCACATCGCGCCCAAAAAAAGTGAGCTGTGTGAGATTCGATAAACGACTGCCGTTCCAGTCCGCGACAAAAATGCCGCGGCGTTGACAATTGCCGCTCGCCACGCTGCCTTGCAGTGGCGGCTGCTCCAGGGTTGCTTCGACTTGTTCCGCGCAACCTTCGCGGTTGGAAACGAACGCGATTTTTTTCCCGTCGGGCGACCACGCGGCTTGCTCGTCGTGAAAACGGTCCTTGGAAAGATTTGTCGCGTTTTCGCCCTCGGGGGTCATCGCAAACAATTGTTTGCGTCCGTCAGCCCAACGCGTGAACACTATCGTTTTGCCGTCGGGCGACCATCTGGGCGCGAAATCGTACGTCGCACTATCAGAAGTGAGATTGACGGGATTGTTTCCGTCCGCGTCCATTTTCCAAATGTCCAAGTCTTGCGCGCGGTACGATTCAAACGCAATCTGTTTTCCGTCCGCCGACCATGTGGGCGCGCCGTCATACGCGAGCGCGTTCGTGACGCGCGTAATGTTGCCTGTATTCAAATCGAGAATGTAAATTTCCCAATTGCCGTCCGTGCGCGATTGAAACGCGAGCCGCGTTCCATCGGGCGAAAGGGCAGGGGCACGCGCAGGCGCGTACCCATTCGTCAATTGTCGCCACCGGGTTGAATCTGCAATCGTCGCGCGCGTCGCCGCGTACAATTCGCGATACCCAGCGCGGTCGGCGTCAAAGAAAAAGGTTTCGTCTGTATTTTGCGCGGGTGGTGGATTCGGTTCCTTGGCGATGGCGATTTGCGTCGGCGGAATGGCGGTGGCAGCCGCGACGCGCGTCGTGAGCGCACCGCGCGTTTCCACAGGTGCGTTTGGCAGCGGAGCAAATTGAATCACGATAAATAAAATTGCAGCAGAGACAAGCAGAATGGCAAAGGTGCGTCCAATGGTTGTGATACGTTGCGAGTGAGTATTCAAGGCGTATGCTTTCGAGGGGCATCTTGACGCAGTGCGTCAAAATTCCAGTGAGCGGGCGAACGGGATTATACTACAAACGCGTGGGATAGCCGCTAGTCAGCGTCAAAGCGCGCACAAGGCGCTATGCTGCGAAAAAAATATTTGGGAGCGAATATGATTCTCACCGATTTGCATTGTCGCGTTGGGCTGGCGATTATTTTTTTTGCCTTCGCGTTGGGTGTTTGGGGCGGGATTGCGTTCTTGCGCGGGTTCGGCGTTTCGAGCAGTTATTTTGGCGCGCTGCTCATCGGCGAAATTTTGATGCTCGCCCAAGCGGTTCTCGGAGTCGCGTTGATTTTCACCGGACGTTTTCCGATGGACGGCTTGCACATTTTGTACGGCGTTGTGATTCCCTTGACCTTTGCGGCAGTGTACGTGTACACGCGTGGCGCGCAGACGCCGCGTGAAATGATGATTTATGCCGTCATGTCGTTTTTTGTGATGGGCTTGGGCATACGCGGAATCATGACCGGGAGTGTCGCGCCGGTGTGTTTGCCGTTTTGAAAAAGCGGAATGAAAAACGAAACCCGTCATCTTCGCCAAACTGCGGCTTGGCAGATGATGGGTTTCGTTTTTCCAGCTTAGGGCGCTTGTTCGGGACCCTGATTGCGGAACTGGGCGATGAAACTGCGGATGGCGGCTTCGTTTGGCCCATCGCACGGCTGCACACGCCCCCACGCGGCGAGCGCAACTTTGTGCGGCATGTTCGGATACGGCGCAACAATCAATTTGAACGAGTCCGAACGTTGGATATTGACGAGTTGATTGATTTGGTCTTGCGGAATGCCGTTATAGTATAAAACGACATAGCCGTGCTCGAGCGAATGAATCAACTGGGTCACGTCCACATTGTTGTCGTACACGCCTGCGGGATACCACGTTTCATTGTGTGTCCCCGACGTTGGCGGATTGCTCTTGTAATTTGGAATCGGCTCGCCGGGCTTTAAATGTCCGCGCCCTTCGTCTTCAAGGACTTGCAAATTGCCGCAAGGAAACGAGCCGGTGCTGGTCGGAGTTTGTGGTTGTGGATTGAGCAGAAAAAAAACTCCGACCAAAATAATCGCTGCGGCGGCAATGCCGCCGCCAATTAAAAGATATTGTTGTTGTTTTTTCTTTTGCTCTTGTTCGGCGCGCAGTTGCGCTTGGCGTTGGCGTGTGGATGACATAAGTCCTCAGAAAGTCGGAGCGAAATTTGGTGTATTGTAGTGAAACTCGCGGAATTCACAACTCGCGCAGATCGCGAATGCGCGCCGTTGGAAAATCCGGAAACCGATTCGCGCGGTCAATGAGAATCGCGTCCATCCCCGCGCCGCGCGCGCCTTCGACATCGTGAAAAACGCTGTCGCCGATATAGACCATCGCGCGCGCGTTTGTATTCGCCGCGCGCACCGCGAATTCAAAAATCCGCGCATTCGGTTTTTCGACGCCGACAATGCCCGACACGATAAAAAATTCAAAATAATGCGCGAGTCCCAGGTCGCGCAACAACGCTTCACAATTCGGTGAAAAATTGGAAATGACCGCGAGGCGTTTGCCGCGCGCTTGTAACGCATCGAGCGCAGGCACAACATCCGCAAACACTTGCTGAAAATTTCCGCCGTTCACGGGGTCGAGTAACTCGCGCACAAAGCGCAGCGCGGCCTCTTCCGCGACGCCGATTTGCCGAAAACCCTCCGCCCAGAAATCGACCCAAAACGCGCGTTGTTCCTGCGCGGGCATCAGCGAAAGTTGCAAATGTTTTGAACGTTCGGGCAACTCGGAGTTCAATTTTTCCAACACGCGCAACGTCTCTTCCGTTGCAACGTTGACGCCCATTTGCGCCGCGCGTTCCGTGTACGCCTGCGCGCGCCGCCACTCGTCAAACGTAATGAGTGTGCCGCCGACGTCGAACAAGTAAATGGAATAATCTCGCATAGCACAGATGGCAGATGGCGGATGGCAGATGGCAAATCGCGTATCTCTTCGCACAATTCACCTCTTCACCCGTTCACTCCATCACTCTTTCTCTCTATCTCTTTTTCACCCTTGAGTGCATTCCGAAACCAAACATCCGTTTGCGGGAACGGAATTTCGATGCCCTCTTCTTGAAAACGGCGGTGAATGGTAAAAGCCAATTCGCGCGTGAGACGTGTGCGGCGTTTGAAATGTTCGAGACGTCCGTCGTCAATAAAGTACGCAAGCCGCACATCCACCGACGACGCGCCGAACGCGAGAAAATTCACCGTGGGGTCTTTCCACACTTCGGGCGGAAATTTAAATTCCTCGCGCAACCATGAACGCAGCTGTTCGGTCAGCGTGTCAAGCCGTCCCGTTTCTTCGATGGCGGGAGTGAGAATCCCGTCGCGCAGTCTTGCCCAACGCCGCTTCAAGCGTTCGCCGCGCTCCTGCCAACGCGTGACTTGGGTTTGAATTTCATCCGCGTTTGCCCACGGGTCCGCCAGCGCGCACCAATCGTCCAATGCCGCGCGGACTTGTTCCATCAACACATTCGCGGGCGCGACGAATTGCAAATCCAATTCGCGAACTTCGGCAGGCGTCAAGCCGCGTTCCTCACGCGCGCCAATCGCCGGCACGAGTTGATCGAGCAGCTCGTCAAACTCGCGTACGCGCGCAAACAACAAATGCTCGCGCTCCATTTTCGCGAGCGCGCGTTCCATGCGCGCGGCGGTATCGGCGCGTCCGTGCTGTTGCAAACGTTCGATTTCAGAACGCACGCTTTGCTGTTTGAATGCGAGGTCACTGCCCAAGATGTTCGGATGCGCCCACGCGATTTCTTTCAAGAGGCGTTCGACGCGCGGCAAATCGGAATTGTACGCCACGCCGATTTCGACGGCGAGACGCAGTTCGACGGTGGGCTTGGTGATATTTTCAATCGGCTGGTCGGTGAGGACGCGATTGGGAATGTAGGTAGTGGAATGTTCGTCGTACGAATACAGCGTTGTGGTACGCAGACCGATTTTTTCGACGCGAAAAATTTTATTGTCGCCGAGTTTGATAATGTCGCTCGTGCGAAACGGCGCATCGGCAATGAGACTGATTCCGCTGAACACGTTGCTCAAGGTATCTTGGAGCGCGAGTCCGAGCACGAGACCGATGACGCCCGCGCCGACGAGAATCGAGCCGACATCAATTCCGAAAATCGGCAGGATCAAAAGAATCGCGCCCAAGACGATAACGACGGCGCCGACCAGATTGATGAGCGGAATCACAATGTCGTCGAGCCGCGTTTCGGTTTTCACCGCCCATTGATGTCCATAAAACAAAATCACATCATGCACCATGCGCCACACGACCCACGCGCCGACAATAATTTCGGCAGTGAGCAAAATTCGCTCAACCCATTCGGTGAAGGGTGCGGGCAATTGCAGAACGCGCAGTGAATTGATTATGCCGAATGCGATGAGGAGCATCAACAGCGGACGCCGTACAATTCCCAAGATAATATCGTCCACTTCGCCGGGCAGTTGATGTGTGACCCAACGCAAAATGTACGTGAGAAAAATGTACGCGACGACGGCGATACCAACCCACGCGAGCGCCGTGATGAAAAATTCGCCGACGGGATTGTCGAGAAATTGCAGCGCAGGCGGCAGGGGAATTGAAAAACCGAAAAGGTCAATCATGTGACATCAAGATGGAATGCACAACGGAAAACGCGTCCCGGCAATCGCCGCGACCATCGCACTAATGGTCCAATCTGGGACGCACATTGCCCAATACGATCAAGCGTGAATTGCCGTGCACGCGATATTCGGCGGGCGGACACAAAAATGTTTTACCCGATTCAATGACGCCGAGCAAGATATTGCCCGAACGAATTTGTTCATGTACGAGGGCGGCTTGAAACGTTTTGCCTTCCAGCGCGGGCGGGGCGTCAATGATATACACCTCCTGCGGCGTGTCGAGACGCAACAGCAGTGAGAACGCGTTGGCGATGCCGACGTTCAAGGCGGAACGCGCGAGGAGTCCCTCCGACATTTCCGCGCTCGCAATAATTTCATTTGCGCGGGCGCGTTCAAAATGATGCCGGTTCGCCGGGTCCAGCAGTTGCGCGACGACGTGCAAATTTGGATTCGCGTCTTTGAGCGCCAGCACGGTGAGAACGGCGCGCGCATCGTACGTCGAATCCATGTGCGGGTCGGCGTCGCTTTCATCGGTGACGGCGATGGCGCCGCGGGCGGTTAGCACAGCGGCGCGTGCCAAATCATCCGCATGAGTGGGGTTGCCGCTGATAAAAGTGAGTTTCATATCCGGGTACGGATTTTTTTCCAATTGCGCCAGCAGCACAATCGGTACGCCCGCGCCGAATGCTTCGCGCTGCAAAACATCAATGATTTGTTTTACGCGCGAATTCCAGCCGCAAATGATAATGTGATTGTCCATTCTCGCTCGACCTCTGCCTGTCCCGTGCGCCAGGACGCGATTCACAAATCCTGAAACGATCGCGGCGACGAGCAGCGCGCGCAGCGCCGCAGCAACAATGATGACGATGAGCGCGACAAACTGTCCGCCCAGCGTATCCGGCGGACTGTAACCGAGGTATACGCCGAACACGCTCTGCAGCATGTACATCCACGCGGTACCAAAATCTCCGCGTTTTGCCGCGAGCGACTGCGCCTCAAATTCCCATACCAGGAACGTACCGACAATGAGCAACAACCCAAGCCCAAGCGCAATGAAAACGTACGTGTTGGGTCGCGACAGGACAAAGACCACGCGACGCAAAAGTCGAAGCAAGCGTTCTGTGCGAGTGGTGCGGACGTACATGAGACATCGAAAAAAATAGGACGCACCGCGAGGAGCGTCCTATTTGCAATGACGACAACGCATTTCAAAAATGGCTGTGTGCGTACTCGATTTTTGAAATGGGTTTGTAAAGAATCAGGCAACTATTGCGTCTTGCCCGGTTCGTTCCATTTGGCTTGGTAATCTTGAACGGACAAATTGAACCTGTCCGCGCTCTTGTCAATATCCTCACGCCAGTTGTCCGGCACATCTTGGAGCGGAAAAATCGCCGTCACGGGACATTCGGGAACGCGCGCGCCGCAGTCAATACACGTCCCGGGGTCAATATACAGCGGAACAACTTGTTCGAATTGCTCTTGGTCTTGGCGCGGGTGGATGCAGTCCACCGGGCAAACATTTACACACGCCGCATCTCGAGTCCCGATACACGGCTCGACAATTACGAATGCGATACTTGGTTTTCGCTTGACGAGCTTACATTCCTTCGACGACGGCTTCTTCCTTCAATTCGCCCGCTTCGGCTTTGGCAGTATAAATCGCGGCTTCTTGCTCGCGCCACTTGGCGTCAAAATCTTCGCGTCCCAATTTGAACCAGTCCGCGTTCTTGTCAATATACTCGCTCCAATTTTCCGGCACGTCTTCATTCGGAAAAATCGCCGTCACGGGACATTCGGGAACGCACGCGCCGCAGTCAATACACGTATCGGGGTCAATATACAATTGAAACGCGGTGGTAAAACCTTCTTCATCTTTACGCAAGTGAATGCAGTCTACAGGGCAGACGTTCACACACGCGGTGTCTTTTGTGGCAATGCACGGTTCTGCGATGGTAAAAGCCATTGGAGTACCTCCGTCAAGATTTTTGAATTGCGTCGTAGGAAAACACAATGTCACGTAATTTTCATTCGTGACAAGGTGAACAAGATGATACTCTAATTTTTTTTTAACGTCAAGTGGATTTTTGTCTTTTCCCGGAATAGGATTGCGTTTATGCCGCGACGCGTCATAAAATGATTGACAGCCGCGCGCGCATAGTGTAAGATGCGCGCAAATCGCAGGGACGAAGCATTTTTGCGACACAAAACGTCGCGCTGAAAATGCTTTGCCCGTACCCCCGACATGTTGAAATCACTTGGGCTCGTTCAAATTCTTGTGCTTGGCGTCGTTGCCGTCTTGTTCATCATGACCTGGGATTTTGGACGCCGCATTTTGGAAAATATACAGCTCGTTCAAGCTGCACAAGCGGCAGAGGCAAAACTCGCGCACGTGGAACAGGTCAACGCGCAGCTGCAAGAATTGAAAAAAGATGTGACCACCGACAATTGGGTTATCAAAAAAGCGCGCGTGGATTTGCATTACGCTCAGGAAAACGAAACGCTGTTTATCCCCGCCGCCACGCCGCGTGCGCCCGTCAACGTGCCTGCACCGGTCATCACCCCCCCCCCTCCCACTCGCCCCTTTTGGCAAGATTGGCTCGAAGCCCTCTTTGGTACCAAGTAATCCGTGTTCCGGACTGTGGACAGAGTTGCCGCCAACCGGCGGCGCGCGAGTCCGCAATTCGTATTGACTCATGCGCGTGTGTGCAATCAAGCCGCGCGGCGAAATGCCAACAACGTGGAACAACGCGACTCGAGGAATTGAATTCAAATGATTACATTGGACGATATTCGCAATGGACGCCGAACGATTCACGGCTTGGTGCACCGCACGCCGTTGATGCGCGCGACGGCGATTGGTGAGCGCGCAAATGTCGAGTTGTTTCTCAAATGTGAAAATTTGCAAAAGACGGGCTCGTTCAAACCGCGCGGACAAATCAACAATATCGCGCACTTGCGCGACGCGGAAAAAGCGCGCGGCATCATCACCGTTTCGGCAGGCAACGCCGCGCAGGGCTGCGCGTTCGCGGCGCGGATGGTTGGGGCGAAATGTGTTGTGGTGATGCCCGAAGATGCGCCGCAGGCAAAAGTGGAGGCGACGCGCGGGTACGGCGCGCAAGTTGTCCAACACGGCACGCATACGACGATGGCGAGTATGTTCGACAAATTGGCGGAATTGCAGCGCGAACACGGCTATACGCTTTCGCATCCGTTCAACGACCATCATGTGATTGCGGGACAGGCGAGCATCGGTGTTGAAATTCTTGAAGATGTGCCGGATGTGGATGCGGTGTTCGTTCCGATTGGCGGCGGCGGACTGATTGCCGGCATCGCGAGTGCGATTAAATTGATTTCGCCGCGCGTCAAGGTGATTGGCGTTGAATCGGTGACGGGTCCGGCGATGCAAGAATCTATCAAAGCGGGGCAGGTGGTGCGCGTTGCACGCGAGTATTCGATTGCCGACGGCATCGGCGCGCCGTTCGTCGGAGACCTTACGTTGGAAATTGCGAAACAGTACGTAGATGAATATGTGAGCGTGAGCGATGCCGAAATTATTGACGCGCTCAAATGGCTTTTGCAGCGCGCGAAATTGCTCGTCGAAGGCGCGGGCGCGGCATCCGTCGCGGGCTTGTTATCGGGACGCGCGCATATCGCCAACGGTCCGCGCGTCGTGTGTGTGCTGAGCGGCGGCAACATGGATTTGAAACGCGTGAGCGAGTTCATCGCGCAATAGCCAACTTTCCCAATCAAAAATCTCGACGCACAAGTCGAGATTTTTGTTTTCTATCGTTCCATGGAACGTATGCTACAATCAATTCGCAATTTCAAATTTGCAATTCCCATCTGCAACGGAGCAGCATGAGCGACAAGACATTTTTATTACTCGGCGGCGCGGGCCTCGTCGGTCTGCAAGTGGCGCGCGCGATTGCGCGCGAGATGGATGCCGAAAAAATTATTATCGCCTCGTTGTACCAACGTGAGGTACGCGAGGCGATTGCGCTTTTGAAAAAAGAGTGCGCGGAAATCGAATGGATTGGCGAGTACGGCGATGTTTTCGTGCGCGAGGAATTTCAACATGAACGCCGCGCCGATTTGTTGTCGTCGAAAACGCGGCGCGATGATTTGTACGAAGATTTGTTGGGCGATTTCCACGACGCGTATCGCCGTTCGCGCTTGGTGCAATTGATTCTGCAATACAAACCGAATGTAATTGTGGACAGCATCAATACGGCAACGGCAATCAGTTATCAAGATGTGTACGCCGCGTCGGTGATTGCAAAAAAGAATTTGGATGCGCTGTTTGGCGAGATTGACGCGTTGACGCGGGCGGTACATCAGTTAGAACCGGAAATTGCGGCGCGAGAGGGAAATAAGGAAACTGAGGGAATTCAGGAGATTGTTGTCGCGTATTCGCGTGAACAGTCGGAACATTTTGCAGAGCAGGTTCGCGCGCATTTGCAAAACATCGCGCAGTTGCGCAAGCCCGCGCAGAAAGCATTCGAGTCGCTAATGATTTCGCAAGCGGTGCCGCAGTTGATTCGCCACATGGTTTTGATGCTGCGCGCGATGGACGAGGTGGGCACGCGTCTGTATTTGAAAATTGGAACGACGGGCACAGGCGGAATGGGCTTGAACATTCCGTACACACACGGCGAAGACAAACCGAGCGCGAAACTCATGTCCAAGACGGCGGTGGGGTTCGCGCAAACGGGCTTGATGTTTCTCATGGCGCGCACGCCCGACGCGCCGATTGTCAAGGAAATCAAACCTGCCGCAATGATTGGCTATGCGGATATCAACGTGCGCGCGATTCACGAACGCGGCAAACAAGTAATGCGTTACGCGCCGAAAACGGAAAAATTGAATGCCGCGTTGACCCTGCGCGAAAACGGTGACGCGTACGACGAACGCGGCAAACTCGAAGTCGTCATCGTGGATACGGGCGAAAATGGTTTGTTTGCCAAAGGCGAGTTTGAAGCGATTACGGCGATGAATCAGATGGAATTTATTACGCCCGAAGAAATCGCGTCAAAAGTGGTGTTGGAAATTATGGGCGTGAATACGGGCAATGAAGTTTTGTCCGTGCTTGACAGCGCGGTGCTGAATCCAAGTTATCGCGCGGGAACGCTGCGCCGCGCGGCGTTGGAAGACTTGGAGCGGTTGGAAGAGGAAACGCACATTCCCTCGATCGCGTTGGGACAACTCGGTCCGCCCGAACTTTCCAAGTTGTTGTATGAAGCGTTTCTCTTGCGCCAGCGTTATCACACGCTCGAACGCGTGTTGAATCAACGCCCGAAAAAAATCGCGGACGCACTGTACGCGTGGTTAAAAAAACATCCCGAAATTGTAGAAATGATTGTGTCCGTCGGCGTTCCCATCCTCGCGCCCGATGGGGTCACCCTTTTGCGCGGTCCGCTGCTTCGCATTCCCGAACGTGCCGATACGAATCGCGTGGAAGTGACCATTGACAACATTGACCTGTGGGCGAAAAAAGGTTGGGTGGATTTGCGCGCGGAAAATTTTGTCACGTGGCGCGAACGTTTTGAAAAAATGGAACGCGCGCGCAAAGGCTTACGCGGACGCGGTTCCTCTGCCGTGACGACAGAAGCGTACTTGTTTCAAGACATCCGCATCGGCGAAGTGGTGGCGTGGGTGTTTAATAATGAGGTTGAAGGATATAGAATCAAATAGTCATTGGTCATTAGTCCTTGGTCATTCGATTCAAAAACGATTGGCTAATGACTAACAACGAATAACGAACGACTGACAATGAAGATAGACGTCGCAACTCTCGTTCCCAATCTCCGCGAAATGCGAGCACTCGCGCGTGCGGTGGAAGAAATCGGCTTTGATGGTTTGTGGACGAGTGAAACACAGCATGACCCGTTTTTGCCTCTTGCCGTCGCGGCAGAACATACCGAAAAAATTGAACTTGGTACGGCGATTGCGGTGGCATTTCCGCGCAGCCCCACCGTCCTCGCGCAAATTGCATGGGATTTGCAAAACGCGTCGAACGGACGATTTATTTTGGGACTCGGCACGCAAGTGAAACCGCACATTGAACGACGGTTCGCAACGGTGTGGGAATCGCCTGCCGCCAAGCTGCGCGAACTGATTTTGGCGATGCGCGCGGTGTGGGACGCGTGGCAGGGCGACGGGCGCATCAACTTTCGCGGCGAGTTTTACAAAATTACGTTAATGACTCCGTTCTTTAATCCGGGTCCGATTGAACATCCGAACATTCCGATTTACATCGCAGGCGTGAACGAAAAATTGTGCCACGTTGCGGGCGAATTGTGTCAGGGCTTTCATGTGCATCCGTTCCACACGCCGAAATATCTGCGCGAACAAATTTTGCCGAACATCGAAATCGGTTTGCAGAAAACCAAGCGCGCGCGCGCAGATATTCAAATGTCGTCCGCCATTTTTGTCGCGACGGATGAAGGCGAAACGGAAATGGCGCGGATGCAAATTTCATTTTACGCGTCGACGCCAAGTTATCGCCCCGTGCTCGAAACGCACGGCTGGGGCGACGTCGGCGAAAAACTTTCGTCGCTCGCCGCGCGCAAAGAATGGGGCGCGATGGCGGAACAGATTACGGATGAGATGCTTGAAGAATTTTGTGTAATGACAACGCCCGAAAGTTTGGCGAGCGCGATTAAAACGCGCTATGAGGGACTCCTTGACCGCATCACGCTGTACACGCCGTTTGAAGTGGGACAGGATATGGAAAAGTGGAAAGAGTTGGTGCGCGCATTCAAGGATTGACGCGAGATGAGCAAAACCCCGCGCTATCCCCTCTGGTCCGCGAAAGCGATTCTCTTGATTTCGCTGCCTGTCGCCATCATTACGCTGCTGCTCGTGTCCTTGCTCAGCAATCGTTCGTTTTTGACTGAACTCGAAATCACACTGGGCATCGTTTCGTTTGGTTTGTTTATTTTTCTCGCGTTCGGTCTGTACCGCGGCGTGCGTCTCGAAAAACCGATTCAAGCGGACCTTGACACTCCCTC
Organism: uncultured Chloroflexota bacterium; assembly: GCA_937870825.1. Lineage (GTDB taxonomy): Bacteria > Chloroflexota > Anaerolineae > UBA4142 > SHND01 > SHND01. The sequence continues at coordinate 6,178 of CALMZO010000296.1, read as the reverse complement.
GTTCGCCGCGTTCGACCCCGCGCTGTCATTTGTTCCCGTTCTCGACGCGCCAAAATTGAATGTGGATATTCCAAATTTAGGCGATGCCGGTGATGATATCGTCGGCTGCCTTGTTTCCATTCTGTTGTGGATTGCGATTTCAATTGTCTTGGTGATTGCGTTTTGGCTGCTCGCGCAGCTGGTCGCGTTTGTGCTGCCGTGGATTTTGCTCGCGCTGTATTGGGTCTTTTATCGCGCGCTGCGCGTTGTGTTTGCGAAATCGCGCACCTGTCGCGGCAAGTTGGGGTTGAGTTTGGGTTATAGTTTGCTCTACACGCTGCTCTATGTCGGTTGGATGTTCGTGATTCTCATTGGACTTCAGTTGCTTGTGTCGTGGCGTCCGGGAGCGTAATGGAATGCCTCCTGAACCGGGCAAAGAAAATTCGGTCAGGCATTCCGAATTCAAAGTTGTATTTGCACACATGGCATGGTGGGACCGCCCCATCACGTACGCGCCGGACATGACGGAAAAAAGCCGTGATTAACAAAATCTTCAAACACAACAAACGTTGGGTGTTCCGCGCGCTGCCTCGTTGCGAACATTTGGACAAAGCGGACGCGACGTTGCAATAAATCGTATGTCCCGTTTCGATGTAATTGCGTTCGATGCCGATGATACGTTGTGGCACAACGAACGGCTGTATCGTGAGGCGCAAGAAAAATTCAAAAATCTCTTGGCGCACTATCACAGCCGCGAATGGATTGCCGAACGGCTGGATGCGACCGAGATGCAAAATTTGCAGCATTTCGGTTACGGCATCAAATCGTTCGCGCTTTCAATGATTGAAACCGCCGTCGAACTTACCGAAGGACGCATCACAGGACAGGAGATTCAAGCGATTCTCGAAATGACCAAAAACATGCTGGCGGCGGATGTGCAATTGGTGGAACGTGTTCCGGAAACGTTGGCGCGTTTGGCGGAAACCTACGCGTTGATGGTGATTACCAAAGGCGATTTGCGCGACCAGGAAACGAAAATCACGCGTTCGGGTCTCGCCGATTTTTTTTCGCACGTCGAAATCGTGAGTGACAAAAAAAGCGCGAACTATGCGCGTGTGCTCAAACGTCACAACATCGCGCCCGAACGTTTCGTGATGGTGGGCAATTCGCTGCGTTCGGACATTTTGCCCGTGCTGGAAATCGGCGCGACGGCGATTTATATTCCGCACGAGTTGACATGGACGCACGAACACGCGGACGCGCCGACGGACGAATCACGATTTTTTGAAATCGCACAGTTTGGCGACTTGCCTGACTTGTTCGCGACGTTGGAACGCGATTGAAATTCACACGCAAAGGCGCATCGGCACAAAGAAATGGAGCAATTGAATGAATCTGGCGCACGGCGATTTTGACATAACCATCACCCCGCAAGCGCAAGACGCGGGGGCCGGTTCGACGCTCGGTAGAATGACGCTCGAAAAAATGTTTCGCGGCGACATCGAGGGTACGAGCAAAGGCGAAATGTTGACCGCGATGATGGAGAACGATTCGGCGGTGTATGCTGCCATAGAACGCGTGACCGGGACACTGCACGGGCGACGCGGGAGTTTTGTTTTGGTGCATCAGGGAATCGCCAAGTGCGGCGAGCAATCTCTCAAGATTGTCGTTGCGCCGGACTCGGGCACCGATGAACTGCGCGGCATTGCCGGCGAAATGAAAATTCTCATTGAGGAGGGCAAGCACTCGTACATCCTGGATTATTCGCTTGCAGACGAATGACGTACATTCAAACGCTGCTCGAAAACAATCGCCAATGGTCGGCGCAGCTGCGCGCGCAGGACGCGACTTTTTTTGAAAAGCTCGCGCAGCAGCAAGCGCCGCCGTGTTTGTGGATTGGCTGTTCCGACAGCCGCGTGCCCGCAACCCAACTCACGGGCTTGATGCCCGGTGAAATGTTTGTGCATCGCAACGTGGCGAACGTGGTGGTACATACGGACCTGAATTGCTTGGCAGTGCTGCAATTCGCGGTGGACGTACTCAAGGTGCAGCATGTGATTGTCTGCGGGCATTACGGCTGCGGCGGCGTGCGCGCGGCGTTTGAAAAGCAGCGACTTGGCTTGATTGACAACTGGCTGCGGCATGTGCAAGATGTTCACGCAAAACATGCGGCGCAGCTTGCCGCGATTGACGGCAAAGAAAATCAAATTGCGCGCTTGTGCGAATTGAATGTGATTGAACAAGTCGCGCATGTGTGCCAAACGACGATTGTGCAAGACGCGTGGACGCGCGGACAAAACTTGAGCGTGTATGGTTTTATTTATAGTTTGAGTGATGGGCTGCTGCGCGATTTGCAAGTGAGCCGGCACGGCGCGTGACAGCATCATTCCACCGGCCGAGTTCAAGGTCGTACAGTCATGCCCATAACGATTTCACCGGAACGTCCCGACAGCGCGGACGCGCGCGCACTCATTGACGAACTCGAAGATATTTTGAGTGCGGTGTATGCGGCAGCAAGTCGCCACGGTTATAGCGTCGAGAAGTTGATTCGCGAAAACGTCGCGTTTTTTGTGATTCGGCATGACGGCGAACCTGCGGGCTGCGGCGGCATTCAATTTTTTGGCGATGCCTACGGCGAAGTGAAACGCATGTACGTGCGTCCGAAGTTTCGCGGCAAAGGGCTTGCGAAAATGCTGCTGCAACATTTGGAACATTTTGCGCGCGAAAACAATGTGCGGGTGCTGCGGTTGGAAACGGGCATTCACCAGCACGAGGCGATTGGGTTGTACGAAAAATGCGGCTTTGTGCGGATTCCGCCCTTTGGCGCGTACGTCAAGAGCGCCGACACAAGTTTGTGTTTTGAAAAAAAATTGCCATAGCGCCAAACTCGCTCTTCTCCTTCGTAATGAAAGTGAATATATCGAATGGAGGAAAAATGGCAGAACGCAAAAAGAAATTTATCCAAAAGGCAGTCAAGAAACCGGGCGCGCTTCACCGACAACTCGGCGTCCCCGAAGATGAAAAAATCCCGAAATCGAAACTGCGCGCGGCTGCAAAAAAAGGCAACACCACTCTCGCGAAACGCGCGCGGCTCGCGTTGACGCTGGAAAAATTGCCGCATCGCGGACGCAAAAAGAGTTGACAAAACGGTTCAATGTCGCATAATTCGAAACGAAACAGCGACGACGGAACGAGTACGCCACACAACGCATCCAGAGAGAAAAGGGCAACGGCTGAAACCTTTTTATGCAAGGGCGGCGGAAATTCACTCCCGAGCTGCGCGGGCGAACACGCCCCTCGCCTTGTAGGCGAAGGGTTGAGGGTGAGGTCAGTAGTCCACGCCGTACACGCACGTTACGCGTACGAGTGAAGTGTCAAGTGCCTTGTGTCAAGGGGCAAGAAAAATTTCTTGTCCGTTGTCACCTGTAACCTGTCACTTAATCTGGGTGGTAACGCGGGAATCAAGAATCCGTAGGATTCGAACTCTCGTCCCAATCGGGATGAGAGTTTTTTGTTGATTGTACGTTGCCGCATGCTCATTTATCATTTGGTCCCAAAACGTTTTTACGAAAGGCAAACGAAAAACGCGGTGTATTTGCCGAAACAGTTCGCGCACGATGGATTCATTCATTGCACCAAGGACGCAAAGGAAATGGCGCGCGTGGCGAATTTGTTTTACAAGCGCGAACGCGGTCCGCACGTCTACTTGTATATCGAGACAAAAAAGGTGAAAGCGAAGATTCAGTACGATGACGCGGCGAAAAAATATCCGCACATCTATGGCGGCTTGAACCACGACGCGATTGTGGCGATTCGGACTGCGCGACGTGATGAGAATAAAAATTTTTTACCGCCCGAACCACTTGAGCGTTGAAGGTTGAACGTCTAACCTTGAACCTTCAATTTGCAAATAAAAGTATGGAATCCGCACACGAACTCCAATCTCGCGCGCTCGCGCAACTTGATTCGATTTGGGACAATGCCAAATTAGAAGAATGGCGCGTGGAATTTGTCGGACGCAAGGGCGCGGTCAATGCATTGTTTGAACAAATCGGCGCGTTGCCAAAACAAGAACGCGGCGCATTTGGCAAAGCGGCGAACGCGGTCAAGAACGCGCTTGAGAACGCGTTCAATGCCAAGGTCGGCGCAATCAAACAGCGCGAATTGTCCGAAGCGTTGGAAGCCGAGCCGCTCGATGTGACATTGCCCGGGCGACGCCCACAGCGCGGGCGCATTCATCCCGCGATTCAAACCTTGCGCGAAATGTATAAAATTTTTGGCGAGATGGGTTTTCAGGTGTACCGCACGCGGCAGGTGGAAACCGACATTATGAATTTCCAACTGCTGAACATTCCGCCGTACCATCCCGCGCGCGACAACTGGAGTACGTTCTATGTCGCGGACACGGATGAACGCGTTGTGCTGCGAACCCACACATCGCCCGGACAAATTCGCGTGATGCGCGCGATGTATCCGAATCCGATTCGCGCAATCCTGCCCGGCATGTGTTATCGCTACGAACAGACCAGCGCGCGGTATGAAATCCAATTCAATCAGGTGGAAGGACTCGCCGTCGGACACAACATCACGTTCAGCGATTTGAAAGGCACACTCACGGAATTTGCGCGGCGCATGTTTGGCGAACGCCCCGTCCGATTTTTTGCCGACCATTTTCCCTTTACGGAACCGAGCGCGCAGATGGACGTAAAATGTATCATCTGCGAAGGCGCGGGCTGTCCCTTGTGCAAGTACACGGGCTGGCTCGAAATTCTGGGCGGCGGCATGGTGCATCCGATTGTGTTGCGGAACGGCGGTTACGACCCCGACGAATGGAGTGGCTTTGCCTTTGGCATGGGTCCCGAACGCATTACAATGTTGAAACACGGCATCACCGACGTGCGATTGTTTTGGGGAAATGATTTGAGGTTTTTGGAACAGTTTTGAAAAGGACGGACGACGAACGACGGACGACGAACGATTGAATTCGTCCACCGTCATCCGTCTTCTGTCGAACAAACATGGCAAGCACAACTCCTTCTACCGTCAGTCCAACCACGCGCAGCATCATCAAAGGCGTTGATTCCGTTGCGCTCTTTATCGTGAAACATTGGCTCGCGCTGTTTTTGATTGTGTACGGCGCGTGGGTGTGGGCGCCGTTTCTCGCACCGTTCTTTATGGAAAATGGCATGACAGGCGCGGGCAATGGTTTGTACTTTATCTACAGTTTCTTTTGCCACCAACTGCCGGAACGTTCACTCTTTTTCTATGGAACGCAGACGATGTACAGTTTGGAGCAAATCGGACAGGTTTGGTCAACGGAAAACCAACTCGTGCTGCGCCAATTCGTCGGCAATCCCGAAATGGGTTGGAAGATGGCGTGGAGTGACCGCATGATTTCGACGTACGGCGGCGTTTGGCTCGGCGGCGTCTTGTGGGCAATCTTCGGAAAACGCGTGCCGCGTCTTTCGCTCGTCGTGTGGGTTGCGCTCGGCGTGCTGCCGCTCGGTCTCGATGGGTTCACACACATGGTCAATGATATAGTGGCGGGCAGTTCGGGACAAGGTTTCCGCGACACGAACGATTGGCTGCGCGTGATTACCTTGAACGCGTTCTCGAACGAATTTTATTACGGCAACATGCTCGGCTCATTCAATTCGTGGGCGCGTTGGATTACGGGAATTCTGTTTGGCGTGACAACGGTCTTTGCGATTTTTCCCATCCTCAAAAACGCGATGCTCGACACACAGCAAGATTTGGAACATCAACTCGCGCGAATTCATGAAGTGGAGAAAGTCGTTAGTCGTTAGTTGTTGGTCGTTCGTCATTCGTCGTTCGTCATTCGTCCTTTGTTTATGCGTTTCTTGAAATCACCCGCATTCTCTCCCATCGGTCTCATCGGCTGGGCGCTCATTCTCGGCGGCGGCGGCTGGGATTTGATTTACCACATCGCGCCGCTCGTGTCCGATGTGAAATGGTCACGCGCGATGGATGTGTTGGGCGAATTTGGGCATATGGTCGTGTTGGTGGGCATGGTGATTGTGATATTCGCGGTGTTACTCGAACAACATCGTAAAGGGTTACGAAAATGAAAGTTCCCGTCTCGTGGTTAAACGATTTCGTGAACATCACACTTCCGATTCCCGAACTCGCGGAAAAATTGACGTTCGCGGGATTAGAAGTCGAAGACATCGAATATATC